>NZ_JBVVOS010000028.1:0-120791 GCF_055807515.1 Bradyrhizobium sp. Kon69 | reverse complement strand
ATCTCCTTGATCGTCTTGCCCTTGATGAAGTGCTCGCGCCTTATCCGGGCAATCGTCTCCACGATCAGCATCCCCAACCACCTGCTTCATGACGAAGCAGGCAGCGCAACAGACCAACCTGTAGGGGGTCAATTTTGGACGCCGATCCCCCGGCTTAGGGGGGCAATATTGCAGGCCGAATGACACTGGCAGGGTTTCGCCCGCTTCCGCGACGACGGGAGGATCTGCTTGACTAACAATTGCGCTGAACGCGCCTTGAGAGGCATCGCCTTGGAACGGCGCAACTGGACCTTCGCTGGTAGCCAGCGTGGTGCCGACCGTGCCGCCATCATGCTGACGATGATCACGACGTGTCGTCTCAATGACGTCGATCCAAGAGCCTGGCTTGCCGACGTCCTCGCCCGTATCGCCGGTCTTCCCGCATCGCGGCTGCACGAACTGCTGCCCTGGGAATGGAAGCTCCTGCACCAAGCCGGCAAATCCGACGATCAGCAAGCCGCCTGACCTTCACCCAACGCCATCACATATAGCTCGCCGTGCCCGCGCGCACGCGTCAATCAGGCGGTCTTCGGCGTATACGTGCCGTAGTTCTGACGTAGTGCACCCTGCGTCCATTTTTCGTGCGTCTAGCTCCATCAGCGAATTCTTGAGGGGAACGCTGGTTTTGGTCCAAGCCAGCGGGGCGTCGTCCCCTTCTAAGGGCCGTAGCTGACTTGCTCGCTCAGATCCTCGACTTTCGGGATCCAAGACGGCAGGTTTGGCTTAGGACCGCTCTGGCGGCCTTATAGCGCCAGCGGCGGTCCGTGGCCCGGTCGGTCCAGGAGAGCCCATGACGGCGTTCGAGGCGTCTAAATCGTCTCGCCTGCAGTCCCAACCAGGGTAGAAAGTGCGTAGCGGCGGGGAGCCTAAGTCAACGCGTACTCATCTTGTCCGGCGAGCCGATTTCCTTTGCTGCGCAGACTAGCAGGTGCGAGGAGATCCAATCCCCGGATGCATGGGCGCAAGGCTGGGAGGCGGATCTGGCCGGTCGCAGCCTCGATCCGGGTGGTCGGAATCGCTGCGATTTCTTGTCGGTTTACGGCTTTACATACGACCAGCCCTGCTCCTGCAGCTCCATGATGCGAGTGACGCCGGAGCTCACAAGTTGCGCCTGGGGGATGAGCGGGATGTCCTTGTTCTCCGCCTTGCTCATATTCTGCTTGGTGTTGCCACACGCCCTGAACGAAATCTCAGGTGTACTCAACGCCAGCGTTTCGATTCGCGCTTTCACGGGAGAAGTGTCGTCCCGCAACATGTGCAAGCCCGGTCCAAACGTAACAAATTCGATCGAAACCGACTGGCCAAGCTCCTTGTAATATTGGACGACATTGGCTGCATTGTTGAGCGCCAGGTTCATCATCGCTGGATCGTTGCTGTTGACCTGCAAAATGAGCCGATGCTGCGTCTTGGCAGACGTGCTTTGCTTTGAGGTCGCTGACGGCTTGACGCTGGTGCTCTTTGCCAGGGCGGGCGCCGTCACCAGTAAAGCAATCGCGGCTACGGCTTGAATTGCGGTTGCAAAAGTAAACATGGGAAATGTCCTCTCTGAATAATCAATTGTGCAGCCTAGCGTTGATGGGCGGCCAGTTGCATGCTTTGGCCAACTTGCTTCTTGCGCCTTTCAGCCCGTCCAACTGAAAAGTTCCCTCGCGAGTGTCGCCCGATCGCGTCGTGAGTCGAATCCGTATCTCGCCTTCGCCAGGAAGCGCTTGCAGCAAGCTCACGATCTCACCGGGCATGGCAATACCGCCGAAGAGCGATGATCCCACTCCGGCATGAGTGGGACTGCTACCGTTTACGGAATACGAAAGTTCGTAGGTGTCGGCACGCGGGGAGACACTCTGACCACCGACAACAAGAAAGGTGTTGCCGCCGCGGCAATAGATGAAGAGCTCCATTCGAGGGGCGTCTGCATTGTGCTTTGACCTTGTGCTTGCGATGACGATGGGCGAATAGTCGACTGGCGATGTCGTTTCGCTGATGATCCAGTTTCCCGCTACGGGCGGCGATTGCGGGGGCTGGCCCGACGCACCTCCGCTTCCTAACCACAAGGATGTCAGCAGCAAAGGAAGCCCGGCGTGGTTCATTGCGACACCTGCTTTGCACGCGGCTGACGATCCAGCCAGGCTTTTGCGGCAGGTGATCTTGCGAGGCCCGGGACGTTTGCTCCGATATTTATCGACTTCCACTTCGGATCGAAGCCAATGCCCTGCAGCTTTTCCATTCGCGAGAAAAGGTAGTCAACGAAGCGGGCGACGCGATCGTAGCGGTTTGAATTCTTTGGCCACTTGAATGAAAGCATTACAGTCGGGACTGCGATCGTCGACACTCGTTCGCCCTCTTTGATCAGGGCTGGATAGTCGCTGGGCTCGAGTGTTGACGGAAGATAATAGTCTTCGAATTTGGTGTCGTAGACGACCGGAAGAAACTTGTAGCCGGGTTCCCAGCGTCCTCGTGCAAAGGCGTCTACCGGTTTGGACGTTATGAAGACCACGCCCGCAACATCTCCCTGGCGCATCTGCTCCAGAGCGACCTGATGCGGAATGAATGTCTTCTCCACATCGATGCCAAGACGGCTGAAAATCAATGGGCCGGTGTAAGCGGCGGCCGTCCCTTTGGTGTTAAAGTTGACTTTCTTGCCGGCAAGATCCTGCAGACTCTTGATTTCCGGCCGAACGAAGATGTGCAGTTCCGACGGGAATAGGCTGAGCACGTAGTTCACGCGATTCTGGATGTCGGGTACCTGCGCCTTGTATTCTTCAAGCGCATCGAGATTGACAATCGCGAGGTCGACGCCGCGCAGATAGAGGAGGTCATTGAGGTTTTCCACCGGGCCTCGCGTGACGATGGGCAGAACGATCATGTTATGACCGTCGTCGACGACTCGTGCGATCTCAGTAGCGAAGCGTATCGGGGCCCCCTCGAGTTGGCCTGCGGCCAAGCCAAGGGTCCACGCGTTCATGCTGTCCTTTTGTGCCTTCTGCGCCGATGTCGCTTGCTTTACTTGGGGCGGTGAAGGGGCCTGAGCATGGACCAATTCGGTAGCAAAGACCAAAGTCAGCGCAGTCGTCATCCGAACAAGAAGTAGCTTTACCCAAAGACGCATCGTAGCCTCACACATATACCATTAAGAAATGTCACTGACGTAATGAATCAAGAGCAGTCTTGGCCTCTGAAATTCCACCGGAGAGAGCCCGTGCATAATGTTCACGCGCCCTCGCAATGTCGGCTCGCGTTCCGTAGACGTTCCAGCGCGACAGGACGCGAGGGTCATAGGTCTGCGCCAGGACAAAGCTGGCTTTGGCGCTTCCCAATTCAACGGCGCGCTGGAGGAACCCGCGCGCGCTATTGATGTCGCCTCGGGCGAGGAAAGAGTCGGCTCGTTCGACCAAATGAGCGATTTCAGGGTTCTGATCGAGAGGCGCTGGCTGCGGTAAGTGGGGCGTTATGGGCTTTCTGGTGGCGTCTGCGTCCGCAGCCGCTGTTGTGCTCTCTTTGGACTGCGCGGTAACATCAATCGTCTTGTTCGCTTCGGCAGCAGGAGCTCTGGGTTGTTCTAGTTGAGTGACCCTGGCCGAGGCATTGCGCACGCTCGCGAGTTCAGCCGTGACCGCAGCCGTCTTCTTGCGCTCTTCTTGCAGGGCGGCGCTCGTTGCGTCAGCGGCTTTTCTCAAGTCCGCCGTTTCCAATTCGATCTTGCCGGATCGAGCCGCTTGAATGTCCAAGTCGCGGCGTGCAGTCGTCAGGTCGTCTGCGAGTATCGTCGCTCGTTTGTGTTCTTCCTGCAGGGCAACGCTCGTAGTGTCAGCAGCTTTTTTCAGTTCGGCTGCCTCTTCCTTGGCCTTGTTGAATTGAATGGCCTTGGCGTCGATGTCGCGGCGTGCGGATGCCAATTCGGTTGTGAGCGAGGCAGTTCGCTTGCGCTCATCCTGGAGGGCCGCGTTCGGAGTCTCAGCGGACTTTCTCAGTTCCTCTTCTGCTCCCTTGGACTGAGCGACCTTGGTATCCAGGTCGCGGCGTGCGGCCTCCAAATCGCCTTTGAGCGAGGCAGACCGCTTACGTTCATCTTGCAAGGCCACGTTCGCAGCGTCAGCGGTCTTTCGCAGGTCCGCGGTGTCTTCCCCGGCTTTGTCGGAATGCGGGCCCCTGGCATCCAGGTCGCGGCGTGCCGCCGCCAACTCGCCCACGAGCGAAACGGTCCGCTTGCGCTCTTCCTGGAGAGCTTCAGTCGTAGCCTCGGCGGCCTTTCTGGCTTCCGCCGTCTCTGCACCCGCCTTGCCGATTTCGACCGTCTTGGCATCCAGATCGCGCCGCGCCACAGCCAGATCGTTCATGAGCGAAGCTGTTCGCTTGCGCTCGTCCTGCAGCGCGGCGCTTGTGGCCTCAGCGGTCTTTCTCCAGTCCGCCGTTTCCTCTCCGATCTTGCTGGATTGGATAGACTTGGCCTCCAGGTCACGGCGTGCGGCTGCTAGATCGCCTGTGAGCGATGCAGTACGCTTGCGTTCTTCCTGCAGGGCCATGGATGCGGTCTCGGCGGTCTTTCTCAGATCGACTGTTTCCTCTCCAGCCTTGGCAGATTGGACGACAGATATCTCCAGGTTGCGGCGCGCAGCCGCCAAATCGTTGACGAGCGAACCGGTCCGCTTTCGCTCTTCCTGCAGAGCAAGGGTTGTGGCCTCGGCAGTCTTTCTGAGTTCAATGGCCTCAACTCCGGTCTTGCCGGAGACGATCGCCCTGGCGTCGAGATCGCGCCGCGCAGCTACCAGCATACTCGTGAGTGAGGCAGTCTGCTTGCGCTCCTCCTGCAAAGCGAAGGCTGTTGTTTCGGCAGTCTTCCTGGATTCTGTCGCGTCATCGCCGGCCTCGCGCAGCTGAGCAGCTTTAGTACTTAGCTCACGACGCGTTGCGGCCAATTCGTTTGTGAGCGCTTCAATCAAACGTGTGGCGTCTAGATCGTCGGTTGGGACCGCAGTTCGTCCACCCGCCGCGGACTTTGCGGCGATGGGTTGAGGCTTGCTCTTTATTTCCGTCCCGTCGTCGACAAAGACGAGAGCTAACATCACACAGACTACTGCCGAAAATGCAATCAGCACCAATCGGGGGATGAAAGTTCTGATCGGCCTCGACACAGCAATATCGTCCTCAAACTCGATCTCATCTTGCAGGTCCGGAAGGCGTCGCTCGATTGGAGCAGAGGCGTGTTGCGACTGCTCTTTCGCGGCAAAATTGAAGCCTACATTCGTCATCAAGACTCCGCGAACTTTCTCGCTTGGAAGGCAAGGCTAATGGAGGCGGTTCAATCTTTTGTCAGCCGATTTGCAGGGCCGCCTTACACAAAGTACAAAAGTCGTGTGGGCAGCGTCTCGACGACGAACATTCGCTGCTGGAGTCGGAACATCTAATTCTTGCGTTCAACATAATTTTCGTTAGATTATTGTAAGATAACGATTTTTACTAGATAAATTTGCGATCGATTTAATTGTTATTATTCGGAAACTGAGAAGTTATTCGTGCGTAGCTGGCGGGTCGCAGGCCATGTCCGTTGAGGGCAGGTATGTAGGAATAGATAGGACCTCAACTGACGATCGGAGCGACCGGATCTTGTCGAGCTGAGGGAACTTGGCGCTAAGTGCGGATGCGTGGTTTCGCTTGCGTAACTTGATTCGTCTGGTCCTTTCATCCGGGCGGTCATCGAAGCTGCGGTTGCGGTGTTGGCGCGGCCACAGCGGTTCATCTCCTTGAGCTCTTGCCGTGTGAAGTTCGGCGTCCTCTTTGAGGTCGGCGCAACGTTGACCCGCTTGAGGGCCGCCTCTATCGCTTTCTGGCGAAACACTTCGAGAAGTGTCGCGAAAGGCGATAACGTTGCGGCTCCGGAGAGCTTGACGACTTCAAACGCGAGGAGCCGGTCGATGGGCGATTGGGGAGCTTCGTCTTGCTCGCCGCTTTCACCAGGCAAGAGTTGATGCGAAGTGCCAAATGCTCGAATTCGAGGGGTACGGCCCGCTTGAGCTGACGGACACCGCGAACCGGACCGTTCATCGGGTCAAACCTCCGGTCTGAGTTGAGCGGCACGGCTGTTCCCGGACAAAAGCCAGATGGGCCTTGCTCCGCTTACGCGGGGATTTTTTTGGGGAAGCCGGTCGCTCTCCGGCTGCTGGGGAGGTGCGGCCCGGTCGGCATTCGACGGACCTTGCCTTAGCAAAACGGGGTGATGCTGGCCTCGTCATCTGGGGAAGGGGCGTGTCGAACCGCCGCGCCCAACAACGGCAATCATGAAGGTCGCCCGGTGCGGTGCTAAAGAAGCTTTATGTAGGTCAGTATCTCGCCAGCGATAAAAATTTCGAAAGCGTAGGCAGCCAGGGCCCTTTGAAACGTGAAGCTTGAGCCGGCGCCCGGCAGCATCCAGTCGTGGGGCTCAATATGTACGACGAACACGTCTGCGAGCCATTCAGTGTTGTTCGAGAAAAGATCCTTTTCGAAGCCTTCGATATCTATCTTCGCTATGAAAGGGACCCCGTTGGCGGCGTAATCAAAGGCATTTCCCATCGTCGTGATAGGCAGGCCGCTCGATGAACGCTCTACGCGGGATGCCCAACCCAGTTCGCCTTCGAGGACGTGGACAAAACCAGGCTCGGCTCCGATTGCCGCTCGAACGGGAATGATTTTATCGGTCAGTTCTGCGTTCTTCGTCAGAATCCGGAAGTTCTCGGGGTCTGGCTCCACAGCGACAACGATGCTGGCCGGAAATTGCTTCTTGAACCAGAGCGATGCTGCTCCAATATTCGCGCCCGCGTCCACGATGACCGGAGTTCTGCCGAAGGCAAGAATCTCTTCGTATCGACGGTTGACACGGTCCTCGAGAATCGGGATCGAATGAGAGATGTGGTACTGGTGAGAGCCGAAGACAGCTCGGACGGTATCGATGTCAGAGTCTCCAACTCTGACGTGAATCGGTTGACCAGAGACGTAGATTTTGGCCGTCTCTGCGCCGGTAAGCCGAGGGGCGTGGCGCATAAGGAAGCGCGGACCATACCGCATAACGTCTTTGAGGTTGGTCCAGATACGATGGATAATGGACATCGGTATAGTCCGGGTCCGACAATGGCTCGTACGTATTATTTCTGAATATTTCCGACCGGCTATTTTAGCGCCTCTGCCTTACAAGAGCCTTACCGCCGCAGGCTCTCAGCTTGGTAACAGTTATACCTCCAGCAGCCGGCTGACAATAAAATGTGCGGGCCGGCGAATTTAAGTTTCCGAATTAACTCGAGGCGCCGGCTATCAAGCTTAATTTGCAGCTTCGGTTGCTGCCGGCATTCACGAGCTACGCTGGGTCGACCGTACACTCCTTTGTCTCGTTCGTCCGAGCTTGCCAAAGCAGGGCAAGCTGCCACCATCCGCTTCGTCCCCGTTGCAAGATTATCGTTGAGTTTAAACTTTTGAAGACGTCGCAAAACACCAGTGAGGCAACGCTCGATCTATTTGAAATGCGTCGCAGGCTCACGGAACTGCGTTCGCAACATTCCGAGAATCTCGTCGTCGTGTCGCTTCTCAATCGCATGCTTGTCAAAGTGGCCCTTTCTATCGGCGCCGAGAGATCAGGCGCATGAGCAGCAAGTGCAGGCAGAATTTGCACATATCCTGCAACGAGTAGAATCCGTCATTTAGCGCGGTGCTTCTCCAATCGGAGCGCTCGGCGCGGCTGATCGACCAGCTGGCGCTCACCTTCGAAGAACTGGAAGCGAACGCGACGGAAGACGAATTGGCGGCGGAGCAGGCAGTCGTCAAAACGACGACGGTTGCCGGATTTACGCGCAGGCGCGCCGAGCGCAACACGTTCCCAGGCACCTTTCGCGCGAGCGGGTGGTGATCGATCCGCCGACGGCGTGCGAATGCTGCGGCGGCAGTCGCTTGCGCAAGCTCGGCGAAGATGTGACCCGAACGCTGGAATCGTCGCCGCGTCAGTGGAAGGTGATCGAGACGGTGCGCGAGAAGTTCTCTTGCCGGGACTGCGAGAAAATCAGCCAGACACCGGCGCCATTCCATGTGATCCCGCGAGGATGGGCGGGGCCGAGCCTGCTGGCCATGCTCCTCCATGAGAAGTTTGGCCAGCATCAGCCTCTGAACCGGCAGACCGAGCGTTACGCGCTGGAGGCGGTGCCGATCAGTCTGTCGACCGCAGCCGACGCCGTCGGAGCGTGCTGCACGGGATTGGAGCCGCTGTTGCGCCTGTTGGGAGCCCACGTCATGGCATCCGAATGCCTCCACGGCGACGACACCACCGTGCCCGTGCTGGCCTTGGGCAAGTGCGAAGTCGCCCGATGCTGGGTCTGTGTGAAGGACGACTGCCCCTTCGGCGGCTCAGATCCGCTGGCGGCAATGTTCTATTACTCGCGCGATCGAAGGGGCGAGCATCCGCAGGCGCATCTGACCAACTATAGCGGCATCCTGCAGGCCGACGCCTTCGGCGGATACACCAAACTCTACGAGCCCCAGCGAAGTCCTGGGCCTATCAGGGAAGCGGCCTGTTGGGTCCATGCCCGGCGCCCGTTCGTCGCCATGGCGGATATTGAGGAAAACGCGCGACGTAAGGCTACTGGCAAGAAGGAGATCGTCCTCTCGCCGATTGCGATCGAGGTCGTGCGTCGCATCGACGCCCTGTTCGCAATCGAGCGCACTATCAATGGCCAAGGCGCCGACTACCGAAAGGCTGTTCGCCAGGCGCAGAGCGCTCCGTTGGTTGCCGATTTGGAAACCTATATGTGTGAGCAGTGCGCCAAGCTCTCCCGCGGTCACGATCTGGCCAAGGCCATGAACTACATGTTCAAGCGTTGGAGCTCCTTCACACGCTTCCTCGACGATGGCCGCGTCTGCCTCTCGAATAACGCCGCCGAAAGAGCGCTGCGCGGAACCGCATTGGCAGAAAGTCGTGGTTATTCTGCGGGTCCGACCGCGGGGGGCGTCGCGCCGCCGCCATGTATAGCCTCATCGTCTCTGCGAAGATGAACGACGTCGATCCTCAGATCTGGCTCGCCGATGTACTCGCTCGCATCGCCATCCACCCCGCCCAAAGGCTCGATGAGCTGCTGCCCTGGAACTGGAAGATTGCGCAACAGCAAGGCCTCGCGGCGAAGGCGGCTTAATGGGGCACGTCAACAAAGTCAACCACGTGTTCATTCTCAGCCATGTCGCCGAGATGCTCGGTGAAGACGAGGACTGGCTGTTCGAGGTCGCCGAAGAAATGGACACCGTGGATGGCCAGCTATGGGTCGTCGGCGTCGGTGAAGACGGGGTGATGGCGTTCACCGATGACGGGATCGAGAACCTCAAGGAGCTGATCACAATCCACAAAGACGACCCCAGCATCATCGAAAAACGCCGCCAAGCGCTCGCTGCGATCATGAAGCCGAAGACCGAGCAGTCCGACGAAATCTAATCCCTAACCGGTCGATCAGCGCGCTTGCGTCCTACAGCACATGGCTGCCCGGCGGCCCACGCCGGATGCGTACGAATGGACGAGCCCTCATCCCAAATATCGCAGGGGACTGCGCCGTAGTTGATCCAGACGAGGCAATGTCCGATGGAGGTAAAACTAGCTGGCGCGAATGAGGGCGCAACCGATGTTACGAATTAAGCTTGATCGAGCGTCCAGGAGTTAGTTCGGGAACCCGGAGGCATCTTTTGGCACTCAGAGCCGAAGTGAAGAGACAGCCCCGCCGCAAGGTGGCAACGATGCAAGAAGTGCCCCGTCTTACGCCCAGCAAAGAAGCTACAGCTCAATTCAGTTGCCGCGGCCCTTCGGCGCCGCATAGTTCCTATGAACTCCGACGTTTTCGAGAGGAGGGCTAGGGCAGGCGTGTTCGATGTAAAACAGCCAGCATATCCGCTTCCGGCGCTCAATCTCCGTGCGCGACGCGACAACCTCGTGCGACAATCAGCATTCAAGAGCGCGCAAATTTGAACGATTGATCGATGATTATTCTATGGTCGAGGGGCCGATGTCTAATGTGCCAGGACTATCTCGAACCACCGGGTCTTCAGTTGCTCACGGCGCAACCAAAGTTAATGCTGCGTCTCCATACCTCGATATCGTCCGAGTAACCGTCAGGTGCTACACTTGTATCGGCCGGGCTCGGACGTTCTGATCCAACTAGTTCTATTGCCCCGCAAGACTTGGATTCGAAGATCGCAAGCTGCTTCCTAGAAAGCGAATAGAGCGTGCAGCTATCAAGATAGTGGGTAACGAGCAGCGAGGCTGTTGAGCGACATCGCGCGCTCGGCCGCTCGGATCTGGCGTCTGTTCACGACATGCTTCAATTGCCAGTCGGGTCGATCAAATTGATCTCCGGCCCAAATCTGAGGGCAGGCATTTGCCGCATTGGTCGAGCACCCAAACGAAGTAATAAGCATCCTCCATAAGCTGACATTTTGAACTATGCTGGCCTGACTAGTTCATCGTCTCAAGGCAACTCGTTCACTCAGGCCAATCGCACGGAACTGTTTGAACCATTTTAGCGGCAGGCCAAGATCGTAGCCTCGTCGTCGCAGTTGTTGAGGAGTCCTCCTTAGAGCAAGTGCAATATCATCTTCCGACGCACCATTCTCGACCATATGCCTGAATCGCGCATCGTCGGTCGGCGTCCAGCCCGGATAATGACTTTCCATTGAAATCGTAACCTCAAAGCTCGTTGCGATGCCAGAATAAGTTTTCCCTCTGCCGCAAGGGAGGGGTAGCTCGCCGGCCAGCATCCACTGGCGTCCAATGGACCGGTCATTGAAATTGCGACCCAAAATGTTGAGGCGACTGGCGTCAACAATGATGGCGTCTCCATGTAAACCCGGCAATCGCACTATGAAATTAAGGTGACGGCACACGGTTAAACTCAATACCATTTCTTTTGCGGGACGCTCGCTGGCAAGCTCTTGCACGACACGCCAAGCTCGGCAGAACAATTGGAATGACGGAAACGTCCGTCTGGTTAATACGACTTCTATTTAAAATCGTCGTTGGATAAGCTTAGCAGCTTCGTCTGTAGTTGAAAATAGATGCTCTGGTACGAACAGTGATCTAGGTGTTCAGTCCCGAGGTCAAGTGGATGGGATCGATTCGGAAGCGGTCAGGCTCGTTTGCCCAAGCTGTGCAAATGGCTTCGGTAGGTGTGAGGCCGCGTAGCGTCTTCAGGCGCTTGGCGAAGTTGTAGCCGTCCAGGAATGCGCCGAGGTGATCTACGAGTTGGTGCTTGGTCTTATAGTGGTATCGCCGGACGGTGGCCTCCGTCAGTGTTCGGTTCCTGTGACGGCAGTCGCCTTCTGCATCAGTCGAGCAAAGGCATATTTCGAGGTGCGGTCCACAGCCACGAAAAGGTAGAGTTTGCCCTCCTCAGTGCGGACCTCGGCGAGGTCGATATGGAAGTAACCGATAGGACAGGCCTTGAACGGCTGCTTGGCGGGCTTGTCACCGGCGACCTCGGGCAGGCGGCTGATCCCATAGCGTTGCAAGCAACGGTGCAAGGATGACCGCGTCAGGTACGGTATCGTCGTTTGCGAGGCGTAGAGGCAGCCATCAAGAGGCAGCAGTGTATGCTTCGGAACGCGACGATCATCGCCTCTTCCTCCGCCGTCAGCACCGTCGAGCGCACGGTCTTCGGACCCATCCGCGCATCGTGAACAAAGTTCCGCTTGCGCCATTTATCGACTGTCTTCTGATTAGGGCCGTGCTGAGCGGCTAAGTCTTTGAGCGGGGCTTCGATCGCTGTACTGCTGCTCGGACGGCGTGGGTGGTCGTGGCGCTGCCGTGAAGTATCTGTCCCATAACTCCTGCCGGAACGAGGGGGCAGCTTGGCTGAATCCCCCACACTCCGGGATCAGGCACCTAGCAGGCTTATCAAGGCGACGAGCCCATGCGGTTCTGGAACTTGTTAAGTCAGATGCAGCAGATGCTGGACGCCGGGGGCTTAATTCCGTGCTCGTGCTCGAAATGGATATGCGAAGACATGTGACCCGACCCGCACCGACTAATGCCCGAGCCGTGTCGCGAACAACCTTGGCAGCTTTCTGCAGGGAAATCCGAGCATCCCCAACGCCGCGGGCAATTTGTACGATCTTGTTTAGCGGGCGAAAAAGCTTGGCTCCACGCGCATGTGCTGCTTAGGAGGATCGCAAGCGGGATAGGCAACGAAAACTCGCATGTCCCCCCACGTTGATTTCGTGACCCCGGTCGGACAGAACGGGTGTGGGCTTCGCTTCAAAATCTGCTGTAAATCTTGCTGTCTATTCGCGAATTGATCTTGGAACTTGGATCCGCAACGCCGACAGGCGCCACAGGAGGTGCGGGACCCCCTTGGATTGGAAACGGTTGGCGAACGATGAAGACATGGTTGACGACATTTGAGCGCTCTTGCTTAACTGCGCCAGCCGCCTGACTTCCGCCGCCGGCAGCCATGACAGAGCTACCGACAAGGGTGGCGATCGTCACCATGTACACTATCTTGCAGACGCGCATGTCAACACCCGGAATAGCGCTTAGTACTAACCGACTTTGAAGGACATTGTTCCTCGCGTCATTCAGCTTCTTGAGGCGTGGTTGTTTGGTGTGCCGCCCTTGAGTTCTTCGTCCGCATCCGGATTTCTTCGAGGCCGTGCAACCCGCACGTTTGTGGACCTCACGCGCGCCGGCAACGGTAGAGCGTCGACGAGATGAGGTTTCCTTTCGTCGACATCCCGTCTGCCCACCATTCCCCATGCATTAAACATTGTCGTGTCCTCGACCTTACTGCGCAATAAGGCCGGTTGGCAGATCTCTTCGCGGAGCCAAGGGCAGTATGGACTGACCGATCGTCTTGATGTTCTGCCCTCTCAAGCAGACCGTGTCGCGGCGTTAGGTCGTCCCGATGGTCTTCCCGAGGCAGTCGACACTGTTGGTGCCGTTTGTAGCCAAGTGGGCATCGCCTCCGTGCCCTCATCCCGCCGGAACTATTCCGCATGCTTCGGGAGGCCATACGGAAACGGCCAAGCGGCAGAGCTTTGGTGGCAATGTGCTCTGCAGGGAGTATGGCGCCATGAGGACGATGTGCCTGGCGGTTGCAGTTTCGCAGATCGAGGTAAGTGCAACGTCGGCTAAGGATGCAGATAGCCAGGGTTGCCTGCGCTGCGGCCGCTTTCAAGAACTACCTCACCGCAAGTCGGGTGTCAGGGACCGGCCCGGCGTAAACGACCAGATTGCGCAGCGTCCTCTGCAAGAGCAGTAGTTCTGCTTACGCGCTGTTCAATGTGTCGCGCGGGATCAAGACAAAGGGCCGGACCCCCGTCGGCGTCTGGCTTTGCTGACTGTCTCAAGGAGGAAGCGATCGAGCTGTACAAGCTCTATAAGGACTAACGCGCACTCTGCAGCTCACTCAACGCCTCTCATGCAAAATGTTTTGACCAATTGGCGGCATTGTCCCTACACTCGCACCGAGTGCAAGGTCTGGGCATTGATGTCACGCAACGCACGCAAGCACATCGATTATTGCATCATAAACTTCTCCACATTAGCTTGGCGGATAATGCGGATGGCAAACGCGGGCTTTTACACGATGAACCGGGAAGTTCGCGTCAACAGCGTTTGCAGATTTCCGTTGCCCGCTTGAGTTGACGATTTTCCTGATCCTGTTCGACGGACTCCTCGAAAGAATCAGGTCTCCGCGAACGATCGGGCGACGCCACGGAGGGCGGCTGTTCGCCGGCGGAATTGAGCGGACCTTTCGACTTCTGTGTCGCGGAGCGACGTTCAGTCGTGAAGCGAGAGACCGACTGAGCGGCGTCGGGGTCGGGCCCCAGTCCATCCCATGCAGAATGCGGGCGCAACTGCAGACTGGTTTGCGCTTCCGCGGCTCCGGTCAAGCCGCCAACGAGCGCCGACAACAGACAAAGTCGCTTCAGTTCGCTGGCGAAGCGTCGTCGCCACAGTCGCGGTAACTCGGCGATAATCGCAGCCTCAAACTCGGAAAGATGGATGCACATTCAAAAAGCCGGTTGGATGAAATCCGCTCATTAAACCGCAATAGCGACGGGAGTGCAAGCTACCCACAAGCACTGTTAGATCGTGGCGATCCGGGCGTCAGCCTCGAACCGAGAACCGGAACTACCGCATCAAAGCCGCCCTTAGTTCAGCCGACGTTTTGCTTTCTGCTTTGCCGCTGCGTCTTCTATCCTTCGCTCGAGTTCCTTCTCAATCAAGGCCCGTACAGCGCGCCGCAGGCGCAGCAGTTCGTCGAGCGGCAGCTTTTCAAAAGTTTCCATGCTGCGGCTCTTTCCATTGCGCATGGTGCCAGCTACGGACGATCTCCCCGCCAGGTTTCAGCGGCCCGCTCACGAGTGGGGCTTGAGCTCGAGGAAAGCTGCCGGCCCGCTGTTGAGGGGGCGTGAATTGAGCCGTGCCGGCAACTTCTGTCAAGGGCACGTCCTTGGGCAAATCTTAAAATTCCAGGTGGATCAACGCTGCCTTGGTGCAGGAGGACGAAGGATACGGTCGTGGGACCGCTGATCAAATGTCATGACATCGATTCCGATGCTGAAAGCTGGATGACTATTCTCGCATCAATCGTGAATATTGCCCTGGCGCGTTTTCATTTGCATGGACAGCAAGGCGCTGCTCGTAGTGACGCGCCAGCTCAAGAAGCCGCTTCTTGAAGGGGTCGCCTTCTCAGCAGGGTCTCGTACGGTCCTGAGGCGTTCTCGGCGAAAATCATCGTCCATAATCACCAGCCTAGCTAAACGCGCAAATGTAGATGCTCGTGGAAGAAGCCGCAGAGCACTGGAAGTCTGTGAGTTCCATGTGCATGGGCCTTGACGATCGCAAATACGGAAAGGCGCCGAGTAAGGATCCGTAATTTTCTCGAATTCGCCGTCGAGTTTGGTAATTTTCGCGAGTTCTCAACTCTCGTCTGTCATCGATCAGTGCGGCGCGCCGATCGTCACCTTGGCGTGGACTGATCGTGGCCTTTGCGACAGCCCTTTTGACCTGGCTGGCCAGATAAAACTGGCGGTGGTCTGCGCCGTCGGAGGCACACGTGAAAATCCAAACGCGGACAGCGAGCTCTGAATTTCCGGAGAGGCACGTTGGAGCAACGGCCTAACGATCGCTGTGTTTGGCTTACGGAATATCTCCAGCAGCGAAAGCACGGCAATAGCTTTGTCATGCACAAGACGTCTCAGCATGCCAACCGGCTACCATGTAGACGCCAGCGACGACCAAGTTGAGGTCGTCGCTGTCGACTGGCCTCAGGCCTGCTCGATGTAGAATGCGCCCGCCGGTTTTCCCGTATGATTGCTCCGATCGGAGATCGACATGACATGCGGCCCGAACGGGGCGAGCGTACCTGTTGGGCCCGATGCATTCTTGAAAGCGAGACGGGACAGGGCGTGTTTGGCTTTAGGCCAGTTCGGCCTGATATAGCCGTATGAAAGTGTTTGGTGATCTATATCACAGACGGTCGTGATGAATATTGGCATTCTCCGCCGCATTCTCTTGGGGGGGTGGGGATGAAGAGGCCGTCTCAGATCCTGTGTAAGGATAGCAAGCTTTTGTCGATAGCAGAGGTCGAGCAGAGGCTCGCGATGCTCGCGGAGTTGGAGCAACTTCTGAAGCGGAGGTCGGAAGCGGTGCTGCTCTCGAGTTCGTTTTTGTCGGACGAGACGCTGGCGGGCCGCAACACGCAAAGGTCCACCAACAATCTCTCGTGACGACAAACCGTTGACCCGTTCGTCAACCTCCTCAGCAACGTTATCAGTTCCCCAAGCTCAAATTCCTGCTCGTGGTTTGATAGCTCATGCTCGGAGGCATTATTGCATCCGGTGGCTCGCGTATGACGGCAAGCTGGTCCATCGGATCAAGCTGCCTTATCTCTCGTAACCAAGCGCAGCGGTCTCTAACCGATTGCGCAAGCTTCGCTCCAGCTATACGATGGCTGAAGCACTGACGACGAGCTTGCAGAGATGGCCCGCTGCCCTGGTCAGCTACGAAGAACAGGCCGGTCTAGGCGTCCGGGTCAAAGTCGTCGCGTAACCCGACGAGGAACTTGATCAGGTCGCAAAATATTGGAGAAGGCGTCGATTTACTGGTTGGCAACGACAGTCTGCCGAGCGGGTCTGCAGCGAGGCACAATCACTTCTGGAATGCGCAATAGCGGCGCCGTCTTCAGAAGGCCGATTGCGGTCAGCTGACGCACTTCTCAAGCGCAAACAGGAGCGCCTCAATCATGTTCCGCGCCTTCATTGTAATCTTCGCGCTTCTTATTCATCCACCTGTCTTCGCTCAAACGACCCAACCCATCGGTCGTTCGGGACGGCCTGTTCCAACGCAACCAAATCCAACGTTCTCGAATCCACTTGGGCACGTCGCGCCGATGGCGACGCCCAACGTCTACTATTCAAGAGACCGCAGCGGCCGGGCGACGGTCATTCGACCGGACGGTAGCGCGATCTCGGGCGGAACCCAGCAGCGACGCTAGTTCGCTGCGAGCGGCAGCCGGATCGGGGATCGAGAATGGTCTGATTTGGGCGCATCTGTTGCTACGAATCCCCAACGGGCACTGAATGACGATTCTCCAAGCTTGGTTTTTGACTGTGCATGAAGACGCGCGTTCAGTTCGAACGTCGTCGGAGACGGGCGCGGTCGTGACCTGGCTATTTACCTTTATCGTCGCCATAGGTGCTGCGGTTTTGATCGCGCATTTTGTCGAAGCTATGCGTTCTTAAACTCTGCAGGAAGCTCTCAGGGCGGCCTCTTCGGTTTCCTTCTGGTGCAAAGCAGACCAGTTGGTGACATCCGCGCACCCAATTTTGTTTGGCCTTCGAAAGACGAGGTCGTGAGCAATAATTCGCGCGGGTGCGAATCAAACCCCCTCGATATTGAGGAGCAGCCTCGCACGATCGGTCGAGTAGTTGCTTGGCTTTTGCCTAGAATTCGACTGCTGGTCGCAGGGACCATGTCGATCGGTATGGGCTCTTCGACGGCGAGCCGCGCTCCGCAGGCCGGCGAATCTGGTCATCCTTCGTTCTGCGGTACGGAACTTAGACGCGGCAAGGAACAGAGGAGGATGGTCTCCAAATGCCAGGGATGGTCATCGAGGAGATCAATCGCGGACTGAGCTCCGCTAGACGTGATCACTAAAGCCGGTGTGTGGGCACGTCGGGGTCCGCAGGTCGCATCCTGCCAGAGACGCTCCGGCGAAGACGGGCTGAATCGGTCAACGGACGAACTCTGCGGAATCATTTTCCGCGTCTGAGCGCTCGCCCAAGCGGGCAAAAATAGGTTGCAATCAGCATACAAGGGCCAAACCAGGAATTAAATGTCGCCATAATCCTGCGTTTAACAGGATCTTGGCGAAAAAGCTGGGGTGATCCGATGAAATTTGTTGCCGAAATGGAGCGCCTTGATCTGGACGATCTATGGGCTCTGTATGCAGAGATGACAGAGGTTCTGGAACGCAGGGTCCGCGAAGAAAAGCTGCGTCTTGAGGAGCGTCTCAGAAAGCTCGGAGTTTCGGAACCCGCGCGCCGAGCCTACCCGCCGGTGCTTCCGAAATATCGCAATCCTGAATTTCCCTCCGAGACCTGGGCGGGGCGCGGGAGGCAGCCGCGCTGGCTGGTCGCGCAACTTCAAGCCGGCCGCCGTTTGGACGATTTCAAAATCCAATCGCGAGACGGTCTGCGCGCACAAGTGAGAATGGGGTAAGGACCGACCGGTCCAAGCCTGGCTATCACGCGTCTAAGTATGAAGACGTACCAACTTGCGCCATCTAGGCGGTCGTCGTGACGAAGCAGCGCCATGTTTGGCGCGGCTCCTTGCTTCTGCGTCGTCGACCCGCTTCTGGAGTTCGTTTAACTCCCGCAATTGCCTGGCAATGATCTCTATTCGCTGATCGAGCTTGCTCGCCATAATTTCACTGACACTGCGCACTGATCCCACCTAAATCCAAACAAGAAAAAAGGGTCGCCAAAACGCGGCGATACTAGGTGAGGCATTGCGGGCTTTCAATTGGCGTTCGCGTGACATCAACAACTCGCGTTGCCTAGGCTAAGCGCTTCACGACGACGCCCTCACGCGGTCCAACTGGACTGTTGCGCAACGAAAGTGGCTTGTGCCGCCATACCTGACCGGAGGGGGCCACGGTCGGCATATACTTCCACGGCGCTTGGCATTTTCGTGCAAACCTGCGATTTGAACCTAGGCTGATCGTGTCCCTAGCGTGGTGTAGCTGGCGGCGGGTCACCGCGTTCGCCGGCAAGGCCGGGCCCGGTCAGCTGGCGATAGCCGTGATGCTGACGGTTGGATCATCGCTCAATGGCGATGAGCGTGTGGGCCTGAACCGACCGGCGACGCGTCCCTAAAAATGTTTGCAACGTTGCGGCTGCCAAGGTCACGAAGTGCGCCGTGACCTCCGGCGATCCATCAACACACTTTATCAAGCTGTTTTATTCTCCGCGAGAGCGGGCGATTTTGGATTTTCAGGACGCAGTCATTGCAGTGACCTGGACCCGCCGGAAACTCGACCGGATGGGGCGCGCTTCGATTGTTGGGGCTAGGCGAGCCTGGGAACCCAGAGAGCCGGCTAACGCAGACTGCTCCGTCGTACACGGGAGCGACGGGTCGATGCTGATACGTACCGAACCCGGCTTCTCACTTCAGCCTCGTCCACCCGCTTCTGTAGTTCGTTCAGTTCCCTAATCTGCCGAACGATGTTTCGAATTCTAAGGTCTAAGGCACCAACAGAAATCTGGCTACCATTACTCATACCAGCCCTCAATGAATAATCACTCGTCAATTAAGTAGTTGATTTTTAGTTCAAAAGCCGGGGCATTTCAAATGATAAGTGCTGCGGCCCTGGGAAAAAAGCGTGACCTTGGTAACCATAGGGTTCAGCCGCACCCATTCGACGTCAAGATCGCGGCCGCCGTGCGATCGAACTTAACGAATGTTTTTTGAAGCGCTAGAAGACGACCTGGAACAGGCTCTAGATCGTCCGTTCCAATCAATGAGCCTTGGGCGAGGCATTGCTTCCCGCCGCTCTGAGCAAATTGACTAGACTAGACGGGTGAGTGAACGAGCCCTCGTCGTCCGATCGCAGGAAAGGGACGTCCAGATCGCTCGGCCGCCTCCCAGCCCATTTCAGCCTCATAGTCGAGATCGACAATGACGTCCTCGAAGGCAGAAATGGTCAGCTGGATTGCGGCGATCTGATTCAGCTCCTCATTCAGAATCGGGCCGACCCGATTTTGGAGCGCGACGACCATTTCCCGCCGTCGTTCTTTCAACTGTACCAACGGCAAACCGTGATCGGACGGGTAGTGCATTTCAGTCCTCTCCATTTGGAACTGCATTAGTCTTTATCCAAATTTTGATGACATGCGGTTGCAAGATGAGTTCGAATTTTAGCGTTCAGCGACGTTCCGGCAAACGATCGTGAACTAGTGCGCAGTTCCGGTTTTGCACGAACTGCGCAGACGACATGCCCGTGTCGGGGTTACGATTAGCAGTGCCATGGCTCGAGGTGACTGGCTCCCCGTCGGACTCGGCAGCGCTTGAGAGAAGCTTTGGTCGGCGGATCTGCTCGCGTGGTGCTCCATGACTATCGGAACAGGGTGGTCCTCCCAGGCTGACACGGGTGCGGAGCGCGCCATCTCTTCGCCGCTACGGGCGCCAGAATTGCGACAGCGCGACATGATGACCGCATTCGACCGTCAGCTTTGAATGGTCGTAGGAAGCTCGTCCATACGTCTCTTGTGGCCGCTACGTGAGCGTGGCTGTGGACCGCGTTGAGGGCTCGGGATTCATTGTCGGGTCGGGTCAACGCGGTCGCGGATTGGGGCCTGCTCGCCCGAAGCCGAAGCTGCATCACCGCTCGTGCATTGTTGAATGCTGCAAGATCAACCCGGAGCGCGCTCTTGCCTAGACGGCGCGATGCATCGTGGTAAGGCTAACGAGCGGTTTGAGTTGCGAACGCAATTGTCTGGACCGATGTTTGCCGGAGTCGTGGGATTGCCCGGAGGTAAGGCAACCGCGCGGCAAGGGGCGCCGTCTCACGTGGCGGCGTCCCGCCCAATAGCGGTCAGACACCCGCGATAGACACAGTCGCTGGGGAAAGGTCATCCTCCTGCACCGTCATGCAATCCCGCCCTTCTTGTCCCGCGGCCCTCGGCGTTAACCGGCTGCGGGAGCTGGGCACCCGTTTGTTTCCGCGAACCACATCGAGGTTCCGACGCATCAAGGTCCGCCGCGTCCCCCGCGTACTGTTCAGCGGTGGCTGGCGAAGGGCGCGCGTCGCTTGCTAAATCGGACTGGCAAGGGTTGGCGAGCAGGTCCAAGGGACTTGACGTTGCAGCGCCCATCCAGGTCCGGTAGTTGATCGTGCTGCTATTGGAGAGCTTCTTCCATGATGTCGCGCATATTCATGATTGTCGGTTCCGCCGTTCTCTTCGTTTGCTCTCCTTGCGACAAGGCTGGGGCTGTCTCAGCAGAAGTGGCTAAGAAGTGTGAAGCGGCGGTAGTGGCGGCGCTCCCACCGGGGGTGCCATCGGACCCGACAGCGGGAAGCGTCAAGGGCAACGTCCGCGACCAGCGGGCCTACTTAACGAGTGCATCGAAAACGGCGGAACACCGCCCAGCGACAAGAAATAGCAGCATACCTTTCGAGCTTTCCGGCCTTCGTTCGGGCGAGTTCTTCGCGCCTGATTGGACGAAAAGGTAAATCGGACGCATCCATATCCGAAGCAAGATCGAGGAAGAGGATCAGAAACTCGAAAGGCTGCGATGGTCGTGGCAGGGGCACTGCAAGCGCTCCGGCAGCCCGGCGGCGAACACGAGACCGTGGCCGCGAGACCATCTGGATCGCAGGCCAGCAGCTCTCCTGGATGTTCGCAGATCAAGGGGCTGCATATTCTGGCCGCGCTTAGGCCAAAGAAACCGCGCCGCTTATGTGCTCGGGACTTCTTGTCGAGAAAGGTTCGCTGCGGTCTCGACTCCCATCAAAGACCTGTAACCATCGACTGAGCTATTGCGCAACACGAAGCTGTGCTCCCTCGCTCAGCCATGGATATGGGCACTGTATTCCAGCTGTCTTGTCGCAGTGCGGAGAATGGTCCGTTGGACTTTCAGCAGTGAGCCTGCGTGCCGGCTTGATCGCGGGGTGCGAATTCGGTGCGCGCCCCGGTCGCAAGCCTGCTGCTCACAGCCAGGATCCAGCGATAGGGCGGTTCCGAAGCATCTCCGTGAGGCGAACCTTGCCATGTCAAGTAGTTGCAACCAAGCCATTCGATGTCTAGCATAAATGGAACCAATTTCAATGGATCCTTGTTACCGGCTGAATTGGCGAGAGTGGAGTACGCTTTCGCTAAAGCAAGCAGGAGATTGGGCCGTGAGACCCAGGCCAGTTGGAGCGCTTGCGGGAGGTCTTGCGCTTCCGTCGGATCAGATGGGCGGGCTTCGAGCGCATGGCCAAACGGTGCGTTGGCTCATCCGATCATCGGGTATGCCAAGGACGGAGCGATCCCACGTGATCCGGTGTAGTCCTGAAAGGTGGAAAGGATCAGCGAGGACCACGTTCACTGGGACTGGCGATGGGAGCTTGAGGCCGCTTTGTGAGGCGGTGATAACCCGCATCAACTACCCGAGCCGGTAACGCCGAGATTGGGCCGGTTTCGCTGTTTTTTAAAATCAGTGCATTGCAGATGTTTTGAAATGCTACCAAGGTTCTTGGATTGATCCGAAAATACTGACATGTGCGTTCGGCGTCATGGCGGCGATGCCGATGCGTTACAGTTAAATATCTGATTTTAAATTACAAGTTAATTTATTTAACATCATGGATGTGCGATGCGAAAGCCGCAGACTTTTGGGGTGGCTTTCGTCGTTTCGCCGCTTTAGGCTTGCATTGCTTTGTGCAGAGCCCTTGAGCTCGATTCATTTCCGTTCGGGCATATTGGAATGACCCGCTATTTTTTCGACATTCGGGACGGATGTGATCTCTATCCTGACGACATCGGGCAAGACTTGGCTGACGAAAAGGCAGCCGAAATCGAAGCCACACAATCGCTCGCCGGCATGATTAAAGATGATCTCGCCGCAGATCGGCGTGACATGGCTATCGAGGTTCGCACTGAAGAAGGGCCCGTCTTCCAAGCTGCTTTCATATTCGGCAACGGACGCATGAAGCACTAGCTGTGCTTCTGCATCGGAATGTTCTAATCACTTTTCAGCGGGCTCATGCCTCGTCAATCCGAGGTGTCGACGGTCTGAAGGCGAAGGCCAAATCGATCGCTCCGTGCGGCTCCCCAAAGTCAATGCTTGGCTCGACGTGGCAGTTCGCTTTTGCTCTGGCGGCGCCACGCCGGGCCCTTGTTTGGCTGAATGACGGTCAATATGTCCGCGCCGCCAGAGACGTCGCGTGCTCTGGATCGTCGTAGATGGCGATCCTTGGTCGCGAGACATTGCAGGGAAAACCTGTCCAGTCAGGCGCTCCAACAACTGCGCGGCGCGCCTCCATCCACCAGAAATATGTCCGAATGCGTCGATTGTCTCACGTAAGCGGCGATTGCGGTCAGCGGCGTGGGCCAATGCAAACACATTTAAATGCCCAAACTCCATTGCGCACGCTGTTGTGATCTGCGCAGGTGAGTGCCGCGGCGCCTCTATTTGAATACCCGTTGGCGCCGCCAGTCCGAAAGCCCGGTTGCCTTCCAAAATGAGTCAAAATGTGGCTCAAGGAAAACCCCGGGAACCATCGGCGGCTTGGACCGTTTTTTCTTATGGTCCGCGTCTCAGAACGTGTATCTCTAGAGATTTCAATCTTGCTTAATTAAATCGTTGGGCGCATTGATGTGCGTCACGAAGAGGCTTGGATTCGCGTGAGGGATTATGGATTACGGCCAGTTGAAAGTGTTGTCCGTGGATGAGCTCTGGCTTCTGCACGAGGAGGTCACCTCCGAGTTGAGCAGAAAGATCGAGGTAGAAAAGGCCAAACTCGAAGAGCGACTTCAGAAGATAAAAATGGCAACTACTAAGAGGGGCGGGAGGGATGGTCACCGTCGCCCATATCCGAAAGTGCTGCCTAAATATAGAAATCCCAAAAATCCCAAGGAGACCTGGTCTGGGCGCGGGAAACAGCCGCGCTGGCTGACGGCCCAGCTTGGGGCAGGCAAGAAGCTGAACCAGTTCTTGATCTCGCGGCCGTAATCCATTCGGCTAGAAGCTTGCCGATATTGCGAAGCCCATGCGACTCGCGGCGGGCAGCATCGAACGTTCAGGCGGAAACAAGCATCCGACCGTTGAGTGTTCAATGCATCCCGATCCGGCAGGCCGGAGTTGGCCGCGTGGTAAGGTTTTGTCGGGCGGTCGCACAGTCGAGCCACAGACATTTGCACGGAGACGCATGCACAGGTCTGCCGCCAGTCGTCGTCTAACAGCTCTCAACTGCCAGAAATAACGGAAATGCCTGAACGTACAGTGCAGATCCGCGTGCAGTTGTCCATGACGTGCCTTCCGTTCAGAGAATGTCGGTCCGTTTCCTTAATTTGACTTCGTCAGCACATCTCGCCAGGTTTCGATCGCGGCGATAGATTTGCTCCACAAAGGAGCGCTATCCGCCCCGGTCGACCGGAGCGATTGAACAAGTTCGTCTATCGCGGCCCAAGCCGCAAGATAGGCATCGACTCCGCCGGGTACGACAGCGCTCTCCTTGTAATCCGAAGCGTCAGCCAGGAGCTGCTCGACCATTTTGATGGCGGCGCGTCGGTCGGACAGTTTGGCGTGACGGACCACGAGCAAGGCGTGCTTGGCACTCACGAGCGCCTTTTCGACCAGAAGCTTGTCCGCTGCAATTTCTTTGGCCATCAATCAGGCCCGCCGACAATGTGATGAATAGAGCAATAAGGGAGCAATTCTAGAATTGTAGCGAGCGCATGCTCGATGTGCAACCAATGAGAGAGGTCGCTTCGACGCCCGGAACGTCGTGGGTCCAGGCTCGGTTTGATCAGAATTCGGGAACGCTTTCTGGACTGCATCGCACGATGGTGAGCCGGGAGGCTGTCAATTCATCGGTCCGAAGTGTTTGCCGGGATCCGCGCGGTCACCGGCAAACAGGCCTTCCCGGCCACACGGGCTAACATGGCGCCTGTGGCGGCCCCGGTTACTATATGCTCAAGCGCCCTTGTCTGGCTGGCGCAGCGGTCAGCCGCCTTGCGGTTAGCGCCCCCGAAAACGCCTAAACTCCTGGTCGTGCGGCGCAGTGCCCCTAGCTGGCTTTGCCTCTGTGCCTTCGCCGCATTAGGTTGACCAAATCTGAGCTGGATAGAAGCCCATTTGATGACGTTGGAGCCAACTAGAACTGCGGCAGGCATCGCGAATACCGCACATCCAGAAGTGGAATTTGCGCTCGTTCTGGCTCGCACAATTGACGCCGTGCAGGGAGATCCGGAGCAACTGCGCCAGGTTATCTATGAGTTGGCGCGGCAGAAGCTTGAGCAATTGCAAGCCGGCGATCCGGCTGAGCAGCAACGACTGGCGCTGGCGCTAGAAGTCGCGATTGCGGGCGTTGAAGCGAATGCGAAGGGCGGTCCGATCGTTCACGACAAGATCCGCTCTGCTGCGATACCTGAACGCTCCTTCCGCATAGCCGCGACCGTCGCTGATAAGACGAGCATCTTGGCAGCCGACAACGAATATGAATTTGGCGGATCATCACCCGTCGAGAATGTGCGAGGTTCTCGACGCATGTTGATGGGGCAATCGCAACTTTTGCCGGCCCTCTCTTTACGCCACTTGGCAATGTTCTGCTTCGTCGCCGGCGTTGTTGTTTGGGCGATCACGTTCGCAGGACGGACGTCATTGCCGACGCCTCAAAGGCCAGAGCCGATCCAGCCCAAGACTGAACTCTCGGTCCACAACAAGAGTTCTCAAGGTCCAACGGTCGAAAAGGCAATCCACGAGAGCAGGCCGCTCCCAGCGGCATACGGGGTATATGCGGAGCAGGGCGGCAAACTCCTTGCGCTCCAGATGTTGCCCGGGCATGCCCCGGATCCACGCGTTGCCATTTCGGCTGCGATTACCAAGCCCAGCGAAACGATGCTTCCAGATGGCAACGCACATTTCATAGTATTCGACAAGGACGGGCAGGGCGCGCACGAATCGGTTGAGGTGCGCGTGATTGCGCAGGTGAGGCAGGCAACGAATTTTGACTCGTCGGGCAAGCCGGTCGTCGCGCAGAAAGGCGGCACCTGGGTCATCCGCAACATCTCTGTTCCTTATCAGACGATTCCTTTGCAAGGGAATCCGCAGATGTACGAGATTCGATCCCGGGAGTCAGGAAAATCACTTCCTGCTGGGCGCTACGCGCTCATTGTACAGGGGAAGTCCTTTGAATTTTCAGTTGCAGGCCCGATCACGGACAAGCGCCAATGCCTGGAAAGTATTTCTGCGGCCAATGGCGTTTTCTATACCGAGTGTCCTGACACCTAGGTGTGATCGTCCGTTGCTACGCCTAATCTTCGCGCTCCAACTTCGTTGCGACCGCGCGCATCCGGCTGCTGGCACGGACGATCGCTATTTTTGCGCGGCAGGTCGATCGAGCCATTCGAGGAGTTGCCGGAGGTTTTCCGTGGTATCGTTTTCGGCCGGCGAAGGTGCCTCCGGCTCGTCAGCATCGTGGTCAATCCGTACAGCGTCAGGCGCTCCGTCTTGCTCGCGTGTTGTAAGCACCACGGGGGCGTTCGTCCGTTTCTCCTCGATCGCTGGTTCCGAACGATCTGGTCGCGGCGCTGGTGTCAGGCCTGCCGGCGATTGATCGAAAATCGCCGCGGAATCCTGCATGTCGACGGAGAAATTGGCGATCGTCTTAGCTCCAACATCGCCATCAAGCCCGGAATCGAGCCTGTAAGACGCAACTATCGTGCTCAATATGCTCGATAGAAGTGCCCTGTTTTCGAATATCAGGTAGGTTCTGGCGAACTGTTGTGCGTACTTTGCGCCGCATCTTGCTAAAATTGCCTCGGCCTGCGCGATGTCGCGATCGCCTTCAGCCAAGTGTCGCCAGCGGTCCCGATCGAAGCTCGTCGACTGCTCGCAGTCGGCGGTCCGGCCGACAGGTCGCACAATCGGTCCGATCGGCGATCGAACGTCCTGCAGTTTTATTGCCTCTTGCTTCCTTTCAGCAGCTTGCAAGACAAGCAGGCCGGCTCCCATCGTCACGAACCCGACCGCAGCCCAATCGATGGAAGCACAAAGAATTAACCCGATGAGCAGAAGTACAGAGCCAGCAATACGCATCATCAACCAAAGAAAAAATATGCTAAATCGCCGTAATCCTACCGTGTTGTCGTTTCTTTGACAATATAATTGGCAAGCGTCGATATTGCCGTTGTCGTTCCAGCGATACTTGCCAGCCCCTGCGGATCTGCGTGCCCCTCAGAAGAGCCTCATATTCCCATCGCTTCCCGCCGATTAGCCTTTTACAGGCCTAGGAAAAGCACATGACGCCTTCGTTGCAAGATGCCCGCCTCCGGCAGCTCAGCGATAAGGGAGTTAACGTCGTCGATCCGCGCCAGACTTTTCTAGACGACGATGTCGACCTCGACCGCGTGTTTCCCGAAGCCATACTGTTTCCTGGCACTCGTCTGGCGGGGCGCAAAACGCTTGTTGGGCCGCGCGCGAAAATCGGGAGCGAGGGGCCGGCGACGGTGATCGAATCGGTCATTGGTGAGAGTGCTGAGATCGCAAGTGGCTATGTAACCGGCTCGGTCTTGCTCACCAAAGCGCGAATTGGTGCAAACGGCCACGTGCGCGAGGGGACGCTGCTCGAGGAGGAGGCCTCCACGGCCCACGCGGTGGGCCTGAAGCAGACTGTACTGATGAGCTTCGTCACACTTGGATCGCTTATCAATTGCTGCGACTGTCTGGTTTCAGGTGGACGGTCCCGCTCAAATCACACCGAAGTTGGAAGCGGGTTTATTCATTTCAATTTCACGCCATGGGGCGAGAGTGGCGACAAAGCGACCGCATCACTGTTTGGCGGAGTTCCGGACGGTGTTTTCCTCCGGGAAGAACGGATCTTCATCGGGGGCAGTAGCGGAATGGTGGGACCCACTCGAATAGGCTTTGGATCTTTCACTACGGCCGGGCAGGTTATTCGCTCGGACGTTGCGACCAAACGTATTCGTTCCGAATCGCAGCGCGAGGTGGACGCGCCTTGGGGATTCGCGGCACCCAGAAAAGCCGCCGATCGCGTTGAAAGAAACCTCGAATATATCGGTCACCTGGTCGCGCTGCAGGCATGGTATCGACGAATGCGCAAGGCACGTGTGCCCGACGATGATGTTTCGCTACCCCAGCGTCTGACGCTCGATGCCGCGATCGCGTTGCTGGACGGCAACATTGCTGAGCGATGGGTGCGACTTGGTCAGTTTCTCGGCCAACCGCTTCCACCGATCAAATTTCCAGCAATCGATTGTCCTCTTCAATTGAACAGCGACCCCGGCCCGCATATTAGCTGGGTCAAAAATCTGTCGCCTGAAGAGATTGCGTCCGGGCGCCGCTGGCTACAGGACACGGTTGACGCGGTCGTGATTGCCAACAGGCCTTCAGTTGGTTAATCGCCATGCTGTCTCAAAAGCCTGACGGGATCGCCCGGGAGCTCGGCGGCTGGTTCGTTCTCGGACTGCAATCTGCCGGCGGCCACGCTAATGCGCCGTAAGGCACCCCGTCACGCGACAATTGCGGGTTATAGGTCGGATCTTCCAAAAGTGCCTTTCCCCATCGCGAACGTAGCTGATTAAGCTCGCGATCGAACCTGTCCCGTCGGTCGGGGCGGTCGTCCTTGCCTCGACTTGCAGATTCAAGGTGAAGGAGCCGTGCGTGCGGCGTCAGTACGATGCGTTTGCCAATCTCACGCAATCGAAGACAATAGTCCACGTCATTGAATGCAACGGCAAAATTTAACTCATCCAGCCCGCCAAGCCGCAGATAGTCTGCGCGACGCGTCACCAGACATGCTGCGGTCACGGCGCTGCACTCGTGGGCTATGCGCAGAAGATCGAGATACCCCGGATCGCTGCCGAGCCTGTCTGTAAAGGCGTGGGTGGCCGCGAAGTTCATCCCGAGAACCACGCCACCATGCTGAACGACGCCGCCCGGCCAGGTCAAGAGCGCGCCTGCCGCCCCCACATCCGGCTCTGCAAGGCGAGACAACAGTTCGTCGAGCCAGTCGTCTGACGTCGCCTCGATATCGTTGTTGAGAAGGCATAATACATCGCTGTCAACCGCAGCCGCCGCGCGATTGTTGAGCTTGGCGAAATTGAAGACGCCTTCGACACGAATGGTTCCGATTCCCCGACGGGGCAGATCGGCCAAATAGTTCAACGAATCCGGATCAGTGCTATGATTGTCGATCACGAGAATATCTGCCCCGCTGCGCGCGACAGCAGGCGCAATGCTGTCGAGACATGTGCGTAGCATGGCGGCTCGATCACGAGTCGGTATCAGTATCGTTGTCTTCTGGCGTTGCCTCACACGTCTCACTCGCACCGCGGGAAACAAGCTTCCCTCGGATGGAATGACTTCCGATCTGATGGCACGCGCGATGAGGTGCCGTTGCGTGGCGGATTGCAGGTAAGGCGTGCAGTGAAGCCGGTCCAGCTTCGGCAAGGTCCCCGCCGAGCCTGATAAATGCAGGATGGCCCGTTGCGGCCCCGTCCGGTCGAGCATCGAGTTGAAAAGCCGATAAAGATTGTCAGGCTTCGAACGCAGCAGTTCAAAAGCGGCGTCGCGCCGAACGGCGAAAAGGTATGAGCAATAGCCCTGTTCGAGCATTCGTTCATAGTCAAATGCTGGCAAGGCGATTGGCCACAATCGACCATCGTCGGCGAGAAAGTCGAGGTCGCAATAGACTGCCGACGCATCGGGGTGGTCATCGAATGCTGCCGAAATCCGTGCCAAAGCATTGGGCGCCAATTGAATGCCGGCCATGACAAACACCAGGATGTCCGCCACTGGGTTCGTATCTGTTAGAAATTCAGAGACGAGGGCAGGATCTATCGCGGGGGGCGTTCCCTCGATTACGGCCGCAGTCCACGCCTCGTGACTCTGGCTTTGCAATGTCGCGAGTGTTTGTTCTGAGTCTCTTTCACCGGCAACGACAACGGCAAGTTCGAGCTGGCTAGGGCTCGGATCAGGCAATGGGAAACGCTCAAGCCAGGCTTCATAGTCCGCAAAGGGAAGCGAGGAAGGAATGAGCTGGTCGTAGAGTGTGCCGCGAAGACGCTCTGCGCCGTTATCTCCAAGGGAAGATAGGATTGCGGAAAGTCCGTCAGGGAAGGCGACGAACGTTGCATAAGGCATCAATTCGCCATCACCTTGACGCAGGCTCACCCGGTGGACGCAGCCATCTGCAAATCGCTGTGGCAAGTTGAAGTCGAACGCGCGAACATTGCGGCCCGAGTGGGAGGAGCCATTCTCGTCGATGCGCGTCCACTGAGTGGCGCGCAATTGCGAAACCGTCTCGCCATCCACAACGGCATCCAGGACAGTCTCGAGACTCGAGTCAACCCATCCATGGAAACGAAGGCCGCCTAGCCAGCGCAGGAAGCTTTTGGTGCGCGTATCATCGAACGTACCCTTTCGCGTCGAATTCAAGTCAATCGGAAGGCCAACCCCTGTCCCTAGATTTGCGATCCGCGCTTCGACGGTACGCGCCGTTGATAGATGATCGGGATCGAGCAACAGCTCAAATCCGTAGCGCGCATTCCTCATGCCCCGGTTTGCGAGCTCGGGAACGAAGCTCGTAGCATGACAGGTTTTAATCACCAGGCCATCCAGCAGAACGTCAACGGTAAAGTTGCGCCCGAGGTCTTCTGGATCGAATACGAAGCCCGTGAGCGTCCCGTCAGCGGCCAGAGCAAGCCGACTAACTTGGGTTCCAGTCACGGATTTCGGGGTTGAACCTGGTTGGCCGCGGGAAGCTCGGATCATGTTTGGGGCGCTCCTATCCAGCTTGCGAGAGCGTCGGCGAGCGCCGCGTCATCGATGTCTGGCGAGATCGGAAGATCACCGGGTCTAGGAGCGACCAGGCGATTTGACCAATCGCAATAGGCAACCTTCCTGTTGGCTTGCCGGACGGCTTCGATGGTCGGATGGCCGAATAGAGGATCGCCAAAGTCAGTAAAGAGCCAGCTCGGAGCGTGCGGCAGCAGGACATCGGCGAGCTCTGCAAGGTGCGTGTTTCCCGTGACAAACAGATTAGGGAATGACATGAGCTCGAGGTCGTTCAAGGTTGCTCCGGCCACAACAATGGATACTGCCTCATGCTGCAATCGCGCGGCGATCGCGCGGATGACGCGAAAGATGACAGGCGATGATGATACGGGAACGATGGCCAGAGTTCTGCCAAGAGGCTGGCCGCTCGGAAGAACCAGCGGCTCGACTTTCCAGGACCGGGTGTTGATCGTGCGTCGCGGCATGCGCGAGCGTGCAAATGCTTCGGCCGCCGGCGTGGGGGCAAGGAGCGGCGCCTTTGTACTCAGTTGAGACGAAATGCCCTCCATATCTGCCGTGATCCAGGTGTCAATTCGGATGGCCTGGCTATGAGCAAGTCTGGTGAGTTCCGCGTCTACGGCCGGGTCGAGGACTTCGAGCCGCGTCGGCCGCAGATCGGCAATGATTTTGGCAGCACGATCCTTAGCCGCGTCGGAGGAGAGGTCGATAAAAATCGACTGTGGGGCACTTTCATCGTACGCGGAAAGGCGCAGTCCAGCGAGGTCTCGAATGATGAGGATAGCGTGCTCGCCAGCATTCGCAATTTCGGCGGCGCGCGCCCGTGCAATATCGAGGCTCGATCCCATGGCGGTAGCGATGAGAACGGAATCACGATCGAGGCGGCCTAAGCCGCGCTCGATCGTGGCGCGTGCGAAGCGCAAGGGGTCAACGGCTTCAAATGCCAGGCATTCTCTTCGATAGCCGGGAAAGCGCTGGTCAAGGATGTCGAGATTGCGCCGGACCAGCTTGCGCTTTTCCTCGCCAAACGACCGTGATCCGTGATGACCAACGAAGACCGAAGCCGAGCATACGCTCCGAAAACCGCTCGCACGGGCGCGTAGGCAGAAGTCGACGTCTTCGAGATAACCCCTTTCATAGCTTTCAGAAAGTCCAATCACTGCGTCCAGGCAGGCTCTGGTGACGTAGAGGCAAAAGCCGATCCCGCTCGGTACATCGACGACTATGCTCTTGTTGGTTGCCGCGGCTATCCGATCCAGAGCAATGAGTTCGTCATAGCCTGGCATCGGATTTTCTTGGTTCGGTATGGGAAAAGAGAAGATGTCGCCGTTATTCGAAAAGGGAGTAGCAGTTCCGATGTCCGGTGCCGAGTGTGCGGCGGCAGCCAAACGTTCGACGAACCCCGGGGGGACGACCGTATCCGCGTTGAGGAGGACGACGTCGCCATTTTTCACTTCGGATAGCGCACGGTTGATCGCGCCGACGAAGCCAAGGTTAATCGGATTGATCAGCAGGTCGATTTCGTTCGTGGCCGCAAGCTCGAGCAGGTGATCTCGAAGCTCTGGATCCGGGGTCGCGTCGTTTACAACCAGGATCCGATAGGCACTGTCGCGCGATTTTGTCTTCGTGCCGGGGCTGGCAGTCCGCGCTTGAATGAGACTTTGTAGGCAGCTCCTGGTTGCCTGGAGATCGCCATACACCGGCACGAGGATCGTGGGCAGAGCATCGGACACATCGGCAACCGACTTGCTTGTCTCGCCCCGCGAGAGCCGTTGTGTGCAGCCGAGGTTCGGCGGAAGCCGCTGAATCTTGAACGCCTCTCCCTCGGAGGTCATGATCAGCTGCTGAGGTCGCTCTGAAGGCGGCCGACGGAGCCGGAAGCCGGTTGCCTTTATCTGACGGCTGGCCAGTGGATGAAACGGGTCTGCGACCAAAACGCTGGTGAGAGTGCCGTCTTCGAAGGATATCGTTGCCTCGATTTCGGCTTCGTCGCCCCAGGCAACCCAGCCGGCCACGTGACTATCAAAGACAGAAACGGCAGCCCATCGACGTTGGCCGGACGCTTGAAGTACCGCAATGGCGCTTCGGACCGTGTTGGGCGCTTCGTCATGAGCGATCAGGTTGGACGCTGCGGCCCGGCGACGCTCATCTTCGCTCCAGAGCAGCATCCGGCGATTTGCGTTGATATCTGTCGGGGCAATGCTGAGAGCTTGTGCGAGATCGCTGAGGGCGGCCTTTTGCCGGCCAAGATGCCAGTTCGCCTCGGCCCGCAGCACAAAACAATGCGCTGCCGGAGGAGGATCTATCCGACACCGCCGGTCCGCATAAGCCAGCGCGAGGTTGAAGTCTTGAGCCGAAAGGGCACGAGCAGCCCGCCGCTCGAGCAAAAAGTGATGTTGCAGACCTAAATATGCGGTCGCGCCATCATCTTGCTCCGATGCCATTCCAGCCGTCCTGCCCTCGCGATGGCGACTATCGGTAGCCGCTGTTGCCGGTTATCTTAGTCGACCGACGTGGTCTGACGGGGCCTGCTGCGAAACACCCGGACTCGACCAGAACCAGAAGGTTTTGAGGTGGTCTTGGCGGGAGTGGCGGCCTTGTTGGAAGCTGCGAGCGCCCTGTCCGCTCTCTCGATGGCGATCCGCAGGCCGATCAACGGCTCACGGCCGGTCGGACCCGATAGCACCACGCGTTGGCCGATCGCCCGAAGGGTTGGCGCGTTCAGGAAGAGAGCTTCAGCAACAAACTCGTATTCGTTGTTTCCTGCCATCTCGAGAACCACGCCCGTAAGCGGCATCGCGCGACCGCGCGTCCCTGCGAATGCACCAAGAGAGACCATCTTTCCGCTGCCCGATTGTCCCTTCAAAAACTGAACCGCGTAGCGGATCTCGACGCCGTCGGGCCGGTCGGCCCAGTCCAACGCAATGCCTTCGATCCGCGATGGGGAGGCTGGACCTGCGATCCAAGTGTTCGGACCCGCCGTCGTATCGCCAACACCTGCGACATGAGCGAGCACCTTCAGTCCGTCCCCCTTCACGGCAGAGCCGGTCCTGCCACTTTCGACCCGGCCGTGTGAAACGGCCGGTATGCGGCCGGGTTGGATCGGCTCGATGCGCACGACTGCCGCGCGGGAACCGCCTGGCCGCATCGGCAACACCTCGATTTGGAGGCGGCCGGGCGATCGAGCCCTAATGACGAAGCCCGAATTTGGCCCCCACAGTGTCGGTTCCGAGGCGTCGGGATGCAGGATGAACTCGAAATGGCCTTCATCGCCTCGTGCGGGCGCAACGATCACCTTCGGCGGAGCAGCAGGGTCCTCGGCGCTCCGGTAATTTACAAAAAATAGCCCACGGTCGAGATCAACCGTCTTTCGCTGATCAGCTTCGCTCATAAACCGCCCCTGTTGGGCCATTGCGCTTGGCAAGGTCCGAACGCTTTAACTGTATCCAACTTATCACAGGCCTCAGACCTCGCGGCCGGAAATCTTTGTTATAGTGAAAGTCACAAGGTTTGAGCCGAAGGGCGGCTGGAGATTTTGTTAGGCGATGGCACTGCGGGTGAGCTTCCCATTTGGACGCAAAGTCAATGAAAATATTGTTTGTCCACAATAATTTCCCCGCCCAGTTTCGGAATCTCGCAGTCACCCTTTCACGCGAGCCCGGTCATCAGTTGGTGGCAATTGGAGCGTCGACTTCTCGGGCGATACCTTCAGTTAAGCTTACCAAATACGCGCTTGCCGATGCAGACGTTTCGATGACGCACCCATTCGCGAGGCGCTTCGATCTCGAGTGCCGACGCGCGGAACAAGTACTTTATAGCTTGTCCAGCGTCGCGGCTTCGGGGTTTTCTCCAGATGTAATTCTTGCGCACCCTGGTTGGGGCGAAACGTTGCCGCTGCGAACCGTGTTTCCGCGCTCCAAATTGGCAGTTTATTGCGAGTTCTACTATGGCGCCAAGGATCGCGACCTCGGGTTTGATTCGGAGTTTCCTGAGCCGGGTCTGGACGGCTATGTCGGGCTGCACCTGAAGAATGCCGCGACCCTTTTGGCTTTATCCGAAGCCGATCTCGGTATCTCACCTACCTCATGGCAGCATTCGACGTTTCCCGAGCACTATCAAAGCATGATCGATATCGCTCATGAGGGGGTCGACACCGACGTAATAAAGCCCAATCCCGCGGCGCGCCTTACGCTGCCCGGCGGGCGCGAACTCACTCGCGGGGACGAAGTCATTACATTCGTGGCGCGGAACCTCGAACCGCTCCGTGGCTATCACGTGTTCATGCGGGCGCTTCCGGAGATCCTGGCGCGGCGACCAAATGCGCAAGTCCTGATCGTGGGAAGTGACGGGCTGTCATATGGGCAGTCGCCGCCTGCAGGCACGACCTGGAAATCGATCTTCCTGAACGAAGTCAAAGATCAAATCGATGCTAATCGCGTCCACTTCCTTGGTCGGGTCTCGTATCCTGTCTTTCTGAGCGCTCTGCAGGTCTCATCCGCTCACGTCTATCTAACCTACCCATTTGTGTTGTCTTGGTCGGTGCTTGAGGCGATGAGCAGCGGCTGTGTCGTAATTGGGTCCGACACCGCGCCCGTGCGAGAGGTTATCCGCCCGGGGGAGACTGGCATTCTGGTGCCGTTCTTCGCGGTTGACGAATTGGTGGCAAAGACGGTTGAGGTGCTGGCGAGCCCATCGAAATTTACTGCTATGCGCGAGGCGGCCCGTCGATACGTCGTCGATCATTTCGATGCGAACCGGATCTGCATTCCGCGCGTTCGGCAACTGCTCAGTGAAAATGCGGCGCCGACCGCGGCAGCCAGAAGCGTCTGGCCGGGCAAGGAAGTGCCAACCGAAAAGAGAAGACGCCAGAACGAGGCTGTCAACCATTCGACGAAGGCAGATGTCGCCGACAGGACCAGTCACGTCCCAAAGTCAAGCCGGACAGACCAGCGGCGCAAATCTCGTTGATCGCTTGACGGTCTAGCGCCAGCGCTGGATTGCATCACCCCCAAACCGCCGCGTGAGGTGCTGTCTTGTTGGTGGTCACCCGGTTGCGCTGAAGCATTCGGCTCGAACTCGACCGGATCGAGGAGGTCGATGGTCGCGAATCTGTGGGGCGAGCATAAAGGCTTCGATGTCGCGCACATGCCACCTGGAGCCTCATCCCTCTGCCTGCGACAAGGCGCCCCGCTTGCCGGCCCGTCCGCCAGAAGCCATCCGCGCCGCTTTGACCGCGAGCCCGCCGTCTCCTGCATTGATCGACGGCCCGCGCCGCGCCCCCGGCCTTGCGGAGAACGGTCAGGTTGGCAATCGGCGTCTGGTTCGGCGCTCGAGAAGGGCTTGCTCAGCGGCTGTGCGGGTGGCCATCTTGATCTATTGATCGCCTTCAGCAGGCACGGTGTCGCGGCCCGGTTGGCGATCTTTTCAAGGCCATCGGACCAGACGATCTTGCATAGTCCGCCTCGCCGGCGCCCCTGACACTGTTGCCATGGGTAAGGCTTGTTCGGTAAGCTCCAAAAAGTGCCCGCTCGGTTCGGATAATTGACCGGGGGCGCGTCCGGCGAGCGCGAGCAGCGCGCCAGGGTGGACAACTTCCGCTACCTGGCGCCACGGGCATGTTGAGAGGGATGAATGATGTCGAGTTCGGTCCAGTTGCTGACACGCCTTGTCTTGGTCGCGGCCTGCCTATCCAGTTTGTCTACGTCAGCGGAGGCCGCCAAAGGCCATCGCCACCCGTACGCTCCAAGTGGTTTTGTTGCTGGTGTAAGGGGCGGAAACCCGCTGTCGGTTCCTTTTTTTGGGCGCGGCTGGTATCCCGGGACAGTTCATTATTACGGCCCCCCCGACGGCTGGTGCTGCCGCGCCGCGGTGATCTCCGTCAAATACTAATGTGCGTGCTATCCCACCGATTGGCGTGCGTGGTCGCGCGCCGAAGTGTCCTTGTTTGATTTGCGCAGTCCTGGAGCGAGTTGACGCTCCCGGGGCGTGTTAACTGTGTCACGCAAAAACAAGAGATAGGCTCGACGAAGAGCCTTCCTTTTGACCTGATGGAGACCGAGCCGCTGGCTCGCACCGGGGGTTGACCCAGGAGGCCTTTATGTCCAAGAAGGGCTCAACGTTGCGCGGTATTGTCGACCTCGGAGCCTAGCGCTGGCTCGCTCATGGCCCTCCGTTCTTTGGAGAGCAGTTTTTCGGAAATGGCTAAACCTGTTGCTCTAATTACCGGCGTCACGGGTCAGGATGGCGCTTATCTCGCCGAGCATCTGTTGTCGCTCGGCTATATTGTGCATGGCATCAAACGGCGGGCGTCGTCCTTCAACACCGCGCGCGTTGATCATCTCTATCAGGATCCGCATGTCGGCGACGTGCCGTTTGTGATGCACTACGGCGACATGACTGACTCGACCAACCTGATCCGGCTGGTGCAACAGATCAGGCCGGCCGAAATTTATAATCTTGCCGCACAGAGCCATGTTGGCGTTTCCTTTGAAAGCCCCGAGTACACGGCGAATGCCGACGGCGTGGGCGTATTGCGGCTCCTGGAAGCGATCCGCATTCTTGGTATGGAGAAGGAGACCCGTTTCTACCAGGCGTCGACATCTGAGCTGTATGGTCTCGTTCAGGAGATTCCGCAGAGGGAGACGACCCCATTCTATCCGCGCTCGCCCTATGGCGTTGCCAAGCTCTACGGCTACTGGATCACGGTCAACTACCGCGAGGCCTATGGCATGTTTGCGAGCAATGGGATCCTGTTCAATCACGAGAGTCCACTGCGTGGTGAGACGTTCGTTACTCGAAAGATTACCCGAGGTGTGGCGCGTATCGAAGTGGGAATCGAGGACGTCCTGTATCTCGGCAATCTCGAGGCAAGGCGAGACTGGGGCCATGCCAAGGATTACGTCGAGGGCATGCATCTGATTCTCCAGGCGGATAAGCCCGACGACTTCGTCCTTGCCACAGGCGAGATGCATTCGGTCCGGCACATGGTCGAGCTCGCTTTTTCAGAAGTCGGCCTAAATATCGAATGGCGCGGCAAGGGGATTGACGAGGTTGGCGTCGAAACCAAGAGCGGCAAGACTGTCGTCCGCATCGATCCGACCTATTTTCGGCCCACCGAAGTCGATTTACTCGTCGGCGATGCCAGCAAGGCGCGCGAGCGGCTCGGCTGGAAGCCGAAATACACGTTCCCGCGGCTCGTGCAGGAGATGATGGCAAGCGACCTCAAGGAGGCGATGCGGGAGGCCTCAGGTGGCAAAGCCAGCGTTTGAGCTGAGAGGCAAAAGCGTTTACGTTGCCGGCCATCGCGGTATGGTTGGTAGCGCGCTCGTGCGCCGGCTCGCGCGGGAGGACGTCAGGCTCGTGACGGTCGATCGAAGCGTGGTCGACCTGTGCAATCAGTCTGCGGTGTTCCAGTGGTTCGCCGTGAACCGGCCCCAGGTCGTGTTCTTGGCCGCGGCCAAGGTGGGTGGCATTGTAGCCAACAATACCTTGCGGGCCGAGTTCATCTACGAAAATATCGCGATTGCTACCAACGTGATTCAGGCGGCCCACTTGAACGACGCCGAGAAGCTGATGTTCCTCGGCTCCTCTTGCATATATCCAAAACTTGCGGCTCAGCCCTTGCGCGAGGACGCGGTTCTGACCGGACCGCTCGAACCGACCAACGAGCCTTATGCCATCGCCAAAATCGCCGGCATCAAGATGGCGGAAGCCTATCGTAGCCAGTACGGTCGCGATTTCATCAGCGTCATGCCGACCAATCTGTATGGCCCCGGTGACAACTACGACGCGAAATACAGCCATGTCGTTGCGGCACTGATCCGCCGGTTTCACGAGGCCAAGCTGTCAGGCGCGGCAACGGTCGATGTTTGGGGAACCGGGACGCCCCGGCGCGAGTTCCTCTTCGTTGACGATATGGCAGACGCCTGCGTGCATCTTATGAAAACCTATTCGTCCGGCGAGCTTATCAATGTTGGCAGCGGAGAGGACATTACTATTGCCGAGTTTGCCCGTACTGTCGCAGCGATAGTCGGCTATCGCGGCGAGATCACGTTCGATCCGACCCGGCCGGACGGCACGCCTCGCAAGCTGCTGGATGTCAGCCGTCTTGCCGCGCTCGGTTGGTGCGCCCAGACCTCACTCGAGGACGGTATTCGGCTGGCTTATTTTGCTTATCTGGCGACTACCGCTCCGTCGTAGCCACGTTGGACACTAGCTCAGGGCGCAGGGCTCCCAGACATTCACCTACGATCGGCTGGCGGCTCTACGCGTCCATTTTCGCACGGCAGGTTCATCACCTCTGGCAATCCGCCCGGGTTAGCTGCAGACGGTCCAGTTCGTTCGGCAGGCGAAGCCGATGGTGCAGACCTCCGATCCGGCGCTGACGATCGACGACCGGTGCTGCCATTCGTCGGCTTCGTGAGTACGAACAGTGGGTCTCGGGCGTGATCTCCCTCTCCATCACGGAGCAGAATCTAAGAAAAACTCGATGCCCAATTTAAGCCATTATTAGAATATCGCCGCTAGAAAAGATGTGATTTGGCGGAGCAATGAACGTGACGACCTTTTATCTGAGCGCGATGCTCGTCGGTATGGTTCTTGGAATCCGTTTCCGGTTCGTTGTGTTATTTCCAGCCATTGCCGCTGGGTGCGTCATCGTAGCTCTGATCGCGATGGGCGCTGGTGAAAGTGTGTCAGATGCGGCACTCTCGATGATCGCGACTGCCTGTCTGCTCCAGCTTGGCTATGTCTGTACGTCACTCGTTGCGGCGCCATTTTTCAGGGGCGAGGAGCCGAGCGAGGGGCGTGAAACCAAGCCTTCCCGATTGAATGGAAGCGCCGATCCGCATCGCTCGACGTCCAGGTTCGCGGGCTGATACGCCAGTCCAGAAGGACGTGGCGGGCAACGGGTCCAGTTCCGCCCTGGGCCCCAAGCGGGCGCGGCGACACAATGAAGTCGCCGCTGCCGAGCGTCGTCGCCGCGACATTCTTGAGCAGGATCGCATCGAGCGAAATTCAGAAGATTCGATGCCGCGAAACGCGCCATCGATTGATCAGTTGCATCGCCTGCCTGCTCAAGCCCGCTTTCCGCGCCATGTTCGGCTAAGGTCGGAGAGCGGTCGAACGCGGGTGGCGTGCCGCGCGGATCTGAACTTTCGCTAGTTGACCAGTCTTGCCGAATGCCGACAAAGATAACTGAAGATCAGAGCTTTCTGCTTTTGCTCCCATTGGATCGCGCCCGGCAGCGAATGGAGGGACCGACGATTGTCGTGATCGCGATGCTCCGTAGAGACATCGGAATAGCTTTGTGAGAAGCTGCGCGTCGCTTCTTGGGGGATGGCACTCCGGATTGAATTGAAATCCAGAGAACAACGCCATGCGTCTCGGCTCAGGTACGAACAATCTTTCAGCACTGGTCAAGATCGAGAACCATGATGTCGACACACTGGTTGCTCTTCATGGGCGTCGCACTCTCCAGGGATGGTCTCAAGGGTTCTGCAATGGCGTCTGCCTCAATCTCCGTGTCGATTTTCTGCGCCGGCGCCTTTTTAGGCTATGCTCTTCGCGCCTGGCGAAACCAGCGGGACATCGAGATTTCATCCGCTCGCTCTTCGCATCGGTCCGTTCGCTCGCTACGGATCTCGACCTTCGGACATGCCCGACGGGCGTTCTAGCCTCGTTCGTTTGCGCGAAACCTTCGCAAGACTGAGCATCGGAAGGGGGTACAAAGGCATGACCGAGGCGAGGAAGGACGCTCCGCGGCGATACATCGTCAACGGAGCTGGGCAGCGCGTGCTCGTGGGCCTCACGACCTCGGAAACCATCGAATTCGAGCGGTTGGACAACCCGCAAGTCGAATTCGAGGCCGGTGCCGTGCCTGACCAGGGGCGGTTGGAGGAGCATTGCCCCGGGCGCACCGCGAGCGCGCAACGCTGGCTGGAGCTTTACGGCAAACATGAACGCGCCTGGAGCGTTTGGATTGCTGAGAGCCGGGCGCACTTGCATCCACACGTGCTCAATTAGCTGGCAAAGGCGGGATCAGCAAGGCTCCCGTCCAATCGTTTATACCGCGAGCATGCTGCTTCCCTGAATGCTCATCAAAGTGAGATTGCCAGTTGCATAGGCTCCCGTATCTATATTGACGCGATTAGCGAGGAACTCGGCGCTGCGGACCGGCGTATGACCGTGTACAATGTATTTGTCGAACTGCTCGTCGCTTCTCAGGAATTCTTCACGAATCCAGAGTAAGTCACGCTCGGTTTGCTCGGCCAACGGAACCCCTGGTCGAACTCCGGCATGAACGAAGAAAAAGTCTCCACAACTGAAGCTCAGCCGCAGATTGTCGAGGAATTCCAGATGCTCAGGCGGCATTGCGCGAATCAGGTCGCGCAGGATCGAGGCCGGTTTGTCGCGGGTCAGGTCCGGCGGCGCGAGCCCGTAGGACACCAATGTCTGGGTGCCGCCGACGGCGATCCAATCCTCGAACAATGAAGGGTCATCGAAGACCCTCACCAGAAATGCCTCGTGATTCCCTTTGAGGAAAACCGCGTTGCCCCGGCGGTTTCGTTCGATCAGGACGTCGAGGGTGGCGCGCGTATCCGGGCCGCGATCGATGTAATCGCCCATGAAGACCTCGATCGCGTAGCGCGGCCGGCTGCACGCAACGTCGGCGTCGATCACGCGCAACATGGGCTGGAGCAGATGCGCGCATCCGTGAATGTCCGAGATCGCGTAGATGCGGACTCCCTCCGGCAATTGCGGTTTGGGAACAGGCGGGCGTGGTCGGGAGAGAGATATCATGGCGCTCAATCGATCGGGTGGTCGAAAAATTTCCCCAAGTCGCCGGCACCGGAGAGCTCCCATCTAACACGAACAACGTGAAGTCGGTGGAGAGCGCCCTTGTTGTCCGGCTCGATCACGCCAAAAGAAGGGCGGCAGCTTTTGCCCACCTTGTCATACGATCGCGGTGCGAACGGTCGGCCCGTAAGAATTGCATCGCTGAAGGCGAGAGCGCGGCAAAATGCATGCCGGAACGCAATCCGCATCGCACGCCCAGATAGAAGATCATCGAAATTCTCGCAAATGACTCATCGTGCTCCGCCGAAGGATTGCATCGCCTGAAAGATGAGCGAAGAGGTGCTCGCGCGACGGCAAAGCATCGCGACGGACGCGGGACTTGATTCAAAATGGGGCAGCGCGTTCGCTCATATGTCGGCACTGTGACGACATTTTCAGCGCGTCAAGTTTCGCTTCGCATTTCAACACGGCAACATCATTCGTGCGCCGCAAAAGTTTTGCGTGCAGCGCCACAATGTCGCTGCGATCACGCAACACGTTCTGCGCGGGGAAGTGACGAGTCTTCAGCATCACGATGAGCGTCAGACACTCTCTCGATAGGTAGAGGTTCGAATGGCTGTTGCAACTTACGGTTCTGAAAACGCTCACGCGCTGTCGTCGACGCGAGGTGGCGCTCTTCAGAGGCCATTTCAGATTGTCGTCATGGCTGCTGACTTTCTGCTGATCCTGTTGAGCTATGCCGCCGGGGCTTCGCTGTACGGCGCGGCCGTCGCTTCGCCCACCGACGGCGCTCCGGTGGGAGCGGGATTATTCGTCGGCGTGGTGTTCGTTGCGGTCGCCTATTTCAGGGACGTTTATGCCACGCACCGGCTGCTCAATATCGTCTGGCAGCTTCGAAAGGCGGTGTTTATCTGGCTTACGTCACTAACGATCCTTGCCGTTGCTGCCTTCTTGCTGAAATCGACCGACAATCTGTCCCGCGGCACCGTCATCGTGTTCGCCGTGATCGGCGGACTTGGCTTGGTCAGCCTTCGCTTCGTCTGGCAGGCGGTGTTCGGTACGAGCTTTGCGAGAAGCCGGCTGGTCGATCGCAAGGTGATCCTGCTCAGCCTCAAGCCGCTCGATTTCACCTCCAGCCGCTTCAAGGACCTGCGGAGAAACGGCTTCGACGTCATGCGCCATTTCGTGCTTGGCGACGAGCGGGATGACGGCCATTGGGAGCGGCAGATTCGCGATGTGATCCGTCAGTCGCGCTCGGCCGACGTCGATGAATACCTGCTTGCGATCGACTGGGACGAATTGCCGATGCTCCGCAAGCTCGGGCCCTATCTGCGCGCAGTCCCGCAGCCGATACGCCTGCTGCCGGACGATCCGATCGCCGACCTGGTGGCTCGTCCCTTCCTGCCGGTTAGTGGAACCGTAGCGGTCGAAATCCAGCGGCCGCCGCTCACCATTCTCGAGCGGTTGCAGAAGCGCTGTCTCGATGTCGGCGTGGCTCTGTTCGCGCTCGTGATCCTGACGCCGCTGCTGCTCACCGTTGCCGTGCTGATCAAGCTTGATTCCCCGGGGGCGGTCATATTTCGCCAGTCGCGCCGCGGCTTCAATGGCAGGCCGTTCGAGATCTGGAAGTTCCGCAGCATGACCGTTTGCGAGAACGGCGAGGCGATTGCCCAGGCGACCAAGCAGGATGCCCGCGTCACCAAGATCGGGCGCTTCCTCCGTATGACGAGCATCGACGAATTGCCGCAGCTCTGGAACGTGATGCGCGGGGACATGTCGCTGGTCGGGCCGCGTCCGCACGCACTTGCTCATGACAATTACTACGACGAGCTCATCAGCAAGTACGTTTACCGCCACCACATGAAGCCGGGCCTGACGGGCTGGGCCCAGGTGAACGGCTTCAGGGGGGAAACGCCGACGATCGATCTGATGGAGAAACGGGTCGAGTATGATGTCTGGTACGTCAGCAACTGGAGCATCTGGCTCGACCTGAAGATCATGGTCCGGACAGCGTCCGCCGTGATGTTCCAGGAAGCCTACTAGCCGCTCAGCCCTTCACTGCCGGAACCGGATCGAAGAATCAGGTTCCGTCTCTCGACGACCTGCTGAAGAGCCGCATGATCGCATCGCGCAAGGCGAGCAATGGCGGCACCAGCACGAAGAAAGCCCCCATCGCAACGGAAACGATGACATAGCGGGCCGAGAAGGGTTCGTCCTGCTCGATTTCCCGCTGGCTCCGGTCGATGGGCTCGGGCGAGAGCGTCGTCGCCATCGCCTGCGGGCGCGGTTTGCGCGGGGGAACAACGATCAACACAAACAGGATGTTGAGCATAACCCAAATCATCAGAATTGTCAGGACAATCAGCATTCCGAGCCCACCGGCAAAGAACTAAAAATATAGGCTAAGACTAGCCTCACGGAACCCAGAAAGAAAGATGCTAAAAAGTTTCGGCATTTTGACGCATCGAGGACCCGGATTGCCTCGTCTTGCCGATGAAGGGTTGCCAATTGGCGCATTGTCCTAACCATCGTTGTCTCGCCAATCCTTGCTTTTGGCTATGCCAACAACCGTAGTTTGTGGATTCCGGACGAATACGGGGGCCTCAGCTGTCGCGGTGGGCTCGGCGCAATCGTCGGTCTCGTGCGCCTAGAGCGTTTCACATTTTGACTGAACCATAACCAGCGTTAGCGAAAAAGTTTGCGCATTCGCGCGGCTGGATGTCTTGGACGAGGTGACCGATGTGGCGCCAAGTCTCCTCGATGGTGCGCTTCTGAGCCTGCCGCATCCAGTGTTTGATCTTGGCGAAAGCCTGTTCGATCGGATTGAGGTCGGGTGAGTATGGCGGCAGGTACCAGAGCCTGGCGCCAGCAGCCTTGATGATCTGCCTGACAGCTTTCGACTTGTGGCTACCGAGATTGTCGAGAATGACGATGTCGCCATCGCGCAGGGTTGGCAGGAGAAGGTGCTCGACATAGGCGCGGAAACATTCGCCGTTGATCGGCCCGTCAAAGACGCAAGGGGCCGTGAGTTGGTCATGGCGGAGCGCGCCGAGGAACGTGAGGGTGCGCCAGTGACCGTGCGGCGCGAAGCCGCGCAGGCGGGCGCCTTTGGGCCCCCAGCCCCGCAAAGGGGCCATGTTGGTCTTGATCCAGGTCTCATCGATAAAGACGAGCCGGCCCGGGTCGAGCCCGGCCTGCCAGGATCGCCAGCGCCGGCGCCTACGAGAGACGTCGGCGCGAGCCTGTTCGAGGGCGAACAGTGTTTTTTTTGAACCGAAGCCCTTCCCGGCGCAGGAACAGCCAGACCGCATTGTGGGAGACCTTGACCCCGCAGGCTGCCAGTTCCGCTTTCAAAGCATGTAGCGTCAGGTGCGGCGTCTGAGTAATCCGCTCGACAATGAAGGCGCGGTGCGGATCAAGCACAGGCTTGCGGTGACCGCCCATCTTGCCGGGCGCAACCGAGCCGGTCGCCCGCTGCCGCTGTGACCACTTCACAACCGACGAGACCGCAACACCAAACCTTTCCGCCACAGACCGGCAGCTCTCGCCCGCCAAAACAGACGCCACCACACGCTCGCGAAGATCCAGGGAAAGAGGTCGGGTCATCCGATGCTGGCCTCCAATCCAGTCAGCATCTTGAATCACAAACCGCCAAAAACCGGAATCCCCTCCGATTCAATTAAGCAATGGAACGCTCTAGGAGCCCTCGATCGCCTTCAAGCGACAGTTCCACGAAACGCAAAAAGGCCCGCTGCCAAATGGCCGCGGGCCCGAGGTCGTTCCAGTTCGGCGCGACGTCGCGCCTCCTAAAAAGGCGATGCGATCAGGATGAATCGTCATCGCGCTTTGGGTCGTGGTCTAAGCAAGATCTTTTCGGATAGCCGCCGTGCACTTTTCCGAACCATGCTTTAGGCATGCTCGACGTAGTAACTGTTGTGGTGCTTGCCCTTGTAAGCCTCGATGCGCTTGAGCATCTTCGGGTTGGCGCGGTTGAGCACGGCGCCGAGCAATTTCTTCTGCAGGACTTCCGATCCCGAAATCGATTCCTGAAGAGCGCTTCGTGTCGTCTGCCCCCATTCGATCACGTAGACCATGGCGTCGATCAGGAAGCTGACGGCCTTTGCATCCGCCACCGGCATCACCGGCGCCAGGTCGATCACGATGTACTCATAGTGCTCTTTCAGCACCTTGAGCAGCTCGGCCATCGCCTTCGATCCAATGACGTCGGCCGAATTGACCATGCGGGAGGCCACCACGGACGGCAGGAAATCAAGCCCCGTCTCCTTGCTTCGCTGCACGTGGTAGCCCAGGCTGGCCGGATCGTTGAGCGCCTCGACCAGTCCGGTCGTGGCGTTCGGCGCGAGCTCGCGCGTGAGTGAGCGCGTGTGCAGGTCGCCGTCGATCAGGACCGTGCGATGTCCGGTGAGCGCGACCAACTGGGCGAAGTTGGCCGCCACCGTCGTTTTTCCCTCCTTGGGGAGAGACGATACGATGCCGATCACCTTGATCTCGCGGGTCAGGCGCGCAACGTCGATCGACACCTTGATGTTGCGCAACGTCTCGGCAAACCGCGAGAATGGATGATCGACGACGTAGCGGGACAGGTTGGGTGGACCGGTCTTCGCGGACGTCGACAACAACGCGCCGGTCTTGGTCGGTGGACGAATGTCGGGCAGGACGCCGAGGCACTTCACGCCGAGCTCATCCTCGACCTCTCCGGGCGTCCGCAAGACATCGCTCAGCATTTCACGCCCGAATGCGACGCCGAAGCCGAGGCAGAGGCCGCCCACCAGGCCGCCAACCAGCGCCAGAACCGTACGCGGCGAGCTCTTGCGATCCGGCCTGTTGGCAGTGCTGATGAGTCGCGACTCGCTGAGCGGAAAGCTCTGATTCTGCGTCGCGCTTTGCAGCTTCTCGAGGAAATTGTTGTAGAGATTGCGATAGGTGTCGGCCGCGCTTTCGAGGTCGCGCAACTGGACCTCGGCCTGGCCGGTGTGGCCGGCCTGGGCGACGAGATCCTTCACGCTATTGTCGAGAGAAGCCTCCCGGCTCTTGGCGATCTCGTAGTCGCTACGATAAGCGTCTCCGATCCGATGCAGTTCGTCCGCCATGTTCTTGCGGATTTCCTCCATCTTATTGGCCACATTGACGGCGGCAAGATGGGCCTTGCCATAACGCTTGGACCAATCGGCATACTGAGCTGCGAGATCGAGGTATTGCGCGCGCAGGCGGGTGATGACCGAATTGTTGAGAGCGTCGGTCACGGTGGATTGTGCGACATCCTGGTCCGAAATCGTGTTGATCCGGTCGAGTTTGGCCTTGGCTTCGGCCGTCGCCGCGCGCGCCTGAACCAGCTGCGTATTGAGGTCAGACAATTGCTGTTCGGACATCAGGCCGCGGCTGGTTCCGACGATGTTGTGCTCGGCCTTGAAGGTCTGCACGGCACGGTCGCTGGTGGTTGCCTGCTCACTCAGCTCGATGCTGCGCTGCTGAAGCCATTCGGTTGCCCGCTTGGTGGACTGATATTTGGCTTCCAGCGCGCCGACCAGATAGGCATTGGCAATGGTGTTGACGATCTTGGCGGCCTTGTCGGGGCTGCGGGAGCGATAGTTTAGCGACAAGACATAGGTCGTCAGGACGCGCTCGGTTCTCAGGTTCCTCTGGACCGCCTCGACCACGGCATGTTCGAGCTGCTCCTGCGACCCCGGTTCGCCGGAACTGAACAGCGACATGACCTTGCCCAGGACAATGGACAGAAGGCCCGGTTTGGAGCCGTTGAACTCCGGATCCTCAGTCAACTTCAGGCGACGGACGACCGAAAGGATCAGGTCGTCCGAATTGATCACCTCGACCTGGCTGTCGACGTAGCCTGTGTCGATCAGGGCGCTGTTGGCGTTGCTGTCCTTGTCCAGCACCTGGGCCTGGCGCGTATCCATCATGATGCGGGCATTCGCCGTGTACATGGGTTGCGCCGTGACCAGATAGACGATCACCAGGGCCAGCGAAGCACCAGTACAGGCTGCGATGATCGGCCATTGCCGGCGCAGGACGTCGGTCACGCGCTCGAAGCTGAGGACGGCCCCGCCGAATTCGATGCCGAATCGGTGTCCCGACTGGAAATGTTCTCTAGGCTGATACATTTGCTAATTCGCTGCCTTTTGACGATCGCTGATCAATTCGGAAGGGGGACGGGCTTGAACGGGTTGGCCAGCTTGGTCTTCCACTCGCCTTCGAGCAGCGCCCCGCCTCGAGGCGGTTGCGCCGGGCCCTTGTCTTGCGATTGCGCCTGGGCGCCGGAGGCGTCGTCTCCCGCGGCGGCATAGCCTGCCTGCACGCTGAGATCGCCGATCCGCTGCACGAAATCTCTGATCTTGCGTGCGGCGTCCGGCTTCTTCGACGTGCATCGCCCTTCGGCAATCCTCAGCGCGGCGCCGATGGACGAGCGATCGGTTGAAGCCGAAGTGGAGATGAGCGTCTGAACGGACGGCAACACCGACGGGCTTGTGGCGATATAGTTGGAGAGCCGATATCTCAGCTTCTCCTTGTCATTGCGCAGCCGCTCCAGGAGCGAGGAGGGCGATTTTACGAATGTGTCGAGTTCGAGCTGTGAGGCACGATCGGAAAATTCGACGCACTGGGCGCGGCAAGCATCGATACTCCCGACCATCAAGGCTGAACCTGCCAAGATGATTGGTAGCCATCGCGATCTCGCAAGACAACGTGTTAGTCCGCAACCCATCCGTGTCCCTTCCTCCCTGTTGCAATAGGAGAACACGCGAAACCTGACAGCTAACTGTGTCAATTTTTGTGCGACGCAAAAGCTGAGTGCATGTGCTCTAAGACAACGCGTGCATTGCCTTTTCCCGATCGGTTGCAAAATGGAGATATGCAATGCCTGCGAGATCGGCATGCCTCCGCCTAGGAATGTTGCAGACTGATTTGAGGCGTTGCATGTCGAAGTGCCTCGGGCATGCGTCGCAAAACCGACACAAGTCGTTACGCGAGTCATTGTTCCCGGCTGCGAAAAATTATCAGGCGATATGCGGGGCAGCGTGCATGCGAAAGGATCAAAACTCTTTGTGGTCGCGTTGATCGCAGCAGCGTCGAATTTCGCGCACACTTTGCACGTAAATACTCGCAATCATCACGTCCGAAGTGACTTGCGCGCCGGCGCAGGTCGATCTCACGTAAAAAGTGGCGTGAACTTGGCGATCGCATGTCCGAATGATCTGCGAGCCTTGAAATTATCGTCGACCCTCATGCGTCGAATGCGAGCCCGCGATCGCAGAGATTGAACACGCGCAAGACCTGATACACACTGCTGCGGTGCAATAGCTGGGAATGTTGATGTGACGGAGATGGTTCATCGTGAGAAGGCGCATGTCCTGCCGCTCGACAGCATTCGGGGGATCGCCGCGACGTCGGTGGTGATTCACCATCTCCTGCTGATGCCGACCTTCCTCGCGGCGTTCCCGCACAATGCGTGGATCAACTGCTCGTTCTTCAGAAGCTCGTGGCTACTGGTCGATCTGTTCTTCGTTCTCAGCGGGATCGTCATGTCGCTCAGCTACGTCGAGGGCGATTTCGGGCGCTTCTCGCTGCGCGAGTTCATGGTGCGGCGCCTGGCGCGGGTCTATCCGCTGCACATCGTCATGCTGATCGCAAATCTTCTGTTTCGACTTCTGCGGATCGGTTTGGTCATGGCCGGCGTCGTGGTGGCCGCGCCGGCGGCGTTCGAAGTGAACAATGCCTATTCCTTCGGTCTCAACGTCCTGCTGCTGCACTCGATGGGGTTCATCGACTATCTCAGCTGGAATGCGCCAAGCTGGAGCATCAGCGTCGAATTCTATACTTATCTGGTGTTTGGCCTGATCGTGCTGCTTGCCCAGCGCATGCGGTCCCTGCTCTGGTTCTACGTTCTCTGCGGGGCGCTTGCGATCTGCAGTCTGGTCGTCATCATCTTCGTACTGGACAAGAGGAGCCTCGGGCTTCAGACCGATTTCGGCATCCTGCGCTGCTTCGTGAGCTTCTTCCTGGGTGTGCTGACGGTGAGGTTCGTCGACCGCCTGCCGGCCAAGCCGGGTCCTGCCGTGCAGGGCGCGCTGCAATTCGCCGCCATGATCGCCAGCATCGTGCTGGTGTCCCTGTCGGAGACCAATCCTGCGGCAACGTTCCTTGCGCCGGTGACGTTCGCGATCTTCCTCGGCAGCTTGCTGGCCTTTCCGGACGCGCTGCTGGTGCCGCGGATGCTGGTGGTCAAGCCGCTGGTCTGGCTCGGAAAACGGTCCTACTCGATCTACATGGTGCACGCGCTCGTGGTGCTGCTTGCCGAATATTTCGTGCGGGCCGTCGGGGCAGGGCGTATAGCCGCGCTGGATTCGGTCTGGGCGGGCCTGCCGGCGACGTTGAACCTCGTGGTCTCGCTGGCCGCCGTGCTGGCGGTCTCGCACTTCACTTATCTCTACGTCGAAATCCCCGGCGGCAAGCTCATGCGAAATGCGCTCGGAAGCCGTCGGGATTTTGCGCGATCTCCCGCGCAATCGGCGCGGCTGACGAACTGAGCCCGATATGACGATCCTCGCGCTGCATCGGCCGAAAATCACGTTGATCAGCCTCAACATCGAGGCAGTCGCGCTCGGGGCCTATCTGGTCCGCGACGCCTTCGGCGGCGTGATTCGCTATTACACCAGCATCTATCACATGAACGCGCTCTGGTATGTGCCCGACGCCATTGCGCTTCTGTGCCTCATCCAGTTCTTCGTCCATTGCATCTTGCGCAATCGCAGTACCCTGGCGCTCCTGGTCTTGGTGCAGATCATGCTGTCGCTCGTGCTCGGCTATTTCATGCTGGGTACGGTCAACGCAGCAATCTCATCGTTTAAGATGATGCTGCCGGTGTTCGTCGGATTCTGCTTTTGCGATTCGAGCCTCGGCTCGTACAAGAAACTGCTGTCGGTCATCGCCTTGACGTTCTATCTTTCCGTCATCGGAGTGTTGCTGACCAAATTCTATCTCATGCCCTGGGTCGGGTATAAATACGAGTCCTTCGGCGCGGTTCGGGAGGCGGGCCGGCTGTGGTGGGCCTATGGCGGGGACGACCAGCGCCTGATGGGTTTTGCGGCCGACAACACCATGGCCGCCTTCTTCATCCTGGTGTCGTTCGCGATCACGTCTATTCGCATGAGCACCACCTGGTGCCTCCTATTCGGTTCCATTGCGATCTATACCATCAAGCTGACCACGAGCAAGACGACCATGATCGTCCTCGTACTCTATCTGCTTCTGCTCGTGTTCGTGCGGATGCTACCGGAGAGGTCGCGCTTTCCCGCGATCCGGACCATCGCGCTGTGGTCGTATGCCTCGATCTTCGTGCCGTTCTTCATGATCGTGGTTGCTTCCGGGACCGCCGCGGTGCCGCATTCGACCCTTTTCAGCATCCTCGATCGCATCAATAACAGCTGGCAAAAGCCGTTCATCTACATGACGCAGCTCATGCCGATCGGCCTGGTGACCGGCTGCGGTGCAGGCTGCTTCAACTATCCGCAGCAGCTGTTCTCGCCGCTCGCGGCGTTTTGGGTGCCCGTCGACAATTTCTATATCGGGACCTACCTGATGTTCGGTCTGCCGTTCGTCGCGTTCATGGTGATGGTGTTCAGGGCGACCTTCGGCGCGACCGACGTGTACAAGCTGACGCTGATCTTCGTCGTCAATTTGTTCACGATCACGGTGTTGAACTACGGCCCGGCATCCGGCCTCCTGATCATCGCATTGAGCTTCAGCGAGGTGTTTTCGCGCCGCGCTGCCTCCACGCGGGCCGGCGATGCCATACCAATCGTAGTGCGGCCGCCGATGCCGTCATTGGAAGGCTTCCGTCCGGATATGCCGGCGGCAAGCGGAAGCAGGTGAGAACGAATGATGCATAGGCGACTCGCATTCATCGACACGCTGCGCGGCATTGCCGTGTTGTCGGTCCTGGTCCAGCATGTGTTCGAGGTGATCGTCCAGAAGCACCCGACGGGTGCCTATTACTGGCCCATCCACGATGTGTTCGGCTACTACATGAACTTTGGCCGGTTTGGCGTGGTGTTGTTCTTCTTCGTCAGCGGCTTCGTCATTCCGTTCAGCTTCCCGGACAGCGCCACGCCTGTGCGGGATTTTGCCATCAGCCGCTTCTTCCGGCTCTACCCGGCTTACTGGACCTCGCTCATAGTCGGGCTCGTGACGATGCAGCTGCTGGATTCGAAAATCTATCCGTTCGGGCAGATCGCCGCGAACGTGACGATGTTGCAGACCTTCGTGAACGTCCCGAACCTCTGGGTGTTCTATTGGACGCTGGCGATCGAGCTGCTGTTCTATGTCGGATGCACCATTCTGTTTGCGATGGGGCTGCTGAACCGGCGCTTTACGGCGGTGACGATCGTCATTGCGGCCGCGCTGGTCGGAACCACAGCTGCGCTCCTGGTTGAGAACAGGGCCGTTTCCTCGGTGATGGAGGTCGGGCTGAACCTGTCGGCGATGTTCCTGGGCAAGATCATCCGCGACACCGTCATCGGCGGAAAGCTGCGATGGTCCCACGTGGCGGTCTGCACGCTCCTGTATGCGATCTTCGCCATCGCCCTCGCCGATCGGCGGTTCGGAGGCGTCTACCACGAGAATTTCTTCTACAGTTATTCGATCGCAGCGGCCTATGTTTGCGCGGCGCTCGTCTTCATCGGCTTTGCCGTGTTCGGTGAGAGAATGGCGTGGCGCCCGATGGCGTTCGTCGGCGTGATCAGTTATTCGGTCTACCTGATGTCGCCGTTCGTGATCGTCTTCATTCATCGCCTCGTCTGGTTCGGCGACGGGCCGCTCGGATGGGCGATCTTCTTGACCCTGATCCTGGCGTTGTCGATCCTGGTCAGCTGGATGACGTTTACATACGTCGAGAAGCCCAGTATCGCGTTCGGACAAAGGTTTCGCTCGGCACGCAGAAAGAAGGTCGTTCTCGAGCCTGCGCTCAGTACCCAGGGTGCTGCAGAATGAGTAACGCGCCGCACCAGCCGGGCGCCGCCTACGACGGATCGTTCGTTCCGTCGGTCCAGGGGCTGCGCGGCATTGCGGCGCTGAGCGTGCTGATGGATCATTTCTACGACATGCCGAAGGGAGGCATGTACGACATCCCGGATCCCGGCTTCCTCCCGCCACTCTGGCTCTGGCTGCAATCGGTGATCAATGTCGGCGGGCATGGCGTCGAGCTGTTCTTCATGATCAGCGGCTTCCTGATCCCGGCGAGTCTGGTGCGGCACGGCTCGCTGTCGCGCTTCTTCTTCGATCGCGTCCTGCGCATCATGCCGGTGTTCGTCGTCCTGCATCTTGCGCTGTTCGCGATAGGTCCGATCGTCGGCTACAAGTTCTTCCGTGGAATCGACCTGACGAGCTATCTCGGGATCTTCGCGGCCAATCTGTTTTTCGTGCAGGACGCGCTTGGTATGCCCATCGCCCAGCAGAATGCCTGGACACTGACCTATGAGTGGGCGTTCTACATCTGGTTTGCAGTGACGTTCTCGATGCTGCGCGTCGGAGGCAAGATGCTGGCAGCCCCCCTGATCCTGCTGGGCATCGCTTGCCTGCTGCATTGGCCGATCACAGCGTTCTTCTGCGTCGGTATGCTCTACAGCGCCACCGGCTTTCGGATTCGTATTCCGGGACGTCTCGGCTTGGCCGTGGGCCTGGCTTGCGGAGCGGCCATGTATGCAAGCCTGGTGCTGTTTCACCCCTTCGTGGCGTTGCTTCCCGGCTTCCTGCTGTTCGGCATGGTGCTTGCCCCGGAGTCGGGCCTCGGCAAGGCTCTGAGCGTCCCGGCCCTGCAATATGTCGGCAAGATTAGCTACAGCCTCTATCTCGTGCACCCGTTCGTGCTCTTCCCGTTGCAGGTGATCGGCCTGAAGCTGGTCGCAGCCGGCGTCGATCGCTGGCTGCTGTGGGCCGCCTTCATCGTGCTCGGGCTCGTGATGTCGCTGGTCGCAAGCGCGGTCAGTTATGAGCTGATCGAGGTCAGGCTGAGGCGCCTGCTGGACGGCGTGATCCGCGGCATGGTCTTTCGGCCGTTGAAGGTCGGGCAATCGGTTTGAGCCGCCGCGTGCCCGTCGCGGTCAGCTCACGGTACGGCCGGCGAGCTTGTGATAGGACCCCAGCAGCTGTTCGGCGATGTGGTCCCAGTTCAAAATACCCGCCGCGGTTTGCCGTGCGCCGTCGGTCAATGTCGCGGCCAGCGGCTTCGAGGTCAGCACGCGTTCGAGTGCATCGGCCAATGCAGTGGCGTCGCCCGGTGGAACCAGCAGCCCGTTGACTCCGTCGGTGACGACGTCGGGAATGCCGCCGGTGGCGCTGGCAACGACGGGACGAGCATTGCCGTAAGCGGAGGCAAGCACGCCGCTCTGCGTTGCATCCTTGTAGGGCAGGGCGACCACGGTCGCCGACTGAAACAGCTGTCCGGTGTCCGCGGGCGAAATGTAGGCGTTGATGGTCTTGACCGTCGGCATCGCTTCCATCCGCGCCCCGAGCCGGGTCATTTCCGGGCCGCGGCCGGCGACGATCGCCTCATGCGCCACGCCGCGCTTGGCCAGTATGTCGATGGCGTCGATGAAGACGTCGAGGCCCTTGTAGGCCCACATCCGTCCAAAGAACAGGATGCGTGCGGCTTCGGGCGCCGCGACCGTACCTCGGGCCGGTGGAACCATGAGCACGCCGTGCATGCTGGAGACCGTTGCGCCCTTGAAGTCGGGCGAGGCGCGACGAAAACCGGCAATGCAACTCTCGCCATGTGTCGTGACGATCGAGGCTGCGGCGCGCATGCGTCCGCGCCAGCCGTCCTCGCGTGGCGAGGTGCCGGAGCCGCCCTCCGAATGCGGGATAGCATCGTGAACCGTCAGCACCAGGGGAATGCCGAGTGGGCGAAGGAACTGGATCAGCCGGGACGTGTAGATCTCCGGAACTTCGTGACAATGAACGACGTCCGGACGAAACGAAATTATGTCGAAGAAAGAGGCCGGGATCCCGAGCACGCCGCCGCGGCGCAGGCTCAAATCGCGAATCCGGGTTTCGAAGGGAGCCGCAACCGCGATATCGGCCAGTTCCCATTGCTGGTTGGCATCCTTGCGGTTGAGCACGAGCCTGACGTCGCAATGGTGAGCCAATCCCGCAGCGAGCCGGTAGGAATATTCTGCAAAATGCGGTGCGTAGATCGCCACACGCAGGCGTCTGGAATTGGGGATAGAACGCGGGGCGGGCGAATTCATCAAGGCATCCATTTTGCATCACATCGCAGAGAGCGATTGGAGTGTAGTCCACGATTTGAACTCACTTCCACTCTAAATCGGAATCGTGATGGCGCTCATCTGATTGCCATCACTCCGTCGTAATGTCGCGAGCAATCAGTCGCCGTTGTGAGCGGCGACAAGCGGTGGCGCGTCATCATCGTTTCGCGTCGTCTGGATCGAAATTGGGTCGAATTGTTGATGAACGTCACTCGAGGCAGGCAACATCAGGTCGTCGTGGCGCTGTTTTGGTCGCTCGCGCAGAATTGGGGCGGCCGCGCATTGTCGTTCGTGCTGTTCCTGGTGTTGGCTCGACTGCTCGATCCCGCGGATTTCGGCCTCGCGGCGCTGGTCGCCTTCGTCCTGCTGCTTTTGAGCTCCATCGCTGAATTCGGCTTCGGCGATGCGTTGATCCAGCGGCGGACGCTCGAGCCCGCCGATGTGACGCTGCCGTTCTTCTGCTCGTTTGCAGCCTCGGTGCTGCTGGCCGTTCTGATTGCACTCCTCGCGACACATATCGAGCGTTGGTTCGACGTGAAGGGGCTCGCGCCGCTGCTGACGGCCGCCAGTCTCTCGCTTCCGATCGGTACCGCGACCCTGTTCCAGGAGGCGCTCTACAAGCGCCAGATGGACTTTCGCGTGCTCGCGGTCAGGACCATGGTGGCGACAGCCGTCTCCGGCGTCGTTGGGATCGCCTGTGCCTATGCCGGGTTTGGCGCCCTCAGCCTCGTGATCCAGGTGGTCGTTCAGAGCGCGATCAGCGGCTTGTGGCTCTGGAGCCAGCCGCGATGGTTGCCGATGCGCGGCTACGATCTGAAGAGCCTCCGCGAGCTCTCCGGCTACAGCATCCACGTCATGCTGAACCGGCTGCTGGACTTCGCCATCGTGCGGACCATCGACATGATCATCCTGTCGCTCTATGGCGTCGCGGCGCTCGGCATCTACACGGTCGGGGCGAGAGTCTACCTGATCCTGATGCAACTTCTCACCCAGGCGGTCATGGACGTCGCGCTGAGCGCCTTGTCCAGGATCGCGCACGAGCGGGATCGCATCGCAGGCGCTTATCTGCGCAGCGTCAGTCTCGGCGCGCTGATCGGATCTCCCGTCTTCGTGCTGCTCGCGGCGATCGCGCCGGAGTTCTCCCTGCTGCTGTTTGGCGCGAAATGGGGCGGCAGCGAAGCCGTGATGCGGCCGCTGATGCTGATCGGCGCGGTCCAGACGGTGCAGTTCGTCAACAGCGCCTATTTCGGCGCGCTGGGGAAGCCGAACTATGTCTTTGGGCTCAACATCCTGAAATTCTGCACGGTCGTGCCGGCCATGTTCCTGCTTCCGTCGCGCGACATTGGTCAACTGGCCACGATCTTCGCGTTCTCGCAGCTCGTGGTGACCCCCGTCACGTTTGCGCTGGCGCTTCGGCTGCTTGGCTTGAACTGGAGCCAGTTTCTACGTCCCATCGCGGGCTGCCTTTGCGCCATCGTTCTGGCCTACGGCGCGGTCGTGCTGTGCCGGGAGGCGACGCTGGGCATGAACCCCTATTTGCGGATCGGGCTGCTGTCGTCCTGTTTTGGCGCGGCCTATCTGACGGGCCTTCTGCTGTTCTGGCGGAAGCAGCTCCTTTCCCTGATTGATTTCGTCGTGAAGCGCGGTGCGACCGCTTGATGAAGACGAGGAGACTGTCGTGAAGCAATTGATCCCGGTGCCCGTACGCAGGCAACTCCGAGGCTGGCTCAACAGCGCCAAGAATACGCCGTTGGCGCTCGATTTGCTCGAGCTGCGCAGATGGCAGAACGCCCGGAGGGACGTCGGCGTCAACGCCGCGCCGCGCAACGACCCGCGCCGGCTCGTCGTGCTCCCTTCCGATCCCTGGAGCGTTCGTCAGTCGCGCGGCGATGAGGCCATGATCGAAGCGGCCACGGGGGAGTTGAGGCGGACCTATCCGGATCTCGAGGTCTACATCGTCACCGCAACCGCAGCGGCCAGCGCGGACGTGCGCGCGATGGGTTTCAAGCCGCTCGAACTCTGGCGGCAGCCCTTTTCGTACGAGACGGTCGCCCAGGAGCTGTCGCTCACGAGGCCGGATTTCGGGCTGGTTCTCGGCGCCGATGTGCTCGACGGCTACTATTCTCCGGTCGATGCCGCGCGCATGCTGCTCGTCGCGGACCTGATGGCGGCATTCGGCGCCAAGGTCAGCGTGCTCGGATTCAGTTTCAATTCCCGCCCGGCCAAGGCGCTGCGCGAGGTGTTCCGGCTGCTAGATCCGGGCGTGGTCCTGAACCTGCGCGATGCGATATCCCTTCAGCGTTTCGACGATTTCGCCCGGAAACGCGCCCATCTGGTCGCCGACGCGGCGTTCATGCTGACGCCGCGGGCGGAGACGGCCGCAGTGAAGCAGATCGCGGCGACGATCGCGCGACAACGCGAGCAAGGTCGCAAGGTCTTCGTCTTCAACATCCATCCGATGTTGTTCAGGAAGCCGGAGCCGGCCAAGCTGCGGCACATGATAGAGCTCGCGGCGGTCGCCATTGAGCGGCTTGCTCGGGAGCACAATGCAAGCTGGCTGTTGCTCGCACATGATTACCGCCCCGAGATCGCCGACGACAATTGCCTGCGGCCGCTGGCCGACCGCCTCAAGCCCACGCTCGGCGATCACGTGCACCATGTCGATCAGGCGCTGTCGGCGGGCGAGATCAAGGCCGTGGTTGGTCGGGTCGACGGCGTGATCACCGGGCGCATGCATCTGGCGATTGCGGCGCTTGGGCAGGGCACGCCTGTCGCAGCGATCACCTATCAGGACAAGTTCCAGGGCCTGTTCGCACACTTTGGCGTCAGCGAATCGCTGTTGCTGTCGCCGACCCAGTTCCTGGTCGACGACAGCTTTGAGAAGTTCGTGCTGCACTTCCTGGGCGCACACGAAGCCGCCGGCGGGAAGGTGCGGCAGATGCTCCCCGAAGTCATGGAACTGTCCCGCGCCAACATCGCACCGCTGCTGGGCGAGAGCGCGATGCGGGCTGTGCCGGAGGCCGACGGGAAGGTCGCTTGAACGGCCTCATGTCATCGGCAGGCGGTCAGTTGACCGCCCGTTCGGTGGTGTTGTCAAAGCGGACGGAGGTGTCGGTTGCGGCCGCCTTGCGCGGGGATGCGGCCCCGATGTCGGCCCAGCGGTTGATGAAGCGCCGCGCCGGATTTTCGAAATAGGCGTAGGTGCGGTCAGCGATGACGGTCAGGACCACACAGCACGCCAGGGCGAACAGGGCGAACTGATCAGGCCGCAGTCCGAGCCAGGTCCACAACGGCTTGAACACGGCAATGAGAACCGCATCATGCAGCATGTAGATCGCATATGAGGTGTTGCCGAGCCGTCCAAGCAGGCGGGCACCCGGAAACTGCCTGAAGGCGCTTTCGCCGACCGCAGTGAGCAGGATCGCGCAGGAGAACAGGACAATGGCCAGATCCGGCTTGGCGAAGACGTTGAGGACGAGCACGGAGAGGCCGAATGTGCCGATGCCGGCGAAGATCATCCGCTTGTGCCGATAGGGATGCGACATCCGAAATAGGATGGCGAGCAGGATGCCATTCAGGAAGCTCGGCAGCGCGCGGAGCATCCCGTAGTCGAAATTGGCTCCATACATCTGCGACCGTTCCTGCCAGATCGGCAGATGGCCGTGGGCAAGAACCAGATAGAGCGCTGCGACGATCGCGCCAAGCACGATCGGCTGGACCTTGCGCGCAAGCAGCATCAGCAGCGGAAACACCAGATAGCAGAAGAATTCCGCGCTGATCGACCAGGACGGCGAGTTGAAGCTGAGATGGTCGGTGACGCCCCAGGCCTGGAGCAGCACAAGGTTGTACAGGAAGTCCAGCGGGGTCGAGCGGGCCGTGCGCTCCAGGCCGACGCCGATGAGCACCACGAAGATGAGCAAGCTCAGCAGGTGCAGCGGATAGATCCGTGCAATGCGACGGATCATGAAACGGGAATAGGCCGCCACGCCACGCGCGTCGGACGGGTAGGAATAGGAGATCACGAAGCCGGACAGGATGAAGAACATGTCCACGAACAGGCCGTAGGACCCGTTCCAGGCCGGCGAAATGCCAGTGTCGATCAGCTTCAGGTGGAAGATGAAGACCCCGAGCGCGGCGACGAAGCGGTAGAAGTCGAGAACGACAAAACGTCTTGCTTCACTGGCTTCCATCGGGTCTCGGAGTCCTTGCGCGGTTCATCTCTCTTCTAGAGTCGAATTGTGACGCAAGTTCGCTGGATGCAGCGGCGGAGGCAGCGTGATCGCGAATCGGTCAGCCTCGAGTTCCTCGAGACCGTCTTGCCAGGGAAGCGAACGTCTTCATCGTCCCAACACTGCCTCTTGATGAGGCAGACGCCAAGTGAGCGGGCCGGGACCTTGATGGGTCCCGGCCCGCTCGACGTTGATGCAGCAATCAGTCCGCCCGGCTCAGACGAACACGAAGTCGTGGCTCGTCAGGCTGGAGACATAGACGTTCTTCAGCAGGATCGAATCACTGTCCGAAAACGTGATCAGCGCATTCGTGCCGGACTGCGTGATCTGCAGGTGACCGTAGTCCGCGGCCAGCAGCTTCGAGATCTGGACCACGTCGTGCGTCGTGCCGTCGCCGGCCTGGAAGTTGAGGATCTGGTCCTGGCCATGATCGTAGGCGATGGTGGTCGAGTTCGGCGCGGCCGAGAACACGTCGTTGCCGGCCCCGCCCTGGATCGTCACGCCGCCGGCGACAGCCGTGACATTGTGGGTGCCGTCGGCCTTGCTCTGATCGAAGAATTGCAGCGCGCTGGCGGAGTTGTAGTTCTCGTGCTGCGTCGTCCCGGTCTGTCCGTTGAAGTTGAAAAGGAAGACGTCCTTGGAGCCGTCGGTGTGGTTGGCGATCTCCTGGGTCTTGGTGCCGGCGCTGTTGTAGATGTCCGTCAGCTTGCTGCCGTCGTCGTGGATGACCTGGGTATAGTCCAGAGTCCCGTCGGCGTGGGTCCGGGTGAGCTCGACCATCTTGCCGGAGGCATCGAGGTGCTGATGCTGGGTCGTGTACGACTGCCCGGTGATATTGTAGTTCCAGTTGTCGGACGTGCCGTCGGCGTTCTTGATGTAGGCAGCGCTTTTCACGCCGCCGCTATAGACGGTCGTGGAGCTGTAACCATCGCTCTTGGTCGTCACCTCGCTGGTGATGACGCCGTGGGCGTCGTACCAGTCGGAGGTCTTGGCTCCGTCGGCGCTTTGCTTCAGCGTGAAGGCCAGGCCGTTGTCCGCGTGGGTGCGAACGATATCGGTGAGGAAGCCGGTCGAATCGTAGCTGTCGTGCTCGTTCGTGTAGGTCTGGCCGGCGACGTTGAACTGAAAGACGTCCTTCGAACCATCGGCGTGGTAGTCGGTTTCCGTCTTCTTGACGCCTGATGCATCGTAGTTGGTGACCACGCTGCTGCCGTCGCTATTGACGATTTGGGTATAGTCGAGCGAGTTGTCCGCATGCCAACGGGTCACCTCGGTGGTCTGGCCGGACGGATCGAGGTGCTGGTACTGCGTGGTGTAGCTCTGACCGATGATGTTGTAGCTGTAATTGTCGTGACTCATGTCGGCGTTGGTGATGTACGCCGCGGTCTTCACGCCGTTGGTGTACACCGTGGTCGCGCTGTAGCCGCTCGGCTTCTGGAGCACCTCGCTGGTGAGGACGCCGCTGGCGTCGTACCAGTCCGTGGTCTTGGTCCCATCGGCGCTCTGCAACAGCTTGAACGCCATGCTGCCGTCGGCGTGCTTGCGTATCAGCGTGGTGAGGAAGCCGGTCGCATCGTAGATGTCGTGCTCGGTCGTGTAGGTCTGGCCGGCGATGTTGAAGAGGAAGACGTCCTTGCTGCCGTCGGCATGGAAGTCGGTTTCCTTGGTCCGCGATCCCGCGGCATCATAATTGGTGACGACGCTGCCGCCGTCGCTGTTGATGACCTGGGTATAGTCGAGCGTGCCGTCGGCATGCTTGCGGGTCACGGCGGTGACCTTGCCCGTGGGATCGACGTGCTGGATCAGCGTGGTGTAGCTCTGGCCTGTGATGCCGTAGGCGGTATTGTCCTGGCTGCCGTCGGCATTCTTCACATAGGCGTTGGTCTTGACGCCGTTGCTGTAGAGCGTGGTCGAGGAGAAGCCGTCGGCCTTCTGGACCACCTCGCTGGTGAGACTGCCGGCGGCATTGTACCAATCGGTCGTCTTGGTGCCGGCGGTCGTCTGCGTGAGCTTGAAGGCAAGGCTGCCGTCGCTGTGCAATCGCGTCAGGCCGGTGAGGAAGCCGGTGGCGTTGTAGACGTCGTGCTCGGTCGCGTAGGTCTGGCCGGTGATGTTGTAGGTCCAGACATCCTTGCTGTGGTCGGCGTGATAGGCGGTCTCGACCAGCTTGACGCCCGTGGCGCTATAGGTGGTGATCACGCTGCTGCCGTCGGGGTTGTAGACTTGCGTCGAGTCCAGCGAGCCGTCGGCGTGGCTGCGGGTCACCGAGGTGATCTTTCCGGATGCATCGAGGTGTTGAACCTGGGTCGTGAAGCTCTTGCCCGTGATGCCGTAGGTGTAATTGTCCTGCGAGCCGTCGGCATTCTTGACATAGGCGGCGGTTTTCACGCCGCTCGTATAGAGCGTGGTGGAGTAATAGCCGTCGGACTTCTGGACCACTTCGCTCAGCAGGGTTCCGGCGGTGTTGTAGGTGTCGGTGGTCCTGGTTGCGTCGGTGCCGACGTGAACGAATTTCGTCTTCACGCCGCCGGTGTAGCTGATCAGGTCCTTGGAACCGTCGGTGTAGGCGACGGTGGTCGAGGTCGGCTGTCCGCTCGAATTCAGGCCGGTGTCCGACTTCGACAGCAGCGTCCCGCCGGAATTGTAGGTGTTCGTGCTCCGCCAGGTCGCGGCCGTATTCGTTACCGAGAACGAGTATCCCCCCTCGATCTTGGAGAGAGCGCCGCCGTAATGGGCGATCATGTAGTCCATGGTCGCCTTCGAGGCGACCGGTAGGACATGCGAGTCGGTCAGCGTGATCGTCTTCAGCGCCGTCGACGTGCTGAGGTCGGACAATTGCGGCACGATCTCGGCAGCGGTGCCGCTGACACTGGTCCGCGTGTCCGGCGGAGTCGTGGTGGTCGGAGGGGCATCGATCTCGATGATCAGCGGGTGATCGCTGACCGGAATAGTGATCGTGCTGACGTCGGTATAGCTGGCGATCGCAGTGGTTCCCGTCAGCGTGTCGTACACCTTGACCGAATGATGCACGCCGCCGAGGTTCACGGTGACCGTCTGAGCCGGATTGGAGACCTCGGTATCGGTGGGATCGTTCCAGAGCTTCGGCTCCGCCCACACCACGAGCTCGTAAGCGCCGTTGCTCTTGCCGAGCACCATGCTGTTGCCGGTGGCCGGCATGTTGCTCAGGGTGTAGTTCAGTGGATCAGTCGGCTGCAGGTTTCCCTTGCCGTCGTCGGCCAGAATGGTCGTCAAATTGTGAATGGCCGTGGCGGCGAGCTTCGGCGTCCCGTCGGAATTGAACAACCCGAAATTGGCCTCGGGGTTGGTATTGCTGGCGGAGGAGTCGCGGTCGAGCAGCTCGTAGAGATAAGTCGCGCTCACGCCCGCCTTGTAGGCATCGACCAGGGTGTTCAGGATCGATTTGGCCTGCACCGTCTCGTTGACGCCGAGATATTGGGTGTTGGCCTGCGTGGTGTAGCCGGTCTCGGTGATGACGACCGGTTTTCCCGGTGCCGCGGCCATCACGGCGCTCAGCGTGGCCGAAATCGAGCTGCCGGTCGTCAGGCTGGTGCTGACATAGGCGTGGGCGTTGGCGTAGTCGACCGAGCCCGACATGTTGCCGAGCTGGCTGTAGCCCTGCGGATCGTTATAGGCCAGTGACAGATTGTACACGGGGATGCTGCCGAGCGCGGCATTGGCGTTGACCGCCTGATAGAGCGCGCTCTGGAACTGAGCCGCGGCGGTAAGACTCGAGCTGCCATTGTAGCTGAAGGGCTGGTGATTGGCCTCGTTGAGCCCTTCGATGGCGCTGATGCTGCCCGGGTGGCTCGTCGCGAACTTCTGGAGCGAGGCGATGTAGTTCTGCAGCCCGGTTGTGCCGGTCTGGGGCAGGGCGGACGACACCAGGAAGTCGAACTTGTAGCCGGCAGCAGCCAGACCCTCGACGACGGGTTGCGCCGCCGGGCTGGTTCCCATGGCGTCGCGGAGATGGGTGACACCGAGATACATGAGGTCATCGACCATCAGCGCGAGATTGTTGTAGCCGGTCCAGCCGAAGCCGGCATGCGTGTTCACGCCGATGGAGTTGATGAAGCCGCTGGCGGACAGGATGGTTTGATCGGACATTGCACACTCGATTTCAGCGCGAGCGAAAATGCTCGCAGGGATTGCGTTCAAGCTTCTCTGTCGAGTGTGAATTTCAGATAAAAATCGAAGCTACAAATCGCGAGCGAAACGAGTTCCTTGTGCAGGAACAGAATCGATCTCTGCGCAGCAGAATATGAATGAGATGCCGGGACAGGATGACGTGAGGAGGGCGCTTTCGTGATTTTCACCAATTGCGGTGCTGAATATATGCGCAACTCTCGCGAGTGAATTCGTACGACGGTGCGACGCGGCCCGCTTGTCCACCGTTCGGAGTGTCTTTCGTTTCGTGCCTTCGGCAACCCATGCGTTTTCTTGCATGCGAAGTTCGCACATGCCGCTTCGATTAGATGTTGTAATTTACTCGTTTTGGTTGTGGATGCCCAGCAATGGTGCAGGTGCGCGTTGCTGAAGTTTATCCGCAACCCGACCTGCGTCGCAGACTTGGATGCGACGAACTAGCCGCGGCGGGTCAGCAATAGAAAATCCCCGCGCCATCCGATGACCGCCGTCGCGATCGCGGCGATCACGATCTTGCCGGTGAGCCATGTCGCGGGCCCGGTCGGCATCGCAGCGAGCGATCCGATCAGGATGGCGGCCGCAAGGGCCTGCATGACCAACGACAAGCGCGGGAATGCCTCGAACCGCAGGGTCGGACCAAGCGCGATCAGGATCGTGGCGAGGGTAGCGAGCGCAGCGCAGCCGACGGCCTGCTGCGGCGACAGTCCGGCCCATACCGCCGCCAGCGCGACGGCCGCGACGATCGCGAGCTGACCGGCCGCGACGACCACAAGCCGGGTCGCGAGCTTCTCCAGGTGTGGAACCACTGCGACGGTCGCTTGGAGATGCGTGTGCAGGAAATAGAAGGCGGCCACCGCGGGGGCCGTCGCCAGGAACCCGTCAAGGCTCTCCCGCGGCACCAGGATACGGGCCGCATCCGGAATGAAGCCGACCAGGCCGCCGAGCAGCACGAGGGTCGTGCAGATCATGAATTCGAACATCCGCCGGGCCGATTGAACCGACTTCATGACGGTCCCGTGTTCGAAGTCCTTGACGACATCGGGATAGCTCACGGTGTGGATCGCGGCGTTGAGGACCCAGAACGGACGTTGCAGCAGGTCGAGCGCCATCGAAAATCCGGCACCTGCCCCGGTCGCGCCCAGGCGGCCGATGATGATGACACGGAGCAGCACAGGTACCGACAAATGGATGACGGAGGCGCCTGCCGCGAGCATGCCGTAGCCGGCGAAAGTCTTCCAGTCAGCCAGCATCGCCTGCAAAGAGGCGCGCTCCAGCGGCGTGCGGTATGCGACGAGCCCGGCGACGAGGCCCAGCAAGTGGCCCGACGCAATCCCGAGCAGCGCTGCTTCAGCCGTCCCCGAAATCACGCCTCCCGCCGCTGCCCCCGCCAGAAGTGCGGTGGCACGCAGCGCAAGGAGAGAGGATGCGACGCCGAGCCGGTCGGACAGACGGACCGACAGGAAGTAGAGATCTGCCAGGCCCTGAAGCACGGATATGCCCAGGCCCAACGCGATGATTCCTGCCGGGAGCGCACTCGCCAGGGACGCGCAGCTTCCGACCACAACGAGCGCGGCCGCGCTCGAAAGGCCTGCTGCAAACAGCGACCATCTCAGCCGCGCCGCCTCGTTGTCCCCGGCTGCGGCGAGAAAACGAAGTCCGGCCAGCTGCAGCCACTCGAACATCAGGACGCAGAGCAATTGGCTCGAGGCCAGCGCGAGCGAAAAGTTGGTGTAGTCGGCGGCGGGCAGCAGATGGCTGATCGCGAAGATCAGGATGACCGCCGCGGCGCTTTGATAGACATAGCCCGCCATCGCGAGGAGGCGTGTCATCTCGGAATGAGGCGCTCCTTGCCGACGGACCGCCCTTGTGGCGCGTCGGACGTTACAGCACGCACGCGCGACATTCGCTGCTCGCGCAATTGCTCATACAAGCTCTTGTATGAAGATAGCACGTCGGAGAAGATCCACTTGTTGGTATCGGCGATGAGCCGCCGGCTGATCTCGTCGATCTTGTGCGGATCTGCTGCGACCGCGAGCATGCTTTTGGCGAGGGCTTGCTGATCGGCTTCGGTCAGCCAGCCGGTCACTCCGTGCTCGATTACCTCGGGCATGCCGCCGAAGCGCGTTCCCAGCAGCGGCCTGCCGGCCGCCTTGGCATCTGCGACGACCAGCGGACCGGGATCGTGCCAGATGGAGGGCGCGACCACCACGTCGACCTGCTTGTAGAAATCGTCGGGCGCCACGAAGCCCATGAACTCTATTCGTGCATCCGGCGCGAGCGTCCTGAGGCGCCGTTGCTCCTCGTCACTGACCCGGCCGGCGATCAACATGCGGATGCGATCCCGGGGCAGCAGGGCCAGGGCCCGCATCAGGTTCTCGATGCCCTTTTCTTCCGTGAGGCGGCCGATGAATCCGAACGTCACCTCCGTGGTGCAGATCGGACGCGGATAGGGCTCGCGCGGCGGCTCGGTCGAGGCGTTGCGGATCACGGTGCGGATCGGCGTCTCCGAGAACATGCCCATGTCGGTATGAATCGACAGGACGCGCTCGCTGACGCCGACCACGGCACTGAGCCAGTGCGTGGCCCGCTTGCGATGAAAGCTCAGGATTCCGCAGCTCGTGCAGGTGTGCTCGCAGGACCGTCCGTTCTCGAAGCGCGAGCAGCGCGGACAGGTCAGGTAATAGTCGTGAAGCGTGTGGAGCACGGGAACCCCGAGCTGGGCGGCAACGCGCCAGACCGCGGTGGTGAGACCCGACAGATTGTTGGAGTGCAGCACGTCCGGCTTGAAGGCCCGGATGCGTTCCGCGATCAGGGGGGCCTGCATCTGCCAGTCGTCGACCGCGTGCCAGATGCTGCGCAATGCGACGTTTTTCTGCTCCGTGAAGGGCAGGTACACGTTCCGCACCGGCGCGGAATGGACGTTGATGCCGTCGCAGGTTTCCGGAGCTTGCCCGGGCGTAGATGCGGCCCGGATCACTTCCACCTCGTCACCGCGCTGCACCAGCCCTTCGGCGAAGCGTCGGGCGAAGATCTCGGCGCCGCCGACGATCTTTGGGGCCTGAGGCGTCGGATAAAGCGTGGACGTCAAAAGAACTTTCATCGCGTCAACCTCATGTCTGCAAAATCGCGTCTACCGCGCCGGCCTTATCTCCAGGGCGGGAACGGCACTGTCATTGGCTGCAATCAGGACCGGTGTGCTCGAGACGGGGATCCAGACCCCGGATGCAGGCTTTGCCGCCTGATCGCACGGCATCGCAAAGCTTGCGCCCTGTTGATCGCCCTTGAGCCGGATTTCGTAACGCCGGTCCGGGGCCTCGGACCAGACTGCAATTCTGCTGCCAGAATTCGTCGATGCATTGATCGACACGACGCCATTGGCGAGTTCGCGTCGCTCGGCACTCAGGGTGGGGCGAATGAAAACCCAGGCCCCCTGGACCGCGCAGGCGACGGGCTTGGGCGAATTGTCGAAACGATAGAGTCCGAAATTATCCTCCAGCTCCGACGGGTTCTTTCCACTGTCCTTGAGCTCGTAGAGCCACATGCCCTTGAACCAGCGCGTCGCAGTGGACGCCCACAGGATCAGCTGCGCGGTATTGTCGGCCTGGGCCTGCTCGCTGACGCCGCATTTGTTGCTGGCCGTGGTCCAGCCCGTCTCCGTGACATAGATCGGGAAGTCGGGGTTTCCGCTGGCCTGGGCGACGAGACGGTGAAACGCCGTGAGCCGGTCGATGATCTCGGCCGAGGTGCGTTTGCTCGGGCCCATGCAGAAATTGTAGAGATGGATCGAAGCGCCGTCGGCATATTGAAGGATGCCGGTCCGCAGCATCTTCTCCGTCCATGTCCAGCCCGGATCGTCGCCGAGCGCTCCGACCAGGAAAGGTGCATTCGGTGCAACCCGCTTCACCGCCGGTCGCGCGACTTGCGCGAGCGCCAGGTAGTTCTCCGGCGAGAACGCCGGATCCTTCTTCGCCGCCAGATTCCATTCGTTCCAGAGCTCGAAGACCGGGTGCTGCGCCACGACCGATTGCGCCGCCGCCGCGGCATAGTCTGCGAACCGCTGCCGCGCCTCATCGGTGGTCGGCGGCGAGGAATTCGGAACCAGATGATGACCGAAGGCCAGGATCAGGAGGGGGCGCGCGACGCCGGACCTGACCTGCGCTTCGAGCCTGCCGAGCCTGGGCGTGAAGCCCATCCGGCGTCCCCCGACCTCGAAATCGGACCAGGGAAAATCATCGCGGAAGGCATTGAGGCCGAGTTGCTTGATCTGCGCGACGTTCTCCGAAGGCACGTATCCGCGCGCGCTCACCGGGCCACCCAGCCCCTGATGGGTGCCGACCCCCAGCAGGAATCGGGCATCGAGCGGTTGAGCCTGCTGTGCGCAGACAGAGACCGGTAGAAAAATGGATGCGATGAGGCCCGCGAGGCGCAGGCCGCCGCGAACCAAGGTGCGTGGGAGCGGAGCCATCAGAAATTCTTGGAGAGGTCCGATTGCAGCCCCGCCTTCGCGTCGACCGGTGCCCGATCGTCCTGCAGGAGCTCGGCATAGACCTGCTGCAATTGCCCATGCGTCTTCTGGACGTCGTAAAACTGCTTGAACCGGTCGTAGCCGCGCTGTCCCAGCACCTTGAGATCGAGATCGAGTGCTCGGCGGAAGCCGTCGACGAGCGGCTGGACCGCAACGGGCTCGCAAAGCACGCCGGTCACGCCATCGACGACGATCTCGGGCAATGCTCCGCTGCGGAACGCCAAGATGGGTTTGGCCGCGCGCATCGCCTCGAGCGCAACGAGGCCGAAGGCTTCCCATCGTGACGGGATCACGACGAGGTCGGCGGCCTCGAGCTGAGTCTCGATGGTCGGCCGGTCGAGCCAGCCCAGCAGGGACACGTTGGGCGGGACGCTCGGGCCTTCGTATTTGTTGACGACGGAGGCGCCGATCATGCGGATATCAAGCACATCCTCGAGCGAGCGTGCCGCTTCGATCAGGAGGTCGAAGCCCTTCTGGCGGTCCAGGCGTCCGATGAACAGGACCTTGACCTTCTTGGACGTCCAGTCGGCCGCGACAGGCTGCGGTGTGCGGCTCTTCGAGATGCCATTGTGGACGAGGGTGAGGCGCTCGGCGGGAATCCCGGCGCGGACGGCTTCGTTGAACTCGTCGCCGGAGATGCAGATGATTCGGTCCGACGTGCGCGCAAGGAGGTTCTCCGCCGCCTTCGTCACGAGATGACTGAGGCGGCCGGTCTCGCGTGAAAACGCCCAGCCGTGCGGGCAATAGACGACGCGCGGACCGTCCGAGCGGGCCGCCAGCGCCGGGCGCAGCACGAGGCCGGCAAACGAGGAATGCAGGTGGACGACGTCCGGACGGAAGGCATCCAGCGCTTGCATGCTTGCGCGCAACATCTGGAACAGTCCGGCAACGCCGCGGCCGGAGCGTTCGAACGTCGTAATCTGGTTGTCATCGATCGCTGGAAGATCGCGACGATGATCCGACGGCACGACGTAATGCACGTTCCCGGTGCCGAAGCTCGCCTGTTGCTGTGGGTGCAACTCGTTCAGGTAGCTCGCAATCCCGCCGCGGATCGTCTCGGCGATGTGCAACACTTTCATCGTTTGCCTTCCGTAGGACCGCGTTGGAGAGCCGGACATCGTGAGTCCCTGCTCCGAGTTCGCTAGTGCGAAACACAGTTCCTCGAATCCGTAGCGATATTGGGGCAGCGATGTGGTGATGTTGCGCCAAGCTCTTTGCGCGCACGATTGTCACTCGAAGAACAGAAAGGTTTGGCGGAACCATGCGCATGTGCGCGCGTTGCAGCCAGTTGCAAATTGTTTGTGCGAAAACCGATGCGCGCAATGAGCGAACTGCATCGAACTTCAAGCAGCGCTGGCAATGTTTGCCGGTGGTGCAAGATGATCGAGCAACGACTTCGCCGACTTCTGCCACGAAAAGAACGCAACGCGTTCCTGCTGCCGCTGGCGTTCCTGATCGGAGATGGCGCCGATTGCCAATCTTTCGAGCATGAGTTGCTGCAATGCTTCGGCATCATTGGCGTCAAAATACGCAGCGGCGTCGGCGCACGTCTCGACGACCGCTTCGGCTGTCGAGGCAATGACCGGGCAGCCGAAGATCATGGCTTCGAGCGGCGGCACGCCGAAGCCTTCATAGAGCGAGGGAAATACGAATGCCGATGCATGCGCGTAGAGCGCTGCGATCTCGCTGTCCGTCAGACGCCCGGCCAGCAACAGGCCGGAAACCCCTTCGCTCGAATTGTCTTGGAAGACCTTGCTGTTGTCGCCGCCGACGATGACCAGGGGAACGTCAGTTCTGTTGAGCAGCTCGATCGCCCGGATCGCGACGGAAAGATTCTTGTTCTTGGTCCTGGAGCCGACATAGAGGAAAAATTGCTGCGGCTGAATCCCGAGACGGGCAATGATGCCGGGATCCGGCTTCGTCCTGGCGAAGTGTTCTGCGCTATTGGGGAAGATCGGGATCGCTGTTGCCGACAGATTCAGCACCTCGGTAAGCTCTTTGCGCGAAAAGCCCGAAACGGTTGCGATACTTGCGTGCCGGGCGAGCAGCCGGCCCATGGTTCGGTGAACCGCCAGATAGCGCCAGTTGAAGAAGTCGGGCCTGCGAAAGACCTGTGCGTCGTGGATCACGACAATGTGGTCGTGATGGAACACCGGGCCGGAATTGGCGAGACTGATCAAGCGGCCTCCCGCAGCGGCGCGCGCCAGGTCGATTTGATCCCAGGCGTGCCCGCGCAAGCGGCCGACGGCGCGAATATTGATTCGCTCCAGCTGAAGCTGCTCGCTTGCATCCACGGGCGTCAGCAACTGCCAGTCTGCGTTCCGCAGCGAGGCGGGCGTTTGCTCCGACGCCAAAAGCACGTCGATCGCCTTGACGATCTCGGCAGCATAACGCTGAACGCCGGTGAGCTTTTGCGACAGAAAGCGGCCGTTGATGAAGAATTTCAATTGGCTACCACGATGGTTGATCGGAGTCCGGGCCGACCCGGCGGGGGACGAAACGCAAAGGAGCAACCATTAGGTACGGAAATATGACGCAGCCCTGCACGGTGGAGGAGCTCTACCTGCATGGCTGGCGCTGCCTTGCTGCGTGTGAGGTCGCGGTGTAGATGTCGGCCATGAGTGACGATACCCACTCCCTTCGCAGCGGCTCCCTCACCGCGACGGTCAAAGCGCACGGCGCCGAGCTCTGCTCGCTCAGGGACGATGCCGGCACCGAATTCGTCTGGCAGGCCGGGCCGGAATGGCCGCGCCATGCGCCGCTGCTGTTTCCGATCGTGGGGCGCCTTGCCGGGGACGAATTGCGGCACCGGGGCGAGACATACCGGATGACCCAGCACGGCTTTGCGCGCGACAGCCGCTTTGCATGGGCGGAGCGCGGCGAGAGCCGCTGCAAGCTGGTGCTCGAAGACAGCGAGGCGACCCGCGCGCTCTATCCGTTCGCGTTCCGTCTGACAGCGATCTTCGCGCTTGACGCCGCCGGCCTCGATCTGACGCTCACGATCGCCAACACCGGCAAGGAGACATTGCCGGCTTCGACCGGCGGCCATCCGGCGTTCAACTGGCCGCTCAAACCCGAAAGCGCGAAAGAGGATTACGCGCTGACCTTTGCGAAGGCGGAAGCCTCTCCTGTCCGCCGTCTCGATGGCGGGCTGCTGCGCGCCGCCGCGGAGCCTTGTCCCGTCAAGGGCATGCAGCTCCCCTTGTCCGAATCCCTGTTCGCCGATGACGCCATCATCTTCGACCGGATCGAGAGCGATGCGGTCCGCTATGCTGCGTCCACCGGCCCCTGGCTGAAAATGTCATGGCGCGGCTTTCGCGAGCTCGGGGTCTGGTCGAAGCCGTCGGGCGCGCCGTTCCTCTGCATCGAGCCCTGGCGCGGCTACGCCAGTCCTGCCGGTTTCGACGGCGAGTTCACGGACAAGCCGGGCCTGATGCATGTCGCGCCGGGTGCGGAAGAGCGACTGTCGTTCCGGATCGAGGTCGGATCGTCCCCAGTCGGAGGCGACTGATCGTTGGCGCTTAGACCTCGATGCGCGTGAGATCCTCGCCGAGCACAACCGGCCCCGCATAATCCTGCCTGACATCCGCAAGTACCATGACGCCGCGGCCTGCGTCGAACAGGATGTTCTCGTCGCGGAGCCTGATCAGCGTGGTCGTTGCCATGCGGCGCGGGTCCGGGCGCGGGCCGCCGGTGCCGAGCAGTATGACCTCGATGGTGCCGACTCCAGCGTCAGGAGTCTCCACAGTAGAGATTAAAACGGCAATGAAGCAAGCCGGTCAGCGCATGCCGGCCGCGGTGGCAGTAATGGCCGGCTGGAGGGTCGACCGGTCCGATCCCGCGGATGTCAGGCGGTGCGCCAGGTCCTGTGCGCGCCGTTCGACCAGATGCCATGTCGCGCGTGCGACGAGATAGCTCAGCGCGGCAGTGACGACATAGGCGATGAACAGCGAGACCAGTCCCTCGGCGACCGGCCAGAGCTGACGCAGGCCGTAGATCACCGCGAAGTGACAGGTACATCGAATAGGAATTGCGGCCGAGCGCTTCGAGCGGCTGGAAGCGGATCGCAAGCTTGATGCAGCCGGCAACCAGCGCGCCGAGCACGAGGTTGATCATCAGATAGTTGAATTCGTGCGAGCCGGTGACGCGATTGGCGACAAAGGACAGCGCGATGAAGACCGCATAGATCGCAGCGTCCGACTTGGCAAATCCGTCGCGCAGCGAGAAGAACAGCGCGCATCCGACCAGGAAGACCGGCAACTGATTCAGGAAGCTGATGTGCAGCGTGGTCCAGACAAATGCCGGGGCCGTAATAGGCGGAGAACAGCGCGAAGGCCCACGGCTTGAACAGGCAGACATTGACGAGATGCAGCACGATCGCCAGCGCGACATAGAGATGGCGGCGCGATCCGAACGCGGTGATCAGAAGCGGAAAGACGAGATAGAAGGTCATCTCGGCCGCGATCGACCAGTCGCCGGGCACCACGCTGTTGACGCTGTCCGGCCAGAAGCCGTGCAGGAACGTCGCGGTCAGGATCACTTGAACAGGGCCGATGCCGTTGGGCGCGTTGTCGCTCGGCCCGGCGCCGTTGATGACCAGGTAAACCGGGATCGCGAGCCAGAACAGTGGCGCGATGCGCAAGGCACGGCGGATCTAGAACTTGCGCGTCGGACCGGTTTCGACGCGCTTCGTCCACATCAGGCACATCGTCATGGCGCTGACGAAGTAGAACACGTTGACGCCGGTCCATCCGCACATGAAGGCATAGTCGACGGCGTGGATATGCGACGGAAAAAATTGCGAGACGTGGATCGCCATCACGCCGGCGATGGCGAGGCCGCGCAGGACATCGAGCGTGTGCGAACGGCCGAATGGCGTTGTGCCTTGCTCGCTTCGACCGGGCAACGCGGGCATCATCTTCGTGACGCGCCGCGACACCGACGTCGATCGCATCCTCGGTCTCGAGATCGCCGGCGACCATTACGTCACCAAGCCGATCAATCTGCGCGACCTGCTCGCGCGCGCCCGCAGTGTGCTGCGGCGGCGTTCGCTCGACCGCAAGGCGGCCCGCAACCACAATTCGATCGCCTTCGGCGACTGGATCATCGACCTGACCCGGCGCGAATTGCTCGGCGGCGACGGCAAGCCGGTGGCGCTGACGCGCGCCGAATTCGATCTGCTCGCGGCGCTGGTCGGCGCCGATGGTCGGCCGCTCAGCCGCGACTATCTGATCGAGGTCGTCAGCAACCGCCAGGCCACGAGGTCGACATCCGCACCGTCGATGCGCTGGTAGCGCGGCTGCGGCGCAAGCTCGTCGGCAGCGGCACGCCCGTGATTACGACGGTCACCGGCGTCGGCTACAAGCTCGCGCTCAGCGAACGGCTGTAAAGAATCAACGCGACGCCATGCGCTTCCATCGTGCTTCGATGCGCGCCTTGATCTGGCTGACCCTGGCCTCGTGCGCGGCCCAAAAGGCGCGGCTGGCGGCCGCGGTGCCCTGACGATTGTGGGCATAGACCGTTTTCGGCTGCGCCGACAGCTTCGGGCGGCTCGCCGGTTTGGCCGGAGCTACAGCCGCAACCGCGAGGCGCCGGATCCGGAACAGCCGCCACTTCAGTCCCCACCGAGGTCGAGTTCATGGCGACAAGACGGTTACGGGCGCGGTTGCAATAGACCTGCGACCGCGGGGTCATCGTGTCCTCGCCATGACCCGCCCGGTATTTCATGACGGCGCGGCAGATGTCCCCGCCGCCTATAGGCCGTGGACTCAAACCTAGCCCATAGGCGTGTTGCAGCCAAAAGGACGGCTGCGAGGAAGTTTTGGGCGGTCTTTTCATAGCGGGTGGCGACGCGGCGGAAGTGTTTTAGCTTGTTGAAGAAGCGTTCGACGAGATTGCGTTGTCGATAGATGGCGAGGTCGACCGAACGCTGAACCTTGCGGTCTCTGCTGGTGGGGATGTGGGCCCGGCCGCCACGACGTTCAACCAGATCGACAATAACGCAGGCGTCATAGCCGCGGTCGGCGACGAGGTCGCGATCCGGCTTGAGCCCTTCGATCAGCATCGGCGCGATAGTTTTGTCGGCTGATTGGCCCTGCAACAGCACGATCCGTACCGGTAGTCCCTGGTGGTCAACAACGGCATTGATCTTGGTGCTTAGTCCTCTACGAGAACGGCCAATGGCGTGATCCGGACCCCCTTTTTACCACATGCGGCGAGCTGGTGGGCGCGGATGATGAAACTATCGATCAGTTGCAGCGACTGGGGTGATTTCGCTGCCAAGCCTCGAATATCCGAAGCCAAACTCCAGCCTTCGCCCAGCGATTGAACCGATTATAGACCGTGGTGTAGGGGCCGTAGCGCTCTGGCAAGTCGCGCCACGGCGTGCCGGTACGCAATACAAAGAAGATGCCGTTGAGTACTTTGCGATCGTCCGGCCGCGGCCGGCCGTTCTTTTGCCTTCCGCTCCCGGCAACAGCGGACAGATGATTGACCACTCGGCGTCTGTCAAATCGAAGCGTGCCATCAAAGCCTCCATTTGGGGCCTTGAATCACTCCGCGTCTTCAACCTCAAGGGGTTTGGGCACAGAACCTAGGAGTTTCGGAAACGGCGATAACGCTGCTGGCGTTCTTCTTGCTTCTGCAGGCTCTCATTCCCGAGAATTAGCGGGACTAGTTCGTCCTTGACGACACGCTCCATCAGCAGTCGAACGAGCCTTGTGCGTGACACCCCACGATGTTTGGCGGCCTGTTGGAGATACTCAATTTCCAAAGGTATCACGATGTTCTTAATTGTCATCCGATCGTTTCCGCTCCCTATCCTTTCACTACCTGAGTCGTCTCAAAGTTTGTTGAGAATTAGTTCCGCGCGCGGCTTAGCCCGTCAAAGGTGAGGCGATTTGTGGCCTCTTGGACTTAAAGAATCAAACCGTATTAATTGGCGCCTGCCGGTCTGCTCCAACGGACGTGGAAAAAATGACGCTGGCAAAATGGTGCTGCAATGGCCATCGGAGACCATGACGATTTCCCTGGATCGCATTCGCGTCGAAGCCGATGATCCGTATTCGATCAGCTCGGCCTACCGTATAAACACGGGCGATGCAGTTGCGGATCTTGTGGTGGGCCGCGGGTCGCGTAGCTCCTTGGAGTGAGTCCCTTCACTGCGGTGACTTGCAGCCGGTCTCGACGCTACCCTGGACGTGACGCCTTACACGACCGAATCATCGCGCAAGCGATGGTTCTGGTACCTTGCTCAAACTGGCTTAGCGGAAGAGCTGCGCTAGGCATCCGTATGCCTTGTTGCGCGTCGAGTATCTATCGCGCTGTCCAACTCGGATTCGACACGGATGATCCTCTCGCCTCGTTGTTGGGGTTTTTGCGCCAACACTATTTGAATTTCACGACGCAGGTGCAGAACCTCTCGCAGAGATAGTTTGTCTACATCAATCATCATGGCCCAACCTCTCTTTTTGGCTTTTCGGACACTTCAACGGCGACCGAACATGCCGCCCATCATGTTACCGAAGAAGGCGTCGGGGCCACCCATGCCGCCACCGCCGCCATGAGCACGGCGTCCGCCACCGCCGGAGGAGCGGCGACGTGCGGGCTCGTCCGACTCGTCGGAAGCGACGCGGGTGGAAACGATCTCGGACTGCAGCGCCTTTTGCTGGAGCTTGTTGAGGTAGCCGGCCGCAGGATGGCCGCGGACAGCCTGCCAGCGCATGATGGCCGAGCGGATGTCCTCGTCGAACTTACCGGTCGCCTCAACGTCGAAGCCAAGGCCGGTCAGGCGGCGCTGCACGTCGCGGCGCTGGCTCTTGTCGAGACCGATCTGGTCCTCGGTGGTCTGGTCGGCGGTATCAGTGAAGGACCTGGGATCGACGCCGGCCGTGGAGTTACGGGTCGTCGTGGAGGGACCGTCCTGGATCGCGGCGATTCGGGCCAGCGCCAGCGACTTGAAGGTGCCATTCGGATAGTTGATGAGATAGGCGTTGAGTTCCTCGACCTTGTTGGAGTCCTTGATCGAGCGCCAGAACTCGAGCTCGACCTCGCCAGCCTGGGCAACGACGGGAGTGGAAACAACAGCGTCCGTCCCGGTCGCAGCGGCCGGGTTCAGGTAAACCGGGCCGAGAGATTGGTGTGGCCCCAGGGCAGGTGCGCCGTGTTGGTCTCATCGTTGACCTGGGCGCGAACCCTGGTCATCGCCTGCTGAATCTCGAGGCCCGGCTGCGCAACGTCGGCGACGAGTGCGCGGGTAAACGGGCTGTTGGTCCGGCTTCGCCGTCGAGCGCGGTCAGGCCGGGCCGGTGGCGAACGCGATCAGCGTGCCCTCGCCCGATTTCATCTCGGCAAGACCGCTCGTAACGGTCACCGACCGTATCGCCTTGGCCGAACGGATCCTGGCCACGAGGGATTGTCACGGCAGGCATCGAGGAACACCAGCTTCACCTTGGCGTCGGCCATGGTCTGTTCGAGCGTGAGATCGACATTGATCGCCGCGCCGAGCTTGACGTCCATCTCGGCATCGACAAGCAGCAGGTAATTGGTGCCGTTCACCCCGATGCCGTGGCCGGCATGGAAGAACAGCGCGACATCGGCGCCCTCGCTCTTCTTTCCGAACTCGAGCAGCTTCGCCGTCATGGCGTCGCGGGTGAGATTGGCACCCTCGACCATCTCGAAGCCGACATCGCGCAGCACCCGCGTCATCGTATGCGCTCTCAATGTGAACGGGCAGGTGGGAGAAGCGCTGGAAGTCAAATGTGACGCGCGTCACATTTCCATCGATTATCGCGAGCGACCAGCGCCTTGAGCGGCAACCGACGTCTTTTGAACCCAAAAACAAGGCCGGTTTAATGCTCCCCGAGTTAGGTTGGAAAATAAAGTAAATTAAATAAAATCAAAGGGAAGGCGCGCGGGCCCCAGTGGGTAAAACTGTGGCCCTACTGGACTTTGATGCCAGCGACGGGCGACTAGCCAAACCGAACAAAATGGTTAATATATACCCGCTTTCCAACAAAGCCTTAGGTAGGCTGCACCCATTATTTCAGGGAGCGCCGTGGTTGTCGCCAACGCGGTTGAGTGGAGTTCTTTACGGGTTGCGTATGGATTATTCAGATTTCACAACGCCGAGCCTTCTGATGATGTACGAGGCCGCTCGCGGCGCTCTTGCAGCAGAGGAGCAAGGCAAGGAGCCAAAATTCAAAGTGCGTACGACGATGGGCTGGAAACAACATTCACAGAGGGTCGAACTCGAGCTGTCGAGGCGTCGTATCGTGTTTCAGCCGATCAGTCTAAGCGAAAGTCAGTGGTAGCAAAAAGCCGGTCGCGGGACGTTCGGCTCGGCTCCAATGAATGTTCGTCGTTGAATTCTCGCCACCGCGGTGGCGCACGGCACGACCATCTCCGTGTCTTGTTCCAATTCATTCGAGATTTGATTTCGCGCGGGCTACGGCTAACGACGAGCGTTTGCGAGAAGAACAGTCCCGCTGCATGGCTCGCTCGTCGGCCGTGGCGGTTTGGGGCGAGGCGTCTCAAGACGTAAACTGTTTGATTTGGCCGCTCGATTGCGCCGCCGCTGTCGTCACGAACCGCGCTGTCCATCAATCGCTGGTTTGTCGGTAACCGATATCGAACGCACCAAGCAGATACTCTTCACTTACCGACATCTCGGTTGGCACCCGCGCGACTAAAGTGAAAACAGCGTTCGGCCATTATAGGCTTGAGTGATCGTCACAAAGCCAAATGTGTACGTGTATCAGCCCGGTTTGGTGACATAGCCAATCTTGTCCCAAGTAGCTTTGTTGACGCGCAATTTGATTGCTTTCCATAATAAAGGGAGATTTGCAGTTGCTTTGCGCTAATTTAAACAGAAGCGTGGGGGTGTCACGCTCAAATCCATGGTCGCAGGTCCATTCTGAAGCACTGGAATCCTGTTGGTGCATAGTGGTGAAATATTGATGGTTATCGCCCAGCTCGGCGAACGGAGGTTGCCTTGCCAGAGGTGCGATTCACGAACAGATACGCCAAGACTATTGTTATCTAAGTAAACGCACCAGAGTAATTTTCGCTGCTGGGCAGATCAACTAAAAGTTTATTGAAAGAATAGGCAAGGGGATTTGGGTATGGCCTGCACGAAGTATTCGCGCCTTCCGTCATTGCGAATCCTCCACTACATGCCGACGAATTTCGGGATGACCGGCGTGGAGACATTCATACTCCAACTTTGCGTTGCGCAAAAGAGGTTAGGATTTCTGTCCACTATTGCAATTGATCTTCGCTCCCGGGAGGAAGTGGGCAGGATCGCCAATGAGAATGGAATAGCTGTCTTTGATCTCTCGGAGGGCGAGACATTGACGAGTGGCCGGCAGGGAAAATGGACGCAACTATTGACGCGCCTGCGTCGTGTACGGGCTCTTGGGAAATTGCAGCGGCTCCATGACGTCATGCATATTCACGCTGTCGGGATAGCAGGCCTTGAAGGGTTTCTCGCCAGTTGGTCCTCTCCACTTATAATCACGCATCACGCGACGCTAAGCTGGTATTCGAAATATTGGAATTTGGTGTCCTCCATTACCTTCTGGCTGGAAAGGCGATACGCGGATCGAGTTGTATTCCCTTATTCGACTGCAGCCGAGGAAATGATCGGGCGCGGTATTTCAAGAAGCCAAATGACTGTCATTCCGTTCTGCGTCGATGAAGCTGCGTTCGAGGGCGTCGCACTGAAGCCCCTGCCGGGACAGTTAACGTTGATCATGTCGGCGCGCATGTTTGGAGGCAAAGGCCATATGGAATTGCTGGGCGCCATGGGGCAGCTCCATTCCCAATACCCAATGCTTCGCGCAATCCTGATCGGTGACGGGCCGACGCGGCCAGAAATTGAGGCGGAGATCCTTCGCTTGGATTTGAGCGAGGTGGTCGAGTGTCTAGGACGGGTCGACCATCGGCAAGTTCCGGCGGTTATGCGGTCGGGACACGTGGTGGTATTGCCAAGTTATATGGAGGGAGAAATGTTTCCGCTTTGCCTGTTGGAAGGCATGGCGCTTGGTCTTCCCGCAATCGGCACTCGGATTGCCGGAATTCCGGACATCATCGCTGACGGCGAAACCGGAATTTTGGTCGAGCCACGTGATCTGACGGGCCTCGCACGCGCCATCGAGAAATTTATCGTTGACACCGACTTTCTTGAGCGCGCACGAATGAGTGCCCAAGTTCGATTCCGATCGCGCTATGGTGCGGGTGCAGTGGCTCGTGCCTACGCCGAAGCATACAAGTTGGCGCAAATGGGCTCAAAACGGATCTAACAAGATCCATTTGTTGCACGCGGTGAAGCGAAGCGAACTCTCCGGGTGATCGGCAGCGGTGCCAGCCTTAGTGCAAACTTCTAATTTCTTGGACCAGGTGAACGTCTAGCTTTTCGGCCACGGAAGATATTGATGGTTCTCTCATCATGTCGACGTGTCTTCCTGGAACGAGGTGAATAGCGACGCCAGCTGTCGCGCACGTACCCCATCCCATGGTCGGATCAAGATCGTGTTCCGGGCCACGATCTTGGGCGCGAAAGCAGACGACGCTCATCGGATGGGGCTTCGGAACGTAAGCGTGCCAAGCATTTATAAAGCCAGGATCGTCGCCTCTCAGCTTGGTGGGCAGCGGCCTTCCGATAGTCCGAAATGCTTTCTTGATCCAGGGTGTTAGCAATCCTCTGCTGCGGGAGCTAAGAAAGACGAGCCCGCGGTTGAGGAAGGTCTTGATATTGCCCTTTATCAAGTCACGGCCGTACTTTGTGAGCCGGTCATTTACATAGGTTTTTCGATAAGCCGTCGCATCCGCTTCCGGTAAGGCGGCAAGTTGGGCGGGATTCGGCGCGTCGAGCAGAGCCACCAGGCTCGCTCTGTCGCCCTCTATTGCTAATTGCGAGGCCATTTCATAGGCGACTAGCCCACCAAACGAGTACCCGCAGAACTGGTATGGACCGCTCGGTTGAACGGCTTTGACAGCACGAAGGTAGAAGGAAGCGATCTGCTCTACGGAGAAATGTTCCGTAAGATCGCATAACCATTCCATGTCGAGCCCGTAAACGGGCTGCGCTTGCGGTAACGCTGCAGCCAGGTCCCGGAAAATCCTCACATCGCCGCCTGAACCAGGAAGGCAGAACAAGGGCGGCCTGGCGCCGGAAGCTCGCAGCGATATAAGATATTGGCGGGGATTTTCGGCGCCGTCGAACATTCCGTAGCCTTACCTAGCGTCGCTTAAGACGACTTTCAGCGCTGCACGCGAAGAATATCATCAAGTGAAAAAATTGCTCTCGTTGCCGGAATACTGCGCCTTCACGTATTGGAGCGCGCTGTAGGGCATCCGGCTGCGCCGGACGACGAGACGCGTTTTCAGCTTGCCACCAAAGTTGGCCAAGAAGCGAGCGGTTCCGCTTGAGTAGATGCCGTCGAGGTCGAGAAAGAGCCCTAGCTCGTGTGCCCTCTTGATTGCTGACCATAACAACAGACTGATTGCGCCGGAGTCATGGGAATGACGGGAGCGCGTAGAGAGCAGGTAGTACATGGTGCCGTGGCCCCACACCAAAAAAGTCATTGCGATGGGCTCATCGTTTTCATTGAACAGCGACAGAATAATTCCACACTCGCGGGCGCGGCACTCTGAGAAAAGGACCGGAAAATTGTCAAAACCTATCCGGCTGGTCCGGCCGAAGGCGGTGAGATTCTTCAAGTAGAAATCGATAAAGACTTCCGGTTGGTCCAGTGAACGAACGTGATAGGCCTTTTCGGCGCGGCGTATGTGCTGCCGGGTCTTCAGATCCAGAGCGGCCAGGAGATCGTCCAGGCTTCGCCGGCAGTCGATTTCGAAGGTAAACTGAGGCGCAACCGAACACTTGCGGTCCTGGAAGGCAAGACCGTCAATCTTCGCCAAACCATCATCCAAAGATGGATCCAAGCAGAATTTGAGCTCTGATGTTGACGGCAATTGGTCGATTAGCTGCTGGGTAATTGCCAGTCGTCTGGTGAGACGCGTTTGCGGCTTTCCGTCTCCGGAATCGACGACGGGGCCAAGCACATGTGTGAATGCTGGCATGCGAAGCAGACGAAAGGGGCCCTTGCGCGCGAAGACGTAAGGCAATCGGCCAACCACATCGTTCCCGCGTTTGACAACGGATTCGTGAACGAGGCCGCCACTCACAGCGGACAACCACCACGGTTCGTGAAATACTGTGATCTTCAAAGTGAGTTCTTATTTGTTGCTGAAAAAAGTACGTGCCGACATCTGCCAATAATGCAGGAAGATTATAGCATCCCCGGTGTTTTTTTGACGCGTAGCGACGTTGCGCGACTTTTCGACGCAGGAATATCCTGTTTGGGCTGTTAACCAAACGATTGTCTATTTAGTTGCTCGCGCGCTTGTGAGGTCGACGTCCAGCCTAAAATGGGGGCGCAAGTTGCATGTTCTTCCCGTCACGCGTTGGGCCGGGCAATTTGGCGGGATAGATATTGGCTTTTCGCTGTGTTATGGCTCGTTTTCGCCGTGGTGTGGCTCGTTGGCAAGTCTAAGGTGAATGCGAGGTAAATCATGTCGGCGCTCAACTTTGCTAGATGGCTTGTGAGGGGAGCATTCGTGGGAGCGGTTGCCGCCGCATCTATCCCTGAACCGATACGGGCTGCGGACGCAGCTCTCCCAATTCGGACGTCGAGGGTCGATCGTGTTGCTGGATACGAAGTACGGTATCCGGCCGGTAGGCACCGTCACGGGTGTCCTGACGGATACTCTTGCTACGCCCTTTATGGCGCCTATGGACCTTATGGCGGGCCGGCATTCTGGGGTGCGTACTCAGGCTCATTTCGCTAACGCCCCAGTGCGACCGGCATCTGAGCGGTTCGATAAGCTTCCATGTTGCTGACGACTTTTTTTTCTCGTTTCGATAGGCGCGCGCGCCTGCCAAAAGGGGTCCGCATCTACGCAGTGGGCGATCTTCACGGCTGCGCTGATCTGCTGGCCGGTGCATTTGATCTCATCGATGCTGACTTGGCTCGTTCCAGGCCAGAACAGGCAATCCAAGTCTTTCTCGGAGACTATATCGATCGAGGCCCCGATGCGAAGCGCACAATCGACCTTCTCATTGACCGAGGGCAGCGGCACGAGACCGTTTTTGTTAGAGGCAATCACGAGGCCCTATTGTTAAGGCTGCTGGACGACCCAAAGATGCTTCCTAACTGGATTAAACTGGGGGGCATGACGACGCTGATGTCCTACGGAATAACGATCTCCGCCAGAGACGTGCTGCAGAGAGGACGGGAAGTTAGCGTCGCCTTGGCCGCCGCAATTCCTTCCGCTCACACTGACTTCCTGGCGAACCTCGTTCCTTTTTTCAGCTGCGGAGATTACTTCTTTGTTCATGCTGGCGTGCGGCCTGGCGTTCCGCTCGATAAGCAAAGCGAAGAGGATCTGATGTGGATTCGCGAGCCGTTTCTCAGTAGCGACCGAGATTTCGGCAAGGTAGTGGTTCATGGCCATACTCCAAGCCTGGAACCCGAGATTAGAAGCCATCGCATCAACATCGACACAGGAGCGTACGCAACAGGGTTACTCACGGTGTTGTCGATCCAAGATGATAAAGTCGAATTCCATTCGAGCAGTCGGTCGCGCCCGCCAAGATCTTAATAGTACGATTATTTTGCGATTGTACGCTCTGCCTGCCGGCCTCTCGGCATCGTGCAACAACCGTTGCAACGTGCACATTTTGTCAGCTGGCCAACTGATGCCGCCTGAACGATTCAGCTATCAGACTTCTCGGCGGCTTCGATCCTGAAGTCCTCAAGTTTCCGGCCGGCTTGAAGCGCGGCGACCAACCATCGAGGCATTTTGCCTCTGCCCGACCATTTCTCGTTAGGAGCTGACGGATTGTAGTATTTCGGCAAGACCTTGGGATACTTCCGCCGCCGCGGTTGCGTCTCCTGGCTCTCGCCAAGATCCGCACCATTGAGCTGCGCCAATCTTTTGTCCAGTTCCAGCTTTTCTGAAGTGATCTTGTCCGAGAGGATCTTTGTGAGCCGCTCGTGCAAGATCCAGAGCTCGTCAAAATTCATCGCTTCCAAAAAAGCCAGCTTGGTCATGCGATCTGAATCCAGCAAAGATGCGCCCTGTGTCAAAAAATTTGCTTTCCCGAAGAAACAGAGGTTTGGGCGACTTTTAAAACAGAACCAAAATCAAAGAGATTTTACTTAATTTTTTGCACATTAAAAGGTCTTAGTTTTATTTAATCGGCAATTTTTGCGCGCGATTTCAATTAGGATAAGGATTAAACGTCCGGCCATCCGCACGTAAAGGTAGTCCTTTGATTGATTCTAGCGCAACTTAAGGGCGGCCCAGATAATATCCTCCTGAACCTGGGGCACCGATGACGTCGCTCGGGCCACATCTGACTTTCGACAAGCGCGATGCTGTCGGGCCGGCACCGGCCGAAAGCGGCGCGCTTGCGTAACTTAAGTTCTGGGAGTGCGGCGGAAGCCGCATAATGCGCCCTGGTCTTCGGCCCGGCGAGATAAGGATAGGGAACTCGCGGGGGGTTATTTGGTCCTTAACCACGCGACCGACTTTGTTTTTCAAAGGTCGATAGGCCGGAGTAGCTTCATTACCGATGCATATCGGGAAATTGCTATGAGCCAGGATTGGGAACGCATCGAGCGAGAGTTGGCCGAGGCGATGCCGGGCGTCGCCCCTTCGATCGATCAGTTGAATTTTCTCACCGACAAAAACTCAATGAGAGACGCGCGTTGCCCGTCTCTGCAGGCTAGAGAAGCAGTGCTAGAGCACATCGCACAGGCTCTTGAGGATGGAAGGATCGAGGCGCGGGTCGATTAGTAGGCGTTCCGGCCACGTAACACTTCGTACGGAGTTCGAAGAAGGATCCAGATATCCAACTTGAAACTCCAATTCTCTATATACCAAAGATCACATTCCACCCTGCGCTCGATCAACTCGGTTGTGGGCGTTGGTCCGCGGTAACCGTGTATCTGAGCCCAGCCGGTCAACCCAGGTTTGACGCACTGGCGAAAGCCATAGTTCCTTACGAGCTTGTCAAATTGATTGTCGTGCGCGACCGCGTGCGGCCGGGGACCAATAAGCGACATGCTACCATGCAGCACGTTGAAGAGCTGCGGTAGCTCGTCAAGACTTGTGCGGCGAAGCCACTTTCCAACACCTGTAACTCTGTTATCGACGGCGCGCGCCTGGATCACCGCGGGTCCGTCTTCGAGCACTGTCATCGTTCGGAATTTGCAGATCTGGAAGGTTCGGCCGTTGAATCCCATCCTGTGCTGTCTGAACAGAATTGGGCCCCGCGAGGTAAGCTTGATCGCCACCGCGATGAAGACAAGCATCGGCGCTATGAGGATCAGCATCAATCCCGCACCAAAGAGGTCAACGCACCGCTTTGCGGTACATTCGGCGGCACTGAGGGGGCCTCGTTGCAGCTCAATGCTCACCAAGTCGCCAAGATCCCTGGAGGGACGCTTGAAAGCCTCAGCGGCCGGGCCGGTTGGAACGAATGTTACGGGAAAGGGCAGTACCCTGAGCTCAGCCGCGAAGTCGCGGAGTTCGGGCCATTGGTTCGTATCGGCCGCAACGACCACCGCTTCGATGTCAGAGCCCCTGATACGCTCAATCACGTTGGCAGCAAGCCTTCGGCGAATGTTCGAGTTCACGCCTGGTCGAGGCAGCGCAAAGCTTTCCTTGATGTCGAGACCAACCGCGGCCAAGGTATCGAAAAAATCAAGACCAGAAGCTTCGTGCCCGGAGATCAACACAACCTTGAGCCCGGAGAAACGTCGCTCGGCGAGCCCCTTTGTAAGGAGGCCTTTTGCGAGCATTCGATTGGCCAGCAGTGCCACAAGGCCTAGTCCCGCGAAAAGCATGCTTGTGCCGCGCGACAGCTCACTACCAATTTTCAGCGCGAAAACTATGCCGGACAGAAGCAGAAAAACGCCCGCCCACGTGGCAAAAATCATTCGGGCCTGGCGACGCCAGGCGAGAAGCGCTGTGGGCTCGTAGAGGCCCTGCGATTTCAGGCACAACGTAAAAAGCGTTGCGACAAGAATGGCAGAACCGATCGGCTGCCCCAGGTCGACGCGCATGCCTTCATGGACATGATGTGCACAGGTCGCCAAGACGCTCGCCAAGGCAATCGTTGCGACATCGAACAGGATCGTTGCTGCCTCGATGGAATGATAGCGAATGGGCCATTTCCGAATCGGAACCGGGGGAACGTCGCGGCCCTGAAAGGCCGAGCTCCGTAGTTCGGCATGGAGGCGTTGGTCAATGAAATTCATTGGATTAAAGCCTTCCAACTAGATTAATTAACCAAAAATTAATGAATGAAGGAAATAACTCATACTGGCGCGGCAGTCAAATTAATTAAACTGGGAACGAAGACCCGAGCTAGGCTAATCAACCAGCTTTGGGGATTTCGAATCCGCGAGAATACTCTGAAATTGCCCGAGCAGAGATGCAATTATAAGTTGCTCATGTCCTCATCGGATTGGTAGCAGGGTAAGCATTCGGTGAGAACCACGGCAGGACCACTCAGGCGGCCTGATCGACGCGCCGGATCGTGTCGCACCAATTCCACGGCAGGAGTTCGTCGAGCCGGTGGCGGGATGCTCTGCGATGCGGTCCAGAACGAAACCCAACCAGGTTTGCGGGCCGATGTCATTCATCTTGGCGGTGACGATCAGGCTGTACATCAGCGCGGCGCGATCGCCGCCGCGGTCGAGCCGCGGAAAAGCCAGGACTTCCTGCCGAGCGCGATGCCGCGGAGTGCCCGTTCTGCTGCGTTGTTGGATAGACAGATACGGCCGTCGTCGAGGAAGCGGGTGAACGCGCTCCAACGCTTGAGCATGGAGTCCATCGCCTTGGCGACGTCGTTGCCGCGCGACAGCTTGGCACGTTGCTCACGCATCCAGCGTTCCAGATCGGCAACAAGCGGTGCGCTCAGCTCCTGCCGCACGGCCCGGCGCCGTTCCTGCGTCTCGCCATTCTTCCGCGCTCGATCTCGAACAGAGCATCGATCCGGCGCACGGCTTCAAGCGCCAGGGGAGAGATCACCGCCGGCTTCTTGCCGCCTTGCGCCTTGCGGCGTGCGTTCTCGGCCAGGTCGGCCAGCACGAACAACGGCCGCCGAGCGTGGACCCAGCAGGCGGCTTCCAGTATTGGACCCGCATTGCGGCAGCCTGCCATAGCCGCCATAGGCGTCGGCCTGGAAGATCCCGCTGTAGCTCGCCAGATGCGCCTGCGGATGCTCGCCGGCGCGATCGCGTGAGTAGTAAAACACAGCCCCTGGCGGGGCCTGTCCGCCGAACGGCTTGTCGTCCCGGACATAGACCCAGATCCGGCCAGTCGAGGTCTTGCCCTTGGCCAGAACCGGCACCGTGGTGTCGTCGCCGTGCAAGCGCTCGGCGGCGAGCACATGGGCTTCGAGGCGATTGAACAGCGGCATCAGCGCGAGCGTGCAGCCGCCGGCCTGGTCGGCAAGCGTCGAAGGCTGACTGGCACGTCTTCCCGGGCGCAGCGCTCGGCCTGCCGGTTCAGCGGCTGGTGCTGGCCAAACTTCTCGAACAGCACCATCGCCAGGAAGCTCGGGCCGGCCCAGCCGCGGGCGATGACGTGGAACGGCGCCGGCGCCTGGCTGATCTTCTCGCAGTCCCGGCAGCTGAACTTCTCCCGGACGTGCTGGATCCCCTTCCAGGATTTCGGAACCACCTCCAGCGTCTCGGTAATGTCTTCGCCGAGCTTCGACAGCCGCATCCCGCCGCAGCAGGCGCACGCCATGGGTCCCGGTACGACCACGCGTTCGCGAGGCAGATGATCGGGGAACGGCTTGCGCGATGGCGCTTGCGGCTGAACGACGCCACAGTCGTCGTCCCGTTCGCAGTCTTTGTCGCGGCCATTTCGTCTGTCAGTTCGTCCTCGGTCGCAGAGGTCTCGAGTTCCTCCAGCGTCAGCTCAAACTGATCCAGCAGACGTGCGGTGCGCTCCGAGCGTGAACCATGCCGATCGCGGTTCAGCCTTTCGATCTGCAGCTTCAGATGCGCGATCAGCGCCAGGTCGTCCGCGCGCACGATGGCGAGTTCGGCGCGCGCCGCAAAGCAACGCCGCGTGCAGCGCTTCGATGTCGTCCGGCAGCTTTTCGAGGCCGTCTTCCATGCCTCAATGGAATCATAAAAGCTGCTTGGCGCCGGCTTTTTACAATCTCAGAGGATTTTTGCGCAGCCTATCCAGCGCTCTGCGGACGCCAGCTGTGTTGCGGATTGGGCCAGTCGATCGCTTCCAACAGATAGCCCAGCTGGGCCGCGGTCAACGCCACCACGCCGTCCACCGCCGATGGCCAGATGAAGCGACCTCGGTCCGGCCGCTTGGCGCAAAGCGACAAACCGATCCCGTCGTGCCACAACGCCTTAATCAAAGTGCAGGCGCGACCGAACACGAAGACGTCCCCGGCAAACGGATCACGCCCGAAGCCTTCCTGCACCAGGAGCGCCAGCCCTGCATACCTTTGCACATGTCGGTATGCCCGGTCGCGATCCAGATCCGCGCGCCTGCTGCGACCGGGATCATCGGCGCTCCAAAATGCCGAGCACCCGCGACAACGCGGCCGCGTCGACGTCAACATCGACGATGATCCGGCGATCATTGCCCAGCTCGATCACCATCCGGCCGCTCGCCCGCGTGGCAACTTGTATCGGCAGCGCATTCGGCGATGCTGCCGCGCTCACCACGACCGCTGGCACAAACGCCGGCTTGGGCTGCTCGGTAGCCACACCACTACCCCAGCGAACAGCCGACGCCACGTCAGCAGCAACGACCGCGATATCCCGCGCCGCCGCGCCGTCGACGAAATCGCCCGCGGCGCGTGCATGCTCTCAAGCAATCTTCAGCTTCTCGTCGTCCGTCCAATGACGGCGACGGCCGGTCTCGACCATCTCGAGACGCTCAACCTGAGTACTGAACTTATGGCTGTCCATAAATGCTGTTACAAAGCAATCCGCTCAGCCCCACAAGACCGCCCCCACCGGAGGCAGACGTAGCAGGGCTATGTTTCCGCGTTGAGACGCTCCTGCTTTTGGCGTTGTTCACGTTCGCAGAAGCGCTTTGTTGGGGCGCGTCGAACGGCGTCTATGCTGCTTTTCTCTGGGGATTAGCCGCGGAGGCCTTCCTTCAAATTGGCTATGTCACCGGGATGTGTGTTCGAGCCAAACTCCAGCGCGCAGGGCTCGTGCACGTTGAGCCCTCGAGGAGAGAGGCATAACGTTCACCGCGGCCGCATTTCCTTCAGAAAGACCGGGTCAGTCTCGGCGATTTGTCGTTCGGCAAGGCGCCGTCCGTCAACACTTGCCGAAGCATAAGCTTCGACGAGTGTCGGCCTCAGAGCCGGCAGTCGGCTTACAATGAGACTGACGTCCCGCTTGATCATGTCCTGAAGCTCGAGATCGGCAACCGCGCCGCTCAAGCGCAGCGCAAGCTTAATCCTCGCTGGTACGAGTTCAACGTCGTTGGGAGCCGTGTAGTACGCCATCTTAAGCAGTGCGCCTGGATCATAGGCGCCCCACTTATGCTGGTCCGCCAGCAACGCGAATGTCAGCCAAACATCACTTCGGTATGGAGAAAATCTCAAGGCTTTGAGAAGATCATGACGCACAGCTTCATCAGAAGTTCGTGTCGGCGTCCCTTGCAACAGCGCCGCGCCTGCAAAACCGTATTCTGCCCACAGATCGCCACGAGCGATGGCAATCGATGCAGCATTCGCAAGGCTATTCTTTTCACGGACCGAGACCGGCGGATACGTCGCTCCAAAGGCGACCGTCTTGGTTCCCAACAGGAAGTACGTTGGAAGCAATACCCAGGTTGCCTGCGCTGCCAGCAATAGTCCGAACAGGGCGCAGCATGACCGCATCAAGGGTCTATCAACGGTCAGCCCGGCAACAACTGGATGCGTTCTGTCGACGTCGCGAGTTCGCAGCGATGAAACGACGTTCTCAATTGCGCTTCGGCTTTGGGCATACGACAGGCCGATGCATGCGCTGATGATCAGCAGCGCTGAAAAGCTCAAGGCGTCGCTGTTAATGAACGCCGTCATCGCGGTCGTCACTAAGACGCCAGCGCCCGCAGCGGCGTAAACGTAATCCCTGCTGCGAGCCAACGACCCCTTCGCAAGAACAATGGCCGCTGCAGCCATAACGAGGATCGCAGCGAGCAGGAAGGTCCGGCCCATCTCTACCGCGACGATCGTCGCCGCGGTTTCGGAGACGTGGCGAGTAACGTCGCCAACGTCACGGTAGACCGGAAGTATGTCCTCGAAGGCGCCCGCTCCATAGCCAAATGGCCTTGCATCTGACAGCAGCAGGTCTGTCGCACTCCAGCTTTTTTGGGGGGACATCAATTTTGTGATGTCCACGTCCGTTTTGAGCGGCGCGATGGCCACGAAACCAAGAAGAGCAACCACGCCGGTGGTCAAAACCCCCGCCTTGCCCCATCTTCCCCAGCGCCATTTTCGAACGATATAGATGCTGACCGGGGCGCTCATCCCAAAAATCGCTGCGAAAGCCAGCGTCAGCTCTCCCAGCATCATCATTGAAAATGTCCCCAGGGCGAATGCTGCGGTCGCTACCCCAAGGCCCACGACCGCGTGCAACCTGGATTTTGGCTGGCGACGTTTGCTGGAATATTGTTCCCGGACGTTAAGTACCGAAGCGCACGACAGGATGATCCCGATCGTAGAAACGAGGACGGCTCCCGCGGCGTCGGTATCGAGGCTGTGAACGTAGCCGAGCTCGGAAGCGAGCTGCAGTCCTGCGACAAACGCTGCAATGGCAGTCAGGAGGTAGAGAAAATTCTCCGCAGATTGTCGATCCACGGTTGCGGCGCTGACCGCAATCCCTGTTGCGATGACAACGCAATACCGGGCAAATGACAGGAGTGTCGCTCCGGTGTCGATCGATATCGTCCCGTCGATCGGCATTCTCAGCGCGCTGGATGCTGTTGACCAGATGGCGTCAGACGGCCAAGGTGAGGGAGCCGGTACGACTTGGAGCAATATCCATAAGCCCGGGACGATCAGCGCAATGAGCGCAGCCGGGCGCATGTTGCGGCACAACCTGTCGATGGCACCCAAGCGTGAACTTAAGGCGAGGCGGATAAGAGCGACCGCCATCATGGCGCAACCGAAGCCAGTTGCACCTTCGGCTCGAACCGCACTGAACGCCACGGCGAAGGCAACGAAAATTGCCGAGAAGTAAAGCCAAATGAACATACTGCTGCCTCGAGAGCCGGAGGCCGACATCGCCTCCCTGCGATCAATGTCGCAGGAAAAGGGCCTCGTGGCTGTGCTCGATGAGATCCGTCGCCATCACAATGGCCAACTTCAGTGAATCGGTGTGGGCGTTGTGATGACCGTTGCCGAGCCAGTACCCTGAATGGTGTTCCTGAGGATAAGTCCGTTCGTCGCGTAGGTGATGGGGTCGTTCGCGGTAGCCATGATGGTCCGCAGGAAAGTCAGGAATTTCGTCGTCTCAACCGACGCGGCGTTCGATGTGTAAATCACGTCCTTGTTCCTCATTTCGAAATTTTGTGCGAGGAAATACCCCGACGGATCGCGAAGATTGACATTATAAACGATAGGTATGATTGGGCCGGCAAACTTCGTACAATCCACGCCAAGTCGCGCCGCAACTTCGCGCGTTTCGCCTCTATACAAAAACACCCAGCTTGGATCGGCGAGGGAGTCGTTAAGGCCGCCCTGCTTGCCGACAGCTTCCGCGAGCGAAAGTCTCCACGCGTCAAACTTGTAGAGGCCCTGACCGGCAGAGGCCGATGCGCCAGCAGCACCCACCGCGACGAATGTCTGTGGCTGGCCGAACACATAGATCACGTCGCTCGGGAGCACGTAGATGTTGTTCGTGGGTTCGTACAAGAGAGCGCCAAAAGGCACGCTGGCGCGATGACCCGATCGCTCAAGCGAGACCCACATATCGTAGCCTTGAGTGCCTGGACCGCCGGCTCTCGCAATTGCGTCAAGGATGCGTTCACCCGAAGGGCTTGCAGGGAAGCGGCCAGCTGTGCGCACATCCCCCAGAACGCTGATAAGTGATGTGTTTTGCTGGGCGACTGAGACCACCACCTGCGGTTCAAGCGCACGTGCCTTGAGCTTGCCGACAATGTCCGCTTGAACCTCGGTAGGCGAGCGGCCTTTTGCCCGCACCTCTCCGGCGTACGGAACAGCGATGTTCCCGTTCTCGTCGACCGCCTGATTGGGGACTGTCACAAAGTTTCCAGCCCGCACGCCATTCTCGGACGTGAACAGCCCACCGGCCGCGGCCTCGAAAATAGTCACGCTGACGATATCACCGATGCCGAAGCGAAATGCCTTCGGCGGCGACCGGTCGGCAAATGCCGTCGACAACCTCGGTATATATTGACCGAGCGTCTGAACGACTTCGGGGGTGACCTTTACAAGCGCGTAAGGAACGCTAACTGGCTGTCCGCCCTCTGATTTGTTGAGTACATCGACCCCCTGCGGTCCAGTCGTCGGCACGATCGAACACCCGGCGCAAAACAGCACTAGGAGCATGGCAGTTCGTTTCACCGTCATTTGCGCAATGGTAAACAGGAGATCCCCCGCACGCTCGTCGGAAAGTCAGCGCTGGGGAGAATGCCATTTTGTATGGAATCTGGACAGGCCGTCGTGACAGCCCCAGCAACTCGGTGCGAGAATGTTGCCAAAATGCAACAAACGCAAAGCGCGCAAAAATAGTGTTAAGCGTCGGTAAGACCGTAGTGCACGTAGTGGTCGTCGCTATAGTAGTCGCTTCTGTGGGAATCGTACTGGAGCATCGCCCGAATGTCTGTCTTGTTGAGAACGACGCCAATCAGGTTCTCATAGACATTTGGTGCCGTGTGCAGGGCGTGTTGCACCACATCGATTTTGGTTTTCCCCCACTCGACGACAAGCATAAAGCAGTCGACCAGCGTCGCCGTGGCGCGGACGTCGACGATGGGCGTCAGAGGGGGCAGGTCGACAATCACATAGTCATAGGTAGTTCGTAAGCGAGCGAACAACTTGCGCATGTGTTCGGTTGCCAGAAGCTCGCTGCTATGAAGCAGCGGCCGAATCTTAACCACCGGCAAAAAGGCCAAATTCGTCTTTGGCTCCTGCCAGATCGCCTCTTCCAAAGAGCATTTTTCGAAAATGACCTCAAGCAAACCGACGCTCGCATCCGGCGCGAGGGCCTTTGATAGAGACGGGTTTCTGAGATCACAGTCGACGAGGATTACGCTCTTTCCCCCCTGTCCGATCAGTTGGGCAAGAGACGCCGCGATCGTCGACTTGCCCTCATGGGGCAGTGAAGACGTTATGCCAATGACCTTGTTTGTCGTTTGCGTCGGATTGAGGTCAATGCCCAATTTGATTGAGCGAATCGATTCCGCAAACCGCGACAGCGGCATATTCATCACGGCCCAATGCAAAGGCGAATGCGTGGAAACCGTCCTCCTGCCGGTTTCCCGATCCGGCAGTAGGCTGGCTTTCAGTTTCCGAAGCCTGGCCGCTTGCAGAAGTGGAACGACGGAAAGGCAGGGGAGGCGCAGAGCTGCCTCGAGCTGATCCGGCGTCCGGAACACCCGGTCCATCGTTTCTCTGAGCAAGCCCAGTCCAACGCCAAGACCAAGACCTCCGAACAAGGCGATCGCAAGTATGATTGTCGTCTTGGGCTTGCTTTTGCTCTGAGGAATGGAGGCGGGATAGATGACCCTGGCATCCGAAATAGGGAAGGATTCTTGCTGCGCCGATCCCATATATCGCTGCAGGAACGTGTCGTAGAGCGTTCGATAGCCTTTGGCTCGGCTTTCGAGCTCCCGCAGAGTGACTTCCGCCGAATTCGTCGCCCGTGACACCGAAACGGCCTCTGACAACTGCTTTTCGAGATCTTGCTGGCGTTGCTTGGAAACCTCGTAGTCGCTCCGGCTCGTTTCTGCCAGGCGGCGGACTTCGTCGAGTACGGACGCTCGAATTTCGCGCATTCGAGCGCGCAGGTTGACGACACTGAGGTGGTCCTTGCCGAACCGCGCCGACCATTCGCTTTCCCGCCTGACCAGCTCGAGGTATTGTTGGCGCAGACTGTTGATAATAGGGCTCGCCAGCGCATCCGATCCAGAGGCGTCGAGTGTGCCGATTGACTCCCCCTTAGAGGGATTCTCCTTGAGAATACTTTCATAGCGGTTTAGGCGCGCGAGCAATTCCGCCGTTTGAGCCCGGGCCGCTACGATGCGGCTATTCACCTGAGTGACTTGCTGCTCGTCGATAGGTTTTCCTTCCGTCGAGAAAATGTTGTTTTGAGATCTGTAGGCGTTGACCGCGCGCTCAGCGGTTTCAGCCTGATCTCCCAGCGCCTTTATTCTTTGTTGCAGCCAGAGAGTTGCCGTTCGATTGGCCTCGAATTTTGCATTGAGCTGATCTGCGATGTACGCGTCGGCAATTGCGTTGGCGATCTGGGCCGCACGCGCCGCATCATTCCAGCTGAAAGTCAGTTCGATCACGTTGCTCAAGTTCACGCGCGCTGCTGTAAGCCGCTCTTGGAACGCCGTCATAACGTCGCCAGCCAGTCGCGCCTGTGACTCGCTTTCATCGGGGCCTGGTGTGCCACCAAACCACTTGCGAAGGCGGCGTCCCATTAATGTCAATGGAGAGTCCGTGTTCCTCGTCAGGTCGGCCGTGAGGTCGAGTTTGTCGATGACATCGCTTGCGATAGCCTTGGATCTGAGAATTTGCAGCTGGGTTTCTATTTCCCTCGGGTCAAAGGACGGTTCGGCAACGGCAGACTGTTGCTGAATGAACTGCGCCTTTTGATTTCCCAACAGGATGCGCACTTGAGCTGTGTAAGTTGGTGGCGTGATGCGAAGGTAGATCAGACCAGCAGCCAGGGCGAGGACCGCGCCAAAAATTACGATGGCGTACTGACGACGCAAAAATCCACGTGCCAAATTCACCAGCGGACCGATTCCGGTCGCGCCCCCCGGCGGCGGGCCGTCGGCATTGCCGAGCGCAGTCCTCGATCTGTCGGTGTTCTGCAGCATCCGGTCTTTCCCGCGTTCCGTGACAGGCCGGCCAAGACACCCGCAAGTTTAAAGCTTGCGCGAAATCCGGACAGGCCCGTTCAAACCATATCGATAAGTTAGTGCACGTCAAAATTTAAATCGACGAGAGGCGAAATTAATCGTGAATCAAGTGGTCGGATTATGAAAAACTGGAACCCTAAGTCACGGATTGCATTTGATAATAAATGCGATCAAATGCCGCGGTGTGTTTAATTTTCAGGTGTCGGATGTATATTTGTGTTAGAAGATCAGAATTATAACAGGTGACGGGAAGCTGAACATGTCCGCAATTTTGAAGATTGTCTTAGTTCTGTTAGCCGTGTCGGGTACCGCAACCAGCGGCTATGTTTTCTACAACGCTGCTCTTTCGTCTAACGACTGGGTCTACGGCGGAAGATCTCCCACCAATTGGGCCAATGGTGGGGTGCATGGCGCTCCGGGGCCCATCGCCGGTGCGGGTATTCCGCTCGCGGCCGCGGCATACGGCGTTTATTGGCTGATGAAGCGACGTCGCAAGCAGGACTGAGCAACCAAAGTCGCTCGGTACTCGAACGCGAACGGTTCATTGGAATCAGCACGATCATCGCTGTTTAGCCCTTGACGAAAGGGAGACCGAAGGCAGATGCATTCGGTTTCCCCATTTCGACATTGCCGATCCTTTAGCGGTCTCCTAAGCCACTCTCGTCGAGCCTCCGGGCGGTAATTTTGCCGCGACGCTCCAGGGACAATCAGACCGACTCTGTTGCCTGAAGGTGCACGCTCCGCACAGCCCTTCCTGAAGGATCATCCATTTTCGCAAATTCCTGCGACCAGCGAAATGCGGTGGGCGTCGAACAAGCGATCGACGGGCCTACCGGAACCGTGAGGCAGGCGGTCGGATTTTGGAAAATGCGATCGAAGATGGTCCTGTACAGATAGCCCTCCTTCGAAGTTGGCGTCTGGTTCGGAAATGTCCGCTCCACGATTGACATCATTTCATCAGTGACCTTGCTGTTCGCGTAGTCCTTCAGGGAATCGATCCAGCCATAGCCGACACCGTCCGAAAACTGCTCCTTTTGACGCCACAGAATCTCATCGGGTAGAAGGTCGGGAAAGGCTTCTCGCAAAATGCTTTTTTCGATTTTTTTTCCCGGGCACATCTTGTCCGCGGGGTCTATTGACATGGCGTAGTCCAGAAATTCCTTGTCCAGAAATGGTACGCGCGTCTCGAGCCCCCAGGCGGCTGTGGCCTTGTTAGCGCGACAGCAGTCGTATTTGCTCAAGGCGAACAGCTTTCGAACAGTCTCTTCGTGAAATTCTTGTGCATTCGGGGCCATGTGAAAATACAGATATCCGCCGAACACTTCATCCGCGCCTTCTCCCGAAAGCACCATCTTGATGCCCGTCGACCGTATCTTACGCGCCATCAGATACATGGGCGTTGCCGCTCGAATTGACGTAACGTCAAACGTCTCGAGATGACGGATGACATCCGCCACTGCATCAAGCCCTTCTTGGATCGTGAAGACAATCTCGTGGTGAACCGTTCCGATGTGCTCGGCCACCTTACGCGCGAAGCGCATATCCGGAGCGCCTTCAAGCCCGACGGAAAAGGAGTGAAGGCGAGGCCACCAAGCTTCCTCGGTATCGCCTGATTCTATTCGTTTGAACCGGTGTTGCGCGGCGATGGCGGCGATGAGAGACGAATCCAGGCCGCCGGATATCAAAACGCCGTAGGGAACGTCGCACATGAGTTGCTGCTTGACCGCAGTCTCAAGTGCCGTCCGGAGTTTCTGAAGCGAAACCTTTTCCGTCGGCGCTTGGTGCTCCCAGGATGGATTGTACCATTTGACGAAAGTCCTGTCCCGCCCAGTATAGTAATGGCCTGGCGGAAATTCCTGGATCGTTTCGCAGGTGGCGTCCAGAGCCTTCATCTCGCTCGCGACGTAGGTTGCCCCGGCACGATCCCACCCGATGTAAAGCGGAATGATGCCGATGTGGTCTCGCGCGACAAAAAAGTCACGCTTCTTTTCATCGAACAAAGCAAACGCAAAAATCCCGCTGAGCATATTGCACACGGCGGGGCCATATTCGTCATAAAGATAGAGGATGACCTCGCAGTCGGATTTCGTTTTCCAGGCGTGATGTTGCTTCAGCTTCTCTCGAAGCGAAACATGGTTGTAGATCTCGCCATTTACGGCCAGCGCCCGACCCGCCATTTCGTCTATCAGGGGTTGGGCCCCGTGCTCCACATCGACGATTGAAAGTCGCTCATGAGCAAGCACTGCGCCTTCATTCGAGTAGACGCCGCTCCAATCTGGTCCGCGATGTCTGATCATCTTGGACATTTCCAAAGCGCGGTTACGCGCCGTTTCGAGTGGTTCCTTGAACTCGAAAATGCCAACAAAGCCGCACAATGCAATTACTCCACTATGGAAAATGCCTGCCGTGGTGGTGTAAAATTCACTATCAGCCGCAAGCAGGAAACGGCGGGTCATATTAAATCGGGTTTATTTTATTATATATAAAACAAAAATTTGCAATATGATTTATTATTTTGCTTTGCGTTATGCGTTAAAGTCATTGGCCATTCGGAGCACTTCGATACGGGTCGCTGCGACGGGGGCGGACCGCTTTTACTGCTCGCTCCGAGCGAATAGGGGCGCACTACCAGTTTCGTTAATGACAATCCTGGCGCCGAGCCCCTTTTTGCCAAGTCGGTCGACCTGGGATTCTGTCCCGGCCTCGCAGGAGACCGAAAGATAGGGGTTCGGGTTGACCAAACCGGCGGTCTACCGAATGCCGTTGCCGTCGGTTGGAGGTCGGACGGCCGCACTCACGCGACGGACGTGCTCGGCACAATGCAATCGTCTGTCTTGCTTGAAGACGCATGCCTGTCACGGAACGCAAGTGGGTCGAGGTTGACCGAATGTGTCGATCGGAATGATCGCAATGCGTGATTTGGCAAAGGGCCATGCGATTACGTCGGGCCAGTCTTAAATCCCCGATCAGGAGGCAAGCCATCGTCCCGCCACGCGGCGTCTTGCTCCGAATTGGCTCTCTCTGTTGTTACTATCTGCCTTGACCGATTCAAGAAATGGCGCCTGCGCCCCTTGCCAAACGCTTGGCCGATGCTGCATCGTTGGTGTGCACGATCCGAATGTGAGTTGAGATGATGATGCCGACACGTCCTGAATCGCCTTGGATGAGCGATGAGACAAGGATCTTTCAGAACTCGGTTCGACAGTTTATCGAAGCGGAGCTTGTCCCAAACCATGCGCGTTGGTCCGAACGTGGCTTCCCCGACGCTTCGGCTTGGCTCAAGGCAGGTCAGGTTGGATTGTTACTTCCGGACGTACCTGAGAAGTATGGAGGGGGAGGTGGGACCTTCGCCTATGAGGCCGTTATCATCGAACAGCTTGCTCGGAGCGGTGTCCACTTCGGCTTCAACATTCAGAGCATAGTTGCACATTATATCCTCGCCTATGGAAACGAAGAGCAGAAACTTCGATGGCTGCCGCGAATGGCCGCTGGCGAACTTGTTGGTGCGGTCGGATTGACGGAACCCAGTTCGGGATCGGATCTCCAGAGCACCAGAACCACAGCGCAAAGAGATGGCGATCATTATGTGATCAATGGATCAAAGACGTTCATCACAAACGGCTGGCAGGCCGGTCTTGTTTGTCTCGCGGTCCGGACTGATCCCAGAGTGTCCGGGCCGAGGGCCCTCTCACTGCTTGTGATTGAGACCAAAGATCTCCCGGGATATCGGGTAGGCGAGCCACTCGAGAAGGTCGGTCGGCACGCTCAAGACACTTGTGAATTGTTTTTCGACGAAGTGCGTGTTCCCGTCGGTAGCCTGCTTGGCCCGAGCGAGGGGCGCGGCCTGTTTCAAATGATGGATCAGTTTCGATACGAGCGGCTGTCGATCGGACTGAGCGCGGTCGCGGCAGCGGAGCGCGCCATCGAAATCACCACCGCATACGTAAAGGAACGTAAGGCATTCGGCAAACCTCTGCTGGACCTGCAGAACACGCGCTTCAAGCTCGCCGAATGCAGGACCGAGGCGCATGTCGGTCGGGTGTTCGTGGATAATTGCATCCAGCAGTTTATCAATGGTCAGTTCGATACCGTTACCGCGGCCATGGCCAAATACTGGCTCACTGATAGCCAGTGTCGGATCATAGACGAGTGCGTGCAGTTGCACGGCGGCTACGGCTACATGCAGGAATCCGCAATTGCGCGCTTGTGGACCGATAGCCGGGTCCAGCGCATATACGGAGGTGCGAACGAGGTGTTAAAGGAAGTGATCGGCTCCTCGCTTTGAGCCAAATCGGGCCGTTCGACGCGGGTGGCATCCAGGCTGCCATCACAATCGTCTTGACCTGGTGCTGCCGTTGCCAAATTCTTGCAGTGCGCCCGGAATGGGGATCGGCCGGGACCTTGGCGGCTTCTCGCCGCCAAGCGCGTATCGGAGCCTCAGGCGCCGATCTGGTTTAGCCGCTCTTGCATTGCGCCGGCGAGGACGCCGACGTGCTCGCCGATCAATAGATCATTGACCTCAAACTTCTCAAGATGGTGTTCGCTGACCGAACGAGCAAACGGCTTCCAAAGGTGTGCGCGATGCCACCAGTCGGCTGTAATGAAGAGGTCGACATGGCCGTCATAAACCCGCGGCGTATAGTTGTGGACCGCCGCGACTGTTGCATTCTCTACCCGGCTTCTGGCGGCGAGATTGCTGGCTCCCACGAGTTCCACGCCCTTCTGTCGTTCGAGCCTCAATTGAAGGCGGCGTTTGAACGCGCTCGGGGTCAGCACTTTCAGGTAGCTGGAAAGGCGTACGAGCAACAGCGATGTTGGATTGAACATCGTCGGATACGCACTGCCTATGAGCGCAAGCAGGGCCACTTTCTGTCCCATTGCTGTGAGCTGTTGCGCGACCTCGAAGGCTAAAGCTCCGCCTGCACAGTGCCCTGCAATCAGATAGGGGCCTTCCGGACGGTACTTGCGGATTTGCTGGACTTCATAACGTGCGAGATCTTGGACCGTTGAGAGCGGCTCACTGCCATCGAGACCAGGCGGTTGAATGCCGACCATCGGCTGCTCCGCGTGCAGGTGTCGCGCTAACGGAAGCATACAAAAGATGTCGCCGCCGTGGCCAGAAACTGCAAATATCGGAGGCCTCGATCCATCTGGCTTGATAGGCACGATCGAGGTTCGTTCGATATTCCGGGCTTCGGCTTGCCGGAGAATTGTCATGATCGATTGCTTGCGGCTGGCAAGCGCCTGCTTTAGCTCATCATCCAACGCCCCTACCGGGGCGCTGCACTTCAATTGCGTATCCTCGATCCACAGGCGGACGTCGCGGGCGCGAAGCGTCGAAAGGAGGGCTGCATCATCCATCACAGATTGAACTCTTCACGAGCGCCTGGAGAAGTACTGGTGCTCTGGTTGGTGATCACGAGCATATCGATCGCCTCCGAAAGTCCGGCGATCGTCGGTCGCTCGAACAGAACAGCAATCTCGAGGTTGATATTGAAGAGCGCGCGCAGTCTCGCAACAAGACCGACGGCAGTCATAGACTGCCCGCCAAGATCAAAGAAATCATCCTGAATGCCGATCCCTTCCGTCCGCAACAGCTCGTGCCAGACAGCGGCAATGGCCTTTTGAGTCTCGGTTCGTGGGGGGCCGCCCTCGCCCCTGCTGGCAGCAAGAGGCGCGGGGAGAGCCTTTCGGTCGACCTTCCCGTTCTGGGTGAGCGGGAGGGCTTCGAGCAGCATGAATTGCGAAGGGACCATGTATTCGGGCAGGCGGGTTCCCAACGATTCCTTTAGCTCGTTCATGTCCAGCGCACCGAAACGGGGGACGATGTATCCCACGAGCTGACGGTTTCCTGGCTCGTCCTCGCGAGCAATCACGGCGCACGCTTGCACGTTGGGTTCGGCCGCGAGATTGGCTTCGATCTCACCGAGCTCGATGCGGTAGCCGCGAATTTTCACCTGATCATCCGCTCGGCCGAGATACTCCAGGATGCCGTCGTTGCGAAAACGAGCCAGGTCTCCGCTTCGATAGAGGCGCGCGTCTGTTTCAGTGCTGAATGGGTCCGACAGGAATCGTTCCGCGGTCAATTCGGCCCGGTTCAAGTAACCGAGGCCAACGCCAGTCCCACCGATAAACAGCTCGCCCGCCACTCCGGGCGCGACCGGCTTCATGTTCTCCTCCAGAACGTAGAGCTGTGTATTGGCGATTGGACGTCCGATGCAGACAGAGCCGCTTGTCGGATCACCAATTTGAACCTCGTGCACGCAGCAGCCGACGACTGTTTCGGTCGGACCGTACTCGTTGAACAAACGCGTCGCAGGCGCATGTTCGCGCCAGAGGCGGAGAGTTTCGGCAACGAGGTTTTCCCCGCCGATCACAAATGCGCTGGCTGCATCTGCGGCCTGCTCGGGCGCGATTTGTGCGTTAAGCAACTCGAGATGCGCGGGCGTGATCTTGACGAGACCTCGCTTTCCGGGGGCTTTGAGGGCTGCCATGAGCCCTTGAGCGCCAACATCCTCTGGCAAAAGTTCAACGGTCCCGCCGCCCAAAAGGGTGGTGTAGAGACTTGTAACCGTCAAATCGAACGATATCGATGTGTGAACCGGTACGGCAAACCCTGCAGCCACGGGGTAAGTCTTGATCGCCCACCACAGGTAATTGACCAGGCCCCGATGCACGATCATCGCCCCCTTCGGCCTGCCCGTCGAGCCGGACGTGTACATGACGTAGGCCAGATTTGAGGGGATCGTTGCCGACGGGGGATTAGCCTTGGACTCGCCGCTCAAGATTGGCGAATCGACATCCAGGCAGATGACCTTGTCTACAGGCGTCGTTAAGAGCGACAGGCACCCTTGTTGCGTTAGAAGGACGAGCGGGTTCGCGTCCTCGATCATGAAGGACAACCGCTCCTTAGGATAGGCCGGATCAAGGGGAACGTATGCTCCGCCTGCTTTCCAAACGGCCAACAAGGCCACGATCAGTTCGGGAGAGCGCTCGAAGCAAACACCCACCAGAGTGTTGGGACCAACCCCACGCTTGCGGAGATAGTGAGCGACACTGTTGGCTCGCTCGTTTAGATCGCTATAGCTTAAGCGGCGCTCTCCGAATGTAAGCGCAATTGCGTCCGGCGTGCGCTCGACCTGAGCCTCGAACAATTCTTGCGCGCAAACTTGCGGAAAATCAGCCTGAGTGTCGTTCCACGCGCGCAGTTGCGCTCGCTCCTTGTCGGACAAGGTGCCCCAAATGTCGGAGCGATATTCCTTCGATGGATTTGGCAACGCTTCTATCAATGACACAAATCGCCTCCCGGTAGTTCGCAACCGTACAAACTGTTTGCCCGCGTAAAAAGCTTCCCAGCTGTGCCCGCGTCCCGGAAACGCGTCCGCCAGGTCCCTAAATAATCATAGAGCGTTTCCAAATTTAATTAAATAGCATTGCTATGGTAAATTATTTCAAGGGGGAAAAGAGCAATAAAATCAGTATGGAGAAGCGCTGCATGAGCGTCACGCTTTTTTGTCGCTATTTAATTTTATTGTTTTGAAGTGGGTCTTTCAGCTATTCTGGAAGTCGGACTTGGTCCGCAACTGGCACTCGGAAGCAAGATGAGTTTCCTTGGCCGCGGGGCGCGCCTGGAATTTGAAGTCCAGGAGCAGGTCATCGAGCGAAATGGCTGAAGATATGACCGCCATCTTGAAATATTGCCCGACCCGCGGCGAGCTCTATGCGGGGGTATTCATAATCGGTTGCATCAACGGCTTGGCCGCGAAAGCCATTTCGTCGGTGCATCGGATCGGATGGCAGGATGCCGTTTTGGGCACGTTCGATGTGAGCGCCGTGGTTATCGCGGCATGCTTTGCAGGAATTTCGCTGGTCCTGTCCGACAGAACTGAGCTGGCGCGTGCCGTCGACGTTGCCCTTGCGGCCATTCTCTTGCTGGTCATCGCACTTCCCATTGGCGCGGCTAGTTGGATCGCTGTTGCCATGCTGAGCATCTACGTGTTGTCGACCCAGCAGGTATCCGAACCATTGCGTCGCGGGGCAGTCATTCTCCTGGCCACCACGGTTCCTATGCTGTGGAGCCGCCTCATCTTTGATATGTTCGCAAAATATGTGCTGGCAATCGATGCGTGGCTTGTCGGATGGATGCTGGGAACGGATCGGCACGCCAATATGGTCGAGTTTGCTGATCACTCGGGAACACTCGCGATCTTCCCGTCGTGTTCGTCGCTCGCAAATGTATCGCTCGGCCTGCTGTGTTGGATCGCGATCAGCGAAATGACAGGCCACAGAAGGCGCCCGCAAGACATCCTCTGGTGCGGACTTGTATGCGCATGCGTCATCGCAGTGAACGTCCTTCGTATGAGCCTCATGGGGCTGAGCTACGCGCATTACGCGATGCTTCACAGCCCGCTATCCGAGTTGGCTGTGAACGTCATTATTCTGATCCTCGTCGCTGCAATCAGCATGCTAGGCGTTAGACGTGACATATTCTCCCGCGCTTAAGTGGATGCTCATCGTTTTGATCCCGCTGACGATCGGGTGGAAATTGATGTTGAAGCCGGAAGATCCGGTCGAGATACAAAATGCGATTGCTGTGTTTCTGGCCGAGCAGAAGTTTGAAGTCGTCGTCAGCGACGAGAACCTCGAATACATGCATATCGTGGATGCAAGATCACCCTCGTGCCATTTGCGGGTAGCCAGGGTCTCGCCGCTTGGCCACGAGGCGGATCTCATTCGCAGGTTGAACGAGCTGAACGGTCGTACGTATTTTGTGTTCAGAAGAGTGGTCTACTCGGACCAACCAGTCTACCTGACGGTTGTCAACTATATCTGGTTCAGGTTTCTTCGCGAACTCGGCTTCGTGTCCCGGGTTCCCCCCGTCCTCGCTGTCGTTGCCTCTTGTGAGACGGACCAATTGCCATGGAGCATGCTGCGTTCGCTCGAGCCGACCTGAGGTATGAGCGTCAGATGCCTCGGTTTGACGGCCCCTCCGGCGCGCGCGGCTGAAGAGTGTTAAAGCTTACTTCCAGGACAATTGACCTCCCTTATTTTTTGACTCGGAGCCTAATTCCAGGCGGTTGGAGCAATCTTTTTACTGATCTCATGATATGGAGTAGCATGAACTTTCATCAATTTCTTAAGTGCCGCACGATGAGAGCGATAGAATTTCGCCGGTACGTGAAGATCCTGATCAGCCTGAGTTATTATGCTGGTCGCACGATCTTGCGTTTCATCTTGGGGCGGTCGTCCGCGCAGCGCCTTACCGTACTTTACTACCACGGTATCTCGGCTGAAGACCGGCCAGCGTTCGAGCGTCAGATTGATGCTCTTCACCGCAGAGCCCAGGTGGTGCCGGCCTCACACCGCGGCCCCCTCCCTGAAGGCAAGAAATGCGTTGCAATCACGTTCGACGACGCGTTCGTCAGCGTCGCCCAAAATGCCCTTCCCAAGCTTGCTGAGTATGCGTTCCACTCCACCATATTCGTACCCGTGGGCTGGCTTGGGCGCGCGCCGGGATGGGTTATGAACGAGATCGAAGGCGCAATCGGTACCGGCGGAAGTTCGGAGGCCCAGGAGGTGGTTATGTCCCGCGAGCAATTGCAGGCTCTTAGTGCCTCGCTGGTCTCGCTCGGGTCACATACGATAAGCCATCCGTTAATGCCATCTCTCGGTCGGAAGCAGCTGCGGGAGGAGCTTGAGGACTCGAAAGTTCGATTGATGCAATTGAACAGGGGACCAATTCTCGATTTCTCATTTCCCTACGGAGAGTATGACGTTGGTATGCTCGCCGATTGTAGGGCGGCCGGCTATGAAACGGTGTACTCAATATCTTCGCAAGAGATCGATACAACGGCTCCTGATATGTTGCGTGGACGGACAAAGGTGGATCCGTCCGATGGCCCGCTGGAGTTCTTTTTGAAGTTCAACGGCGCCTATCAGTGGACGAGATTGACAACCCCACTCAAGCGGTTCTTGGGATCAATGAAGGGTGGGGGGGCGCGCGACCAAGTCACGTCCCGATGAATGGGGCGCCGAAACCCGTGTCCCTCTCATATCGCTGCAGCGAACGTGGCGAACGTATTCACTTATCGTGAAACTGCGGCTGGCCTGTTTCGCCTCGTATCCCCGCGAACAAACCTCTCGCAGCCGCTTCGAAGTTTCTTGGCGAGCGCGCGACGAGATACATCATCGCGTGAATGCAACCAAACAATCCTGCTAGCAAAACGTAGCGGGGCCAGTGCATCCGGACGAAAGTGAGATTATTGCGGCTTTCAAGGTAGACCGAAAGGTAGGATCTTTGTGCTCGACGACGGGCCGATCCGATTGTCGTGCCCCCTTTGTGCGGTACAATCGAGTCCGGCGCGTATCCAAGACCGTGCTTTTTTGCTCGCTTTGACCAATCGGCGTCCTCGTAGAATAGGAAGAAGCGTTCATCCATGGGGCCAATGTCCTCGAGGCAGCGCCTCGTAACATACATCGATCCACCCGCGATGCAGTCGAGATCAGCCTCTATCGACTTGAGGTCCACAGGAGTGTTGATGGGCTCTCCGAGGCCGATCAGCGCGAGATCTGCTCGAAACTTGCGCCATCGATGACCGGCGCGGCAATGAACATACGTGCTGTGGACATCAGGCACGATAGTGCTGCCGACCATCCCCTTGTTGCCAGCCGAAGAGCGATCCACCAGAGCTTTTAAAGCGTCCGGTTCGGGTTCCGAGTCCGGATTGAGCACCCATACTCCATCCCACTCTGGATTTGGCAACACGCGATGAATCCAGACGTTGGTGCCTCCGGCGTACCCCAAGTTTTGCGTTGCGCAGCCAACCCACACACGGGTGCTGCGCCCCTTGAGCGCAAACCGGGCGATCTCGATCTGTCGGGAAGGAACGGCCGGCGGTGCTTCCGGGGGCGGATCCGAGCCTCTGGTGCAGGGCCCTCCCGGCCCGATCAGTGTGTCGCACAGCAGAACGAACGCTTCATCTCCGCCGTTCTCGCAAATGAAGACGTCAAAGTGCGGTTCATCCGTCGAGCGCGACAGCGCGGCGAGGCAAGCCCGTACGTCTTCGGGGTTGCGGAAGCCTACAATGATGATCGCAATGCGGTGCTGATCCAGGGCCATTTACCTTCACTCAAAGAATCCTATCGAGAACAGATTGATGCGTTAGAGCCAATGCAAGCCGATGCCAGGAACGCCGGATGGAGACATCTGGGCGTCTGGATCATCGGCATTAGAGAGATATTTCACCGAACTGCAACTCCTGTTCCGACTCTTTGCGGCGTCCCGCGCAGGGGGTGAACTGGCTTTGTAGGACCGCGCCGTGCCGTGAACAATCTTTGCGTCGCGCTTGCTTGAAGTGCTGGTAAACGTACGTTCGGGACTTGCCCCCTCGCCCACAGCATGACCAACCGGCTCCTGTGGGCATCGCGCCAGAACGGCGGGGCGCCGATACGAGCCTGAGCAATTGCGATGTATCAGTAAAATGCCTCGCTTGATTTGCCTTTTCGGATAAGTCGGCTAAATAATCGATGTGCAAGAGGTCGACGCAATCAATATCGTTAATTTTTAGCGGGTCCATTATGAATGTCCGAGATGCTTTGACACCGGCAAATTCTCCGCTGGTGGATTATGCCCTGAAAGGTCTGGATCGATGCTGGTTCGGCGAAAGCGGTCGCTGGTCTCATATCTATCATTTGGACGGGCGCAGCGAGCCAAATGAATCGGTTCCTCAAAGCGATGTATTCTATACTCTCAATGTGCTCCTTGGGATGACGCGAGTACCATCAGTCCCCGCTCACGTTAACCTGCGCGAGATCTTCTTGCGCAATGCGCGACAGTTGAAGGCGCTCCCCGTTTCCAAATACGCGTTAGGCGTGGCACTCTGGACTTCAGCGGAGCTAGGCGTGGCGTTGCCCGACGATATTCTTCGCCATATTGAAGGGCTCGTTGCCGACCGGAACCAGTGGCGGTCCTTTCGTGCGCAAGATCTTGGCATGATCATCGCCGGTGTGGTGGCGCAAGCGAAGATCGATAGAAAGTGGACGTCGAGGGCTGCTGAGCTGGTTCAATTTTTGCGTGATCGATACCATTCGCCATCAGGTCTATTTTTCGACGCGGCTCAGGGACCAAGGCGTCGGTTTGCGTCTTTTGCGACCCAAACTTATCTGCTTCTTGCTTGCTACACTTATGGCGAGCTGACAAATGACAGCCGGCTCATAGAGATCGCCAACGCGACCACCCGAAAGCTGATCGGCCTTCAGGGCCCAGCTGGCGAATGGCCGTGGTTCTTCGATGCAGCAAGCGGAAGGGTGCTCGACTTCTACGAGGTGTACTCGGTTCACCAATACGGTATGGCTCCGGCGTTTCTTGAAATGGCCGAGCAACACGGCGTACAAGAGGCGCGCGATGCGATCTGCAAGGGATTTCGGTGGGTCCTGGGCCAAAACCAGCTCTCCAAGTCGATGCTTGTGCCCGACTTGCACTTGAGCATCCGCTCGCAAGTTCGACGAGGGGAACTGAAATCAAAGGGGCCGAGAGTCATGCGTTCGATTAGCAATGCGTTACTCCAGCACGACGCCTCGCTGATTGATCCTTCAGAAATTGAACTTCGCCTCGAGTGTCGAAGCTATGAGCTTGGTTGGATTCTCTGGTCGTTTGGAAGTCGTTCTGACCTGCCGGAATTGACACATCATGCAGCTTTCACACGGGCTAACCAGACCTAATATGCCTGTCGTTCTAGGACTAGGTGTTCAGTTCCGAGGTCAAGTGGATGGGATCGAGCCGAAAGCGGTCTGGCTCGTTACCCAAGCTGTACAGATGGCCTCGTAGGGTGTGAGGCCGCGTAGTGTCTTCAGCCGCTTGGCGAGGTTGTAGCCGTCGATCTTCGGACCCATCGGCGCATCGTGAACAAAGGTCCGCTTGCGCCACTTGGAGACTGTTTTCTGATTAAGGGCGTGCCGGGCGGCTAGATCTTTGAGCGGAGCTTTCGATAGCTGTATTGCCGCTCGGTTGGCGTGCGTGGTCGTGGCGCTGCCGTGAAGTATCTGTCCCATAACTCCTCCCGGAATGAGGGATCAGCTTGGCTGGTTTCCCCCACGACCAGACACCTAGCCATGGTGGGGCTTGCGATTCCATTCGACCTCTCTGCGCGAAATCAGGAGGTGGAGCATCTTGTACGCCCGGTATGCCCGCACGATTACCAGCACCAGTAGAGCCTTCGCCTTCGCCATTACACCGTCGACGCGGTCGCTGGCAAAAATCTTGACCCAATCGAGGGCGGGGGAGAGCAGTACGGCTGCAGCTCGCAACAGCCATAAAGCTTGCCATTTTGCTGTGTGTCTTCCGGCGTTTACCGCGTGCTGGATATGCCGATCCCATTTGACAAGCAGTTCGTGCAGAGTTTCTCGGGCCGGATGAAAGACAATCATACCGGAAACGTAGTTGAACGTGTACCCGGCAGAACAGGCGCGTTGTCCCCAGTCGATATCTTCGGCGATATCAATTCCACGAAACGGGCCGATCCGCCCAAAATCCGATCTTCTGACGACCAAATTGCCGGTGCCGCAAAACCCGTGCTGCTCGATGTAGAGCTTGAAGCGGTACGCGAACACGCTTTCATACGCTTCGAGAGCGGTAATCGGCAGATTTGGCTCTCGCCATATCCTCACGTCGCCGCCTAAAATTGTTTGCGCTGGCGCCCGGTCCAAGGTTTCGAAGGCGCACCCGAGCCAATCCTTGTGCGCGCGGCAATCAGCATCAATGAAAGCAAGTATCTCGCCGCTGGCGGCGTCAACCCCCCTATTGCGAGCCGGTCCGGGACCGGGTTTGGCTTCTTGTAGAAGAAGAGTTCCCGGATATCGCTCGATGACCTGCCAAGGAAGCGAGGCGGAGCCGTTATCGACGACGATGATTTCGAATGAGGTTCGATCCAGGCTTTGCGCACTCAGGCTTGCAAGACATGCCGCCAGTTGGTCAGGCTGGTTGAGGTGAGGAATGATGACGGAGATAGAGGGTTTAGGGGGCTTCATCGTCTGCTTTCTCCGGGCACCATCCAAAACGTGGGCATTCAAGGCCTGCTATCAATTTTAACCGAAAAATTATTATCGCTGTTGACAAGATAATAATATAATTAAATAAATGAGCACGGATTATTATTGAAATCAGTTGGTGCGCCAACGGCGCGTTTTTTAATCGATTTAGGAGCCTAGCATGCGGGCAGATCTGCTGGGATGTTCCGTCGACATTTTAACCATGACCGAAACCGTCGAGCGAGTGCAGGAGGCAATGCGCGATCGGCGGCGCCTCCATCATGTCGCGTTGAACGTCGCAAAATTCGTAAATATGCGTTCGGATAACATCCTCCGTTCAGACGTGCTGGGCAGCGACCTGATCGGCATCGACGGCATGGGCATCGTCCTCGCGCTCCGGATGCTCGGGGTTCCGGTCCAGGAGCGTGTCACCGGCATCGATCTATGCTGGCAGGTGCTCTCGGTTTGCGCGCGCGACGGGTTCCGGCCATTCCTGCTGGGTGCGACCCCTGATGTCTTGCATCGTGCTGCCGGTGTCATTGAGAAGCAGTTTCCGTCGCTCCAGATCGCCGGCTCGAGGGATGGCTACTTCCGTACCGATCAAGAGGAAGAGGTCGTCCAGCAGATTATCGACAGCAAGGCCGACTGTCTGTTCATCGCTATGCCGACGCCACGCAAGGAGCGGTTTCTTTCCGCACATAAGGACCGGCTCTCTGTGCCGTTTATTATGGGCGTTGGGGGCTCGCTCGACGTCATCGCGGGACATGTGCGGCGAGCCCCGCCTCTCATGCAGTCAATGGGACTTGAATGGCTCTATCGGGTCTATCAGGAGCCGCGTCGAATGTGGTGGCGATACACCAAGACCAACGTCATGTTCGCGGCAATACTGGTTCGCGCCTTCCTCAGCCAGCAAAGCATTGGCCCTGGTCGACTGTCTCGTTCTGGTTGAGGAGGCGTCGCGCGTGACGAAGCGAATATTTGTCTTGTTTGGGACGCGGCCTGAAGCCATCAAACTCTTTCCCGTCGTAAAGGAGCTTCAGGCCCTCGGCGCGATTGATGTGACGGTGTGCGTGACGGCCCAGCATCGCGAGATGCTGGACCAGGTGTTGCGCCTCGTGAAGATCGTTCCCGACATCGACCTCGATCTGATGAAGAAAAATCAGACCTTGGACGAGTTGAGCAGCAGGATCTTGCTTTCCGTTGGCGAAGCGCTCGACCGGGTCCGCCCCGATCGGGTGGTCGTGCAGGGGGATACGGCCACCGCAATGATGGGTTCCCTGGCGGCCTACTATCGGCGCATTCCCGTTGCGCATGTCGAAGCGGGTCTTCGCAGCGGTAACATTTATGCTCCTTGGCCCGAAGAGGTGAACCGAAAGATCATCGGAACGATCGCGGATCAGCATTTCGCCCCGACTAGGCTCGCTGCCGACGTGTTGCTAAAGGAGAATATTCCTGCGGACAGGATCCACGTTACGGGCAATACGATTGTCGATGCGCTGGTGGCGACCAAGGCATTCGTCGAGGCCGATCCGCAGCTGTCGCGACGTTGGGATGATCTCAAAAAGCGGCGAGGCAGCCGACGTATCGTTCTCGTGACCACGCACCGGCGCGAGAATTTTGGCCAGGGGATGGATTGCATCGCTGATGCTCTTGAGCGAATTCTCGAGCGAGAAGACGTGATGCTGATTCTGCCCATGCATCTCAACCCGAATGTTCGAAATGTTCTGCAGGGCCGATTGTCGGGGCATCCACGCGCCGAAATCATCGAGCCGCAGGAGTACGCCGACTTTGTCGGTCTGCTTTCCATGGCTCATATCGTGTTGACAGACTCCGGTGGTATCCAGGAGGAGGCCCCCTCGCTCGGAAAACCGGTCCTCGTCATGCGCGATACTACGGAGCGCCCAGAGGGTGTGCTGGCCGGGACCGCCCGGCTCGTCGGGACCAGCCGCGACCGGATTGTCGCCGAGACATTCTCACTACTTGATGATCCGTCCCACTATTCGGAAATGTCGCGTGCGCATAATCCGTTCGGGGATGGTCACGCCAGCACGCGAATTGTGAAGGTAATGCTAAATGGCTGAGTTTCAGAATATTGTCGTGGTCGGGTTGGGATATATCGGTTTGCCCACGGCCGCTGTCATTGCCAGCCGTGGCATGCAGGTCGTGGGTGTCGACGTCAACGAGCGTGTGGTCAAGACCGTCGCCTCGGGTTCGATCCACATCGCAGAGCCCGACCTGGAAGGTCTCGTTCAAAAGGTTGTGACGGCGGGATCTCTAAGGGTTGCAAAAGATCCGCCAAACGCAGACGTCTTCATGATCGCGGTCCCCACACCCATCGACGAGGAAAAGCGAGCAGACCTCAAAAGCGTGATGAGCGCTGTGGAGAGTATTGCCGGAGTTATACGCCCTGGCAATCTGGTGATTCTGGAATCAACCGTGCCGATCGGGACAACCGAAGCCGTTGCAAAGCGGATCACCGATCTTCGGCCCGACCTGAAAATCGGTTTGGCCGATGGGGACGAACAGGCAATCTCGGTGGCCTATTGCCCGGAGCGCGTCTTGCCCGGACGAATCCTAACCGAACTGGTCCACAATGATCGATGCATTGGAGGCGTGACGCCTCATTGCGCCCGAAGAGCGCAGCGGTTCTACAAAACGTTCGTGAGAGGTGCGTGCGTTCCGACCAGTGCCCGTGCCGCAGAAATGGTCAAACTGACTGAAAATGCGTTCCGCGATACGAATATTGCGTTTGCAAACGAGCTCTCCCTGATCTGTGATCGTTACAAAATTAATGTTTGGGAGGTCATCGATCTCGCCAATCGCCATCCCCGCGTTAATGTCCTGCGCCCCGGTCCTGGAGTGGGCGGGCACTGCATCGCGATCGATCCCTGGTTCATCGTCGACTCGGCGCCCGATCTCGCGCGCCTCATTAAGACGAGCCGTGAAGTCAATGATTCAAAGATCTCATGGACCGTGGAGCGAGCCATGGCCCTGATCGAGGAGCATCCTTACGCGAACGTGGCGTGTTGCGGCTTGGCATTCAAGGCGAACGTAGACGATCTCAGGGAAAGCCCGGCCCTGGAAGTGGCGCATCAGCTCGCCGAGCGTTATGGAGGTCGCGTGAAAATCGTCGAACCGAATATTCGCGAACTGCCCGCGAGTATTTCCAAGCACGGTGCCACCCTGACCGACCTCAATGAAGCCATCAAGACGTGCGATGTAGCGATCGTCCTGGTCGATCACGACGATTTCAAGCTCGTTCCTCTCGCTGAGCGCCGCCACCTCGCAGTTATCGATATGCGCGGGATTTGGCAGGATATGCCCGATAGGAGCTCGGGTGCGTCTCGGTGAAACGAAGCGTTCACCGCGCACCGAATCGCAGGGTATGGAAAGACGCGCGTGACATTGCTTAGGACGTGGACGGAACGTGTCTTCGTCGGTGGCCTGGCGCCGCTAGTCGTGTTCGGCTCGCGGTTTGTCGGCAATATTATCCTATCGAGATTGCTTGCGCCGGACGAGTTCGGGACGGCGATTGCGATTGGCGTCGTCTTGAGTCTTGGCGGCCTTGCGACCGACGTTGCGCTGGACCGTTTCGTCATGATCAATGGATCGGCGCGAGCGCTGGCGACGGCACACCTGTTGTCGTTAACCAATGGCGTCTTGCTTACAATCTTGCTCGTGGTCTGTTCGCCATTATCCGCTCGGCTGTTCGGGGTGCCCGATTTCTCATCGAGTTTTGCCTGGGCAGCCTGCATCTCGATGATTGGGTCGTTTGGTCACTTGAGTACCAAACAAATTCAGCGGACCTATAATTATGGCCCGGACACCATTGCCCAAGTCGTGGCCAACCTCACCTCGGTTGTCGTTCTACTTTTCGCTGCGGCAACGCTGCGCAATCATTGGGCGATCATCGTAAGCATGGCGTTCCAATGGACGGTTTATGTTGGCCTGTCTCATGCGCTTGCGCGTTCTCCATACCGGGTTCGCTTTAACAAGACCAAGCTACGACAAGCTCTCGCGTTCGGACTCCCTCTGACGCTCAATGGGATTGGTCTCGCCATCATGTCCCAACTCGACCGCGTCCTGGTCGGATATTGGTTCGGTGTGAGGGAGCTAGGCACATACGCTGTCATGTTCAGTATGAGCGTGATTCCGACGCACTTGATCGTGAACGTTCTCGGCGGGCCTGGGTTTTCATTTCTGCTCGCCGATAATGCTAATGTGGCACTCCGGCAGGAACGCTATCGCGTCTTACAAGGCGTCTATTCAGTTATAACAAGTCTTTACGCGCTCTGGATGGTGCTAACTCTCGACGGAATTATCCCGCTCATATACGGGAAGTCCTTTGCGATCAGCGCGCTGGCTCATGTCCTCTTCGTGCTGATCGCTTGCCTGAGACTTCAGCGCTCGGGCGCACCAACTTCACTTCTCTTGGCGGGTGGCCGTACGAAGCAGCTCGCGGTCTTGAACTTGTCGTCTGGCTTCGGATTGCTTTTCGCGGCAGGCTGCATAGCTATTTGGCCGCGTCTGGAGTCCATGCTCGTGGGCATAGCAATCGGGGAGTTCATCTCTTTCTTGGTCTTCTTTGCATCACTGGGCGACAAGCAGTCTCGCCGAGGGCCGGCGGTGGTCATGCGGGACGTGATATCAGCCATCTTTGTGCCAGCCACGCTTGCCGCTTTTCTTGCGCTTGAACCGGATCCGACGTGGCCGGCGCGCGGAATGCTCTTTCTGCTGGGGCTCGGACTTATTGGTTCGCAAGTGTGGTTCGAATTGCACACCAACCGCAGTCTTCGCGGGGCGCTTTCTAACGCTATTGGCGACTGGCTCGTGCGGCGCCGGTCTGTTCAAACATAGAGGATCGGCGTTGGATTAAGCATTCGAATCCCTAATCTTTGCGGATGATCGGTACTCCGCGTAAGGTACCATGAGGCCATCAATCGATGTTGTTGCAGTCAAGCGTCACCGAAGGCAGGGACAACAGCTTCAACGTTCTGAGAATGATCGCCGCCGGTGCGGTCTTGATCTCGCACGCCTATCCGCTCTCGTTCGGTCCCGGGACGTCGGAGCCTCTTGAGACAGCCCTTCGAATGACGTTGGGCACGCTCGCTGTACTGACGTTCTTTGCTATTTCCGGATATTTTATTTCCCTGAGCTTCCACAATCGGCGAAGTTTCGTACACTTCGCGACCGCGAGGGCATTGCGAATTTACCCGGGTCTGCTTTGCGTGCTGGTACTCACCGCGCTTATACTCGGTCCAGCAACCACCAAGATTGGATTAGCCCGGTATCTGTCGGATCAAGAGACGTTCCTGTACATACCGAGAAATCTTGCTCTCTGGCCGCTGCAATTCGGTTTGCCCGGCGTATTCGTAGAGAATCCGTATCCCGTAGCGATCAACGGGTCGCTTTGGACGCTTGTCTACGAGGTGCTTTGCTACATCATGCTCACGGTCGTGGGTCTCGCGGGCCTCACCTCCAATTGGCGTCGCTATGCGCTGTTTCTGGCCGTTTACGCCTTCTGGTATATTGCGAGCATCCCACTAATCCGGGAAGACTACCCGCACATCACAATCCTTCGAAATCTGCATCTGCTGTCCTTACCCTTCGTCGCGGGCATGACGATCTTCCAGTTTCGTGATCGAATGCAGTTGCGGCTTCTCATCGTCACTTTATTGGCGTTGGTGACGGCCATCTCCTACGGTCGACCGTGGTTTCACGAGTTGTTTGTCGTGTCGTGGTCGTACACCATTTTCTACATCGGCTTTCTGAAATGCCGACTATTGTTTGCATATAACCGACTAGGTGATTACTCCTACGGTATGTATATTTACGCTTTTCCCGTCGAGCAGATCATTGCGTCTCTTTACGTCAAGAGCACGCCGGTCATGATGGTCGCGATGTCCATGCCGATAACGGTAGTCCTGGCCGTTGTTTCCTGGCATTTCGTGGAGGAGAGAGCTCTCGCGCAAAAGGGGGCCGTGGCCGTTTGGCTGACGCGAGGCATCAACGCGACCTATGTGAGGCTCTCGCAGCAGAGGCAAATCGATGAGCATTAGTCCTGGTGCCCTCGTAAGGCGAGTTTGAAGCATGGATTACTATCACTTTGTTCGGCGTGAGATTGAACCGCTATTGCCACCTAATCCGACTAGGATACTCGAGGTGGGCGCGGGGGCGGGGGGCACGCTGAAGTGGCTAAAGGCCCAGTATCCAGGCGCAGAGACTACGGCGGTCGAACTAAATTCGGATCTGCGCGACGAGCTGACACAGAACGTGGATGTCGCACTTATCGGTCCGATTGAAGATGTCCTGCCCGCACTGAAAACTTACGATCTGATCTTGCTCCTTGACGTGCTCGAACATCTGACCGACTCGGTCGGAGTGCTTCGGAAGCTCTCGAGCCTTCTGGTCCCCGGAGGGCATATCATCGTTTCAGTGCCAAATATTGCGCATCTGAGTGTCTCGCTGCCACTCCTGCTGACGCGACGTTTCACCTATCAGGATTCCGGTATCCTCGACCGTACGCATCTCAGGTTCTTCGTCGAGAGTTCGGCGGTGAAGCTTCTCAACGATGCAAGTTTGACGGTGATCGCAGGTTTGATGTCCGGAATGCAAGGCCCGCGGGCGAGGTTGATGAATATGCTTTCCCTGGGCGGTTTGCAGCATCATTTGGCAAAGCAATACATCATGCTTGGTCAGCAAACCGCCGGTCAGATTTCGCAACCGCCGGTGGCTTGGAAGCCCGCAAGGTAAGGTCTGCGCTAGGCTTCGTTGTTTGATTTGCGTTTGATCGTTCGTTCTGCTCCGAGAAGCTATGGCAGCGTCTCTTTCACTAACGCTTGAGTTGCCACCTGCGATCTGGCAGAGAGCAACTCCGTCGGTCATCGGGTTATCGCTCTGGCCCGGTCAGGATAGCGAACATTGGCTTTGAAGGATCCCCGTTATGGACGGTTCGCGTATCATTAGACGAAGCGTCTTGACGGGTTTGATCAACCTGATCGCGGCACCTGCAATCGTGCGAGCTGCGACTGCCTTATCGTCGAATGAAACGGCTGTCCCATCGGTCGCGGATTCTGGCAGCCAGGATGCGCCGGCCGGGGTAGCGCAATATCCAACATATTTCACCAGCTTGAACGGAATTTCGCCGTATCCGGTCCGTCCACCCTGGCCCGTCGCCGGGGTGGATTATCGCGTGGGGGTAAGTGCTGGTGTCAAGTTGAAGGATCCGGCAAGCATCATGCCGAATGTAGCCTCTCGTTCGGGAACGAACCCGATCGTGCTGCGGCTCGAAGCTGACGACGTTGTCCTCGATGGTTACGATTTTACGATGGGAGGTTGGTGGCAAATTCGAAGCAACGGCCATGCCAATCTAACGATCTCGAACTCCAGGCTTCAAAACCTCTGTATCGACATAGATACCGGCCCGTTGACAGTTAAATATTGCGAGATCGACGGGCTGGGCTCGGCAGGGGAAACAGTCTTCGGTTGCCTGGCCTTTTTGCGAACCGGCGTAACGTCCTTCTGGAGGTATAACTGGTTACATAGTGCGCAGAATGATTTCATCGACTTGGCGACGTCCGATATCGATGCGCGCTTCAATCTATTCGACACCATGGGCTATGAAGCCGGCGCTCACGCCGATGCGATACAATTCGCGGGTGACGGCAGGGCCAACAACATAAAGATCCTATTCAACACCTACGTTCATATGGTTGCGACCAAAGCGAGTCCGAGCAGTTTCATCGACCTGGAGACGCAACTCGGGTCAGGCACGCAAGTGATGAATGGACCGGAAGTTGCGTACAATACCGCGTCGAATACAGCCGTCGGGGGACTTAGGGGGAGCACCTTTTTCCGGGTATCTCAGGTCAAAGGCACGATAGCGGACGCCTATGTCCACGATAACTTTGCGGATCTGACGAATATGATCGGGGTCATTTCGACGACCCCGTCGCCGGGCCAAGGGTACCGTAAGAGCGGCAACACCCTCTTGAGATCCGGACAACGCTTCTAGAGCGCCATAGAGTTGCCCACGCGTTGTACAAAGGCGCTGGGTTACGGCCTCACGATTGGCACTAATCTGCCAATCGGGCCGCCGGTTGCAAATCCTGCTGCCGAAACCCGGAGGCCGGGCTCCTGCAGTGGTTCTCTCGACGGGAGCGGGTAGGCGTCTCGACGGAAGTAACGTTACAGTTTCACCGCGGCAATGATCCCGAAGCGATCGTTGAACCTGAGGAGGGCTGTCAGCGGTTAGCGTGTATTGCCAGCGGTCATGCGGGATCCATTTAGCGGGATAGTCGCGCGGCAAAGACATTATGTTCGTGGACAAGGGCGTTGGCAAAGCAGCTCCAGGATCGGCAGATACTTGGATGCAAGGTCTCCGGCGGCCGGATGGAAAACGCCTATTTAACACGTCGGAACATGTTTTTCCGGGCCACGCTCGACAGTTTGCGCGCTCATTGGCGCCGACTGCTTCGAGGCTCCTTGGAGGCAAACACATTGTCGGCTGGAGAAGCAGTATTAATGATATTATTTAAACGACTCTACCGATTAAATTTGACGATGTCGTCCCCTCACGTGATATTCTAGGGCTACGAGGGGGATACCGTTAACCGCGGATATCGAGTGAAATGAGACCGTCGGCGTCCGCAGTCGTGACCCATCTTCCGGGCAGGCAACCGGCCTCGATTTCGGGGCGCGCGTCTGCGCTTCCGTTCATGGTCACTGCAATTGTCGTCGGCCTGTTCCTGCCTGAGGAACTTTCTTTCTATATATTCGGGCTGAGGCTGACTGTCGTTAGGCTGCTCTGTCTGTTGCTGGCGCCGATCCTGATTGTGAAGGGACTACAGAAGGCATCGGCTGGACGCTACAGATTCGTGCTATCGGATCTTCTTGTCCTCCTAGCCGGGTTCTGGCTGGTCTATGGACCCGCCAACGTCGACGATCCGGTATCGGCGCTCAATCATGCCGGCCCCACAATTCTTGAGTTTGGCGTCGCCTACATGGCGACCAGAATTCTGTTGTCTGAGCGCGGTCATGCGCTGGCTTTAGCCAACCTGCTTTGTCGAGCAATTGCAGTGGTTGCGCTCGTCGGGGCGCTCGATCCTGTGACTAACCATCGGTTCGCGCACGATCTGGCCGCCGCAATCGCAGGCCCGATGCATAGCATCGATTCCTGGGACGACGCCTATCGCCTTGGTTTGCTGAGGGCGACAGGAACAATCGAGCATCCTATTCTGTTTGGCTTTATCTCCACGATCGGCATACTTATCGCGGCCTCGGTCCCTGTCCCCGGGCGGTTCTTCGTCATTGGGGCGTGCGGGCTCGGAGCCGTCCTGGCCTTTTCGTCGGCACCGCTTCAGGTGATGATTATCGGGTTCATTCTGCTTGCCTACAATTCGATGTTTTCACGTATGGCTGGCCGCTGGCTGGTTCTGGTCGCGATAGGTATACTTGCGGTTAGCGCTGCGTTCGTGATCAGCAATAATCCCGTCGGGTTCATAATCTCGAACCTGACCTTCTCGCCCGAGTCCGGCTATTACCGCGAATGGACTTGGCACATGGTCACTCTTTACGTGTCACAATCGCCCTGGTTCGGGCTTGGGTTTGGTAAGCTCCCGGATGAGATAGACCATTCCATCGATTCTTTATGGCTCGTGCTGTCGATCCAGTCTGGCTATCCTGGGGCTGTGCTGGTCGGGCTTTCGTTGATGGGGGCCGCTCCAATTGGGAGTCGTGGGCAACACCTGACGCCGACCGAGAAGAAGCTCGCAACGATCGTTGGGATCGTGCTTTTTCTCACTCTCTACATTGCATTCACCGTGCACATATGGGGATCCGGTTGGATTTTGACCGGCCTCCTGATTGGCCTGAAGGCGCATTTGACTGAATTGAATCGCTTGATTGATCCTCGCCGCTCCGGTTTGGCGTCCTGAGAACTCTCGTACAAGTCAGATCGTTGCGAGCTTCGTGAGGGTGCGCCCGCAATGGTTTGAAAGGATGTCGCGATGCACTTTACGTTCTCGAAGTTGATTGGCTTCTTTCTTGTCCCTTCTAATGTCATTGCCTCCTTCGCAGTGCTGGCGCTGATCCTGCTTACTTTTCGCCGCCGAAGCGCGATGCTGTTTGCCGCACTGTCTCTGGCTGTCTTGGCGGCCGGAGGCTTGTCACCGATCGGAAATATGCTCCTGACGCCTCTCGAGCAGCGATTCCCGGAGATGACGCTTCCTCGCGAGCAGGTCGATGGGATCATTGTGCTTGGCGGATCGTATGACTCACAAAGCCACGGCTATCTCAGCACCATCGTTCTCCGAGACGATACAGAGCCGATGGCGGTCATGGTTGCCTTGGCCAAAAGATACCCAGCGGCTAAGATCATCTTCTCTGGCGGGACAGATGGCGTCGACGGCCCAAGTGAGGCATCGGTCGTCAAGCAGTACTTCATTTCGTTCGGAATTGCGGCGGATCGCATTCTGGTCGAAGGGAATTCGCTGACGACAGCGGAGAACGCGCGGTATACGGCGCACCTCATCAATCCACGGCCTGGATCGAATTGGCTCCTTGTAACCTCCTCCTACCATATGCCACGAGCGATCGGTGCCTTCCGAAAGGTTGGCTTTGATGTGTTCGCCTTCTCGGTGGGGTCGCGGACCCATGGCTGGCAGGAGATGTGGGTGCCGGAAGACACGGCCACGGACAATTTGCGACGTGTCGATATCGCCGTCCACGAATGGTTGGGATTGCTGATCTATCGGTTGTCAGGTCGGTCCGATGAGTGGTTTGCACGATGAGGGCCAATCCGTGCAATTAGGGGGGCGCCCAGGCTGGGGCTGGCTCTCACGCTTAGTCGGGCCGGCGCTGGTTGAGGCGTCTGTTTGTGTGTTTGGCGCCTTCCTCGTCCACCGCATCACTTGGGCGATCTCCATATTGAGCGTCAACAAGGGGCGGCGCGTCGAGATCTATAAAATCAATGATTGCCCTCTCGGCAGCTCCCATGAAGAGCGTTGGATGCCTGCGACGATTTGAATCATCAACATTGACCAATCACCTGTGCGAGCGCCCGTATGCTCTGATTCGTGATGGGGCTGAATCGAGGCATTTTCCACTAGTCGGCCGATTTCTCAGCGGACGACACCTTCAAGCAGCTGTCTTATTTAAAGTAGATTTAAAAACCCATTTAATTCGGCCGTTCTGTAAAAAAGAACCTATTTCGCTTAGGCGCTTTTAGCAAGCGTGGCGGATTGGCGGCGTTGTTGTCCTTTTTTACTTCGTTCAATGATTCAGTTGTGCGAAATATTCACCGGCACGTTTCGTAGGAAGTCCTAGAAATCGTCTTAAAAAAGACCAGACCGAGGATCAGTCGAGGAGTTGGGTTTGGGGTAACAGCTCATCAGGTTTAAAGCGCAGGGGTGCGCAACTTGAGCGGCTGAGGCGGGAATTCCAAACGTGCGTGAACAAAGGGGCCAAATTTGACTCGCAAAACGCATCCATCCGTGCAGTTTGATCATGCCGAGCGCCACAGCTCTTCAGATATCATCGCGTCGATTGAAGCCGCGGCGGCTGACGCATTGATGGCCATCCGATCGACGGGTGCTGCATCTCGGATGGCAATCGCCCAGTCTCTTCATCGCGACGTGTTTCATCACGGGCATACGGCCGAGCTTGACCAAGGGGTAGGTTTGCGGTCGGACGCGAATAGCGAGGTGGGCTCGGGTTCGCCGAGCGATGTCACGATCGTCGATACGCCCGCTCATTCCTTGGCCCCGACGGTGGAGGTCGCTGGTAGCGGAGGTGCGTCCGCGGATGCCGGCGCTCAGCTTGCCGTGGTCTCGGACGGTGGCACTCTGGAGCTCTCGTCTTCATTCTCGGGTGCCGTCGCATTCGACGGAGCGACCGGCACCCTCAAGATCGACGATTCCTCGACATTCAGCGGCAAAATTGCCGGTCAACTTGCTATCGGCGATGTCATTGATCTTGCGGACGTCACAGCTGGCGCAAACGCGCAGATCAGTTACACCGGCAACAACTCGCCTGGCATACTCACGGTCAGCGACGGCACGCATACCGCCAGTATTGAGTTGCTGGGCAACTATTCGCTGGCGAACTTCGCGGCATCGAGCGACGGTCACGGTGGCACGTTGATCGTCGATCCTCCGCTGGTTGGCGATGGTTCTGCTGGAGCGCCTGGCGGAGGCCCGCAATTGGCTGGAATATTGGACGGCTACACTGTGCGCCCTTCCTGGGAAGTGGCCGGCGTCGACTATGCCGTCGGCATTACCGCGGGCACCGTCCTGAAGGACCCTTCAACAATAAAAATGGCTGGGGTTTCAGTTAACTCCTCGCTCCATCAGGTCACGGTCACGGGGGGCAACGTCACGCTTGACGGTTACGACTTCTCGCTCGCCGGCGGTTGGTCCGTCATCACGCAGGCTGCGAATACGACGATTTCCAATTCCAACTTCAAGATTGGATCAAACAGCAATTTCACGATCTACGGAGACAACGGCTCTTCAAATCTGACGGTCAAGAATTGCGTCATCGACGGCAATATGCAGTCGGATCAGCTCAACAACGGTCTCATTTACACAAGTACGTCGGGCCTCACCGTTGAGTATACGCTGCTCAAGAATGCCTATTCCGATTTTATCCAGGCACAGGGTGGTGGGCAGGTCACCATCAAGTACAATGTGCTGAATGACAACGGGAACGTTAATGCGCATCCCGATTGGCTTCAGACAATGGGGAGCAATCCCTTCACTGAAACCATCATGTACAACACTGTGTACCAAACCGTCGTGTCAAATTCGGACGGTACACAGGGCTTCATGCTCAATGACAACGGTTCGACGGTCACGAGCGCGGAACTGGCTTATAATACGATCATAGCCCTTCCGGGCTCCAACGTCGGCGTCATGACGACGGTCAATGGGGGATCGAGTCTGGCTGGAACCGTGCTGATCCACGATAATTTCGCCGATACGCGAGGGGGCACTTTCGGCAACGAAAGCTTCTTCTCCGATCCGACTTATTCCCCCAATGCCAAGTACTACAACAACACCAATATGGAGACGGGTGGGCTGTATTTCCAGAACATCACACCTTCGCCAACCGCACCTGTCGGGGCTCAGACGAACTCCGCAAGACCTGTTGTGACACATTCGACGTTGGTGCCGACCGTAACTGTCACGAGTGAGACAGTGAGTGGGGACGCAGTCACGCTAAAGGGGCAGGCGAGCTCTGGTTCCTGGATTAGCGGTTATACCATACAGATTTTTGATGGCGCGACGCAGATCGGTCTGATCGACACCGATTCATCCGGTGCCTGGACTTTTACGGCGACGCTATCTGCCGGGACGCATAGCCTGACGGCAAAGGCAAACAACTTTTTCGGCTATGTCAGCGCGCCTTCTCAGGCGGTGAGCGCGGTCATTGCCGGATCCGGAACCTCGAGCCCGACCCCGCCTGCGGCGCCGACGATCGCTTCGTTCACGACCGACAGCGGTGTTGTCGGCGACCACATCACCAACGACAACACG
>NZ_JBVVOS010000027.1:0-121219 GCF_055807515.1 Bradyrhizobium sp. Kon69 | reverse complement strand
GACCACGAGACGATCACGAATGCGAGCACCGGCACGATCGAAGTGCTGGCGAACGGCGCGCTGACGATCGACCAGGGGTCGACGGTTGCGAATGCCGGCAACGTCACGGTCGATGCTAACGGCAAGCTGACGGTCAATGGCGCCACAATCAACGGTGCCGGGACTGTCACCGGCAACGGCGAGATCGACCTGACCAGCGCTGCGGTGCTGAGCGGCGGCATCCTGAACAACAACGCGGCCTTCAAGGTCAGCGGCACCGGCAATGCGCTCGACCACGAGACGGTCACGAACGCGAGCACCGGCACGATCGAAGTGCTGGCGAACGGCGCGCTGACGATCGACCAGGGTTCAACCGTCGCCAACACCGGCAACGTCACGGTCGATGCCACAGGCAAGCTGACGGTGAACGGGGCTACGATCAGCGGCACCGGTACGGTTACGGGCAGCGGCGAGATCGACCTGACCGGCGCTGCGGTGCTGAGCGGCGGCATCCTGAACAACAATGCGGCCTTTAAGGTCAGCGGCACCGGCAATGCGCTGGACCATGAGACGATCACGAATGCGACCACTGGCACGATCGAAGTGCTGGCGAACGGCGCGCTGACGATTGACCAGGGCTCGACGGTTGCCAATGCCGGCAACGTCATGGTGGACGCCACCGGCAAGCTGACGGTCAACGGCGCCACGATCAACGGTGCCGGGACTGTCACCGGCAACGGCGAGATCGATCTGACCGGCGCTGCCGTGCTGAGCGGCGGCATCCTGAACAACAATGCGGCCTTCAAGGTCAGCGGCGCCGGCAACGCGCTGGACCACGAGACGATCACGAATGCGAGCACCGGCACGATCGAAGTGCTGGCGAACGGCGCGCTGACGATCGACCAGGGCTCGACGGTTGCGAATGCCGGCAACGTCACGATCGATGCCAACGGCAAGCTGACAGTGAACGGCGCGACGATCAGCGGGGGTACGATCGACGGTCCCGGCACGATCGACGTCACCGGCGCCAGCAAGATCGATGGCGGCGCGACGCTGAGCAGCTCTGCCGTGACGGTTGAGAGCGGCGTCATACTGACGCTGGATGACGTGACTGTTGCGGGTACCGCAATCGCCAATCATGGCACGGTCAAGGTCGATGCAAGCAGCAAGCTGACATTGAACGGTGCAAGCCTGACCGGCGGTGCGCTCATTGTTTCGGGTACGCTGAATTCGACCGGCACAACTGCGATTACCGACGCCAACATCTCGAACAACTATCTGATCGAGGCAACTCTCGGCGCGTTGACGCTGTTGGCGACGAGCTCCGCAACCTCGATCGCGAATGACGGCATCCTCCGGGCCAATGGCGCCGAGCTCGACATCAACGGCGAAGCCATCGCAAACACCGGTACGTTGGCGGCGATCAATCACGGGACACTGAAGCTGATCGGGATGACGGTGACCGACACCGGCAGCGGTCATGTCTCGGTCGAGTCCGGCTCGATACTCGATCTCCAGGGCGCGACCATCGATGGCGGTACTGTGACGATTGCCGGTACGCTGGAATCGACCGGCACCAGTGCCATCAACAACGCCGACATCACCAACACCGGCACGATCACGGTGACCAGCGGCACGCTGACGATTGATCCCGCCGTCCTCCACACCATCACCAACCACAATCTGATTCAGGCGAATGGTGGTGAACTCGATATTTCCGGTGACCTGATCGTCAACTCCGCCGATATCAAGGCGGTCCACGGCGGCACGCTGAAGCTTGCGACCGTCATCGTCACCAATTCCGGCGGGACGATCACGGTCGACGCAAGTTCCAAGCTCTATCTGACCGACGTCTCGATCAACGGCGGCAGCCTGAGCAATGCGGGCAATCTGTACGGCGTATCCGGCTCCAGCACCGTTTCGGCGATGGTCACGAACACCGGCACCATCGAGGTGCAGGCCGGCACGCTCAACCTCGCCGGCGGCCTCAGCGGTGTCGGCTCGGTCATCATCGATAGCGGCGCGACGCTCGAACTCGCCGGGGCGACGGCGCAGACCATTGCCTTTGCCGGCGGCGCCGATACGCTCCAGCTCGACAAGGTGGCGGGCCAGAGCTTCACCGGCACCATTGCCGGTCAGTCGACGAAAGCCGGCACGTTCACGATCAAGGGCGCGGCCGATATCACGACATCGAGCGGCGATGCACTCGACTTCACCGCGTCGGGCGGCACATCTGCAGCGCCCGCCAACATCGTTCTCACGCCCACCGGTGCGCTGACGGGCGCGGCCAATGGCGTCGCGGTCACCCAGAACGGTACCGGCGATATCTCGTTCACGGCGACCGGCGACATCAAGGGCCTCGCTGGCCACGGCATCTGGCTGCGCGACAGCGCGACCGGCGCTGGCGATATCACTGTCAACAATCTCACCGGCAAGGCGACCGGCACCGGCGCGAATTCGGTCGGCGTTCTTGTCGAGAATTTGAACAGCGCCAGCGCCGGCGGCATCTCGATCACCCAGCTCGGCGGCGCTGTTGGTGGCGCATACGGAATCGACGCGACCACGCAGGGCGACGGCGACATTGCCATTGACGCCGGCGGTACCATCACCGGCAGCTCCGTCTACGGTATCCGTGCGCGCAGCTACGGCAGTGGCAGCGAGACCGTCACGACCGAGGCCGGCAGCGTCGTCACGTCGGGCAGTTCGGCCATCATCGCGGTCAATCGAGCAGATTCGATCGACGCGTCGGACGGCAGCACCATCACCGTCACGACCTACGGCACGATCAATTCCGGCAGCAGCCTGAACCAGAGCGGTAACACGCCGGCGGGCATCCAGGCCGGTTACACCGGTGCCACGACCGGATCGACCGCCAATACCAACGTTAACGGCACCGTCACCATCAGCAATCACGCCAACATCAACGCCGCGGCGGGCTATGGTATCGACGCCTACAATTACGGCAATGGCGACGTCAGGGTGACCAGCTTCGCCGGGACCACGATTTCGGTCTCCGGGACCCAAAGCGTCGGTATCAACGCCTCGGCATTGAGCGGCGGCACTGGCGACGTGACGGTCACGCTTGGCGCAAATGTTACGATCTCGGGTGCGACGAGCTACGGCATCAGGGCTTACAGCATCGATGCGGGCGACGTCAGCGTTACCATGGCGAATGGCGACAGCATCACGTCTGGCAGCACCGGCATCGTGGCGGTCAACTACGCCACTGCGATCGCTGATGGCGTCGGCAGTACGATCTCGGTCGAGGCCCATGGCACGATCCACTCCGGCTCGACCTCGAATAACGACGGCACCACTCCCGGCGGGATCATCGCCGGCTATAAGCCCGGCGGGGCCGGAACGTTCTCGAATGCAGTCAAGGGCGACGTCACCGTCACGAGCGATGCAACGATTATCGCCGATGCGGGCTACGGCATCGAGGCGTTCACCTGGGGTGTCGGCAACCTCACAGTCACAACCGGCGCGACCTCCTCGATTACGGCCGCCGGTACCGCTATCGGCGCCTTCGATCACGGTGGCGGCGACGTCAGCGTCACCAATAATGGCTCCGCCATCGGTGCGGTCGGCGTGTCTGCCATCGCCAACGGCAGCGGCGACGTCACCATCGTCAATCACGGCGGTATCACCAGCACGAGCCTCGCCGGCATCAGTGTGACGCAGAACGAAGTGGGTGCGACCGGCTCGACCCATATCACCAATACCGGATCGATCGTGGCCCCGAGCGCCCATGCGGCGATCTTCATCCAGGAGAACGCGACCGGCATCGCGCAGATCGACAATTCCGCCACCGGAACGATCGGACCAGCCGTCGCCTCGACCGTGACCGCTGCGACCTATGCCATCGTCGAGACCGGCGGCGCTATCACGATCAACAATGCTGGCCACATCAACGGCAATATCTCGGTCGCCAGCGCGACGTTCAATAACGAGTCCGGCGGCACCTGGGCCGTCGCCGGCTCGGGCGTCTTCGGCAATGCGTCATCAATCGTCAACCACGGCGCCATCGATCTGCATGGCGCATCGATCTCCGGGACCGGGCTGAGCATCGAAAATTACAAGGACATCGACAGCTGGGGCACAGCGTCGATCTCGGGCACCATCGCCAATGCCGGCAGCATCGAGGTCCACACTGGGGCGCTGACGCTGTTCGGCTCGCTGTCGGGCTCGGGCTCGGTCACCGTCGACGCCGGCGCGTTGCTGAAGCTCGACGGCACGGTCACGCAGACGATCACACTCGACGGCGACGGCGCCCATCTTCAGATCGATACATCGGCCTTTGGCGGCTCTATCGGCGCGCTGTCCACGAACGACACAATCGATCTGTCGGCCATCAAGTACGGGCTCGGTACCAGCGCGGTCTATGTCGCCAACAGCAATCCCTCCACCGGCGGCGTGCTGACGGTGACCGATGCGGACGGAAATCACATCAACCTGACCCTGTCCGGTGCCGACTACAGCAATGCCCATTTCGCCGGCAGTGACGACGGCACCGGCCACACGCTGATCACGATGACCGATGACCACGCGCCGGCCTTCACCGCGGGCGGCGTGCTGGCGGGGGACGTCTCCGAGCAGGCGGACGCCACCGGCGACTTCGCCACGTCTGATACGTCAACGCCCGCAACCGGCGCGATTGCCTTCACCGACATCGACCTGACCGACCTGCCGACGGCACAGATCACCGGCCAAGCCGTGACCTCGCTTGGCGCCGATCACAGCACTAACCTCACCTCGTCGCTCACGCTTGACGAGATCGCGGCGCTCAAAAGCGGACTGACACTTCTGCCGCAGGCCGGACTGAACAATGGCACCGTCACCTGGAGCTATTCGATCGCCGACGGTGCGCTGGATTTCCTGGGCGAGAACCAGAGCGCCAAGGTGGTCTCCACCGTCACCCTTGATGACCACCAGGGCAAGACCGATACAACCGACGTCACAATCACGATCACCGGCAAGAACGATGCGCCCGCGATCACGGCGGAAACGAACGACCATTCCGGCGCGGACCTGCTCGAGACGAATACGCCGCTGGTGAAGCATGGTACGCTGACGGTTTCGGATGCCGATACTACCGATCACGTGACGGTCGCGGTCGGTCATCTCGATATCTATTTGGACGATGTGCTCCAGACCGGCTATGTCGGCGAGCCCTCGAGCGCGACGCTGCTCAACTATCTGGCCGTGCAGCCCGGGGACATTCTCAATGGCTCCGCCACCCATGCCGCGTTTACGTGGGACTTCAATTCAGGCAGCGAGGCCTTCGACTTCCTTGCCGCCGGCCACACGCTGTCGCTGCAGTACACGATCGTGCCCAACGACGGCCACACGCCGACCGGAGCCGGTAACGGCGTGATCGCCATCAACATCGCCGGCAGCAACGATGCCCCGACTCTGGATGACGCCACGCTGGCCTCGGTCAGTGGAGATAACAGCGATCCGGTTGGCTCCAAAGTCAGCGATCTCTTTGCCGGCAATTTCCACGACGCCGACGACGGCGCGAGCTTCCAGGCCGTCGCCGTGACGTCCGACCCGGCGTCTGCTGCGCAGGGCGTCTGGCAGTACGAACTCCACGGCACCAATCAATGGGTCGACATCGGTCTGGTCAGCGACACGAGCGCACTGGTGCTGAGCCCGGATACGCTGATCCGCTTCGTGCCGGCCGATGGCTTCACCGGGACGCCGGATGCGTTGGGCGTGCATGCCCTCGACGACACCTATATCGGTGCAATCACCGATTGCTCGTCGCCCGCGACGATCGATCTCACGGCGACGGGCACCGGCGGCACGACGCCTGTCTCGCACGACCTCACCACTATCGATACGGAAGTGACGGCGCCTCCCGACAATGGCCCGGTCATCAACACCGAGAGCTTCCAGGTCTGGCACAACAAGGGGCTCAACACCGACACCATCACTGGGCTCTCGGTCGTCGACACCGATTCCAGTGCCGCGACGGACGACTTCAAGATGACGGCCGTAACCGAGCATGATCTGGACAGCGCCGTCGATCCGGGCACGGCTTGCGGCAACCTCGATGATATTAACTCGGCCCTCGCCGATGGCGTCACCTACAGTCCAGGAGTCCCCCCGCCCGACACCGACCAGATCACACTGACGGTGACGGACAAGACCACGGGCCTGTTCGACACCGTCCATTTCATCTTCAACGAGGCCGGCGACACCAGCGAGGGGATCAGCCTGCAAGGCGCCAGCGGCAAGGACGTCATCTTCGCCACCGATACCAACGACACGCTGACCGGCGGCGGTGGCAAGGATCAGTTCGTGTTCGCGCCGGGCGTGCTGTACGGCGAGAACGGGCAACCGGTCACCGACTTCTCGCACACCATCACCGATTTCACGAATGGGCTGGACATAATCGATTTGCGGCAGTTCTCGGACGTCGGCTCCATCGGCAATCTCACTATCGTCCAGCAGGCGGCATCCGGCGACACGCTGGTGACCTGGCATCAGCAGGTCACGCAGCCGGAGGGCGCGCCGATCACGGAGAACGAGTCGCTGCTGCTCAAGAACGTGATTGCCGCAAATCTCAAGGCTAGCGATTTCATCTTCCACGCCTAGGGAATGCCAACGCCTTCCCGTGACGGGCCCGCCGCTTGACCGCAGCAAAAAACCATACTCCTTCGCATCCAGGAATGGCCAATCGCGCGCGGACGCTGCATGATCGGCGCGCACGGCGCAGTGCGGGTTTGCAGGAAGTCCGATCCGAATGAAACGTCTCAAGATCCTGCGGCGGTGGTTTGCGCGGAAGTTGGGGTTTGCGCGGCTGATGTGCCTTGCGCTGCTGGTCGTGTTTGCCGGCGCTCGCCTCTGGGATCCGCCGCCGATCCAGGAACTGCGGCTGCGCACCTTCGACATGTTTCAGTTGATCGATCCGCGCCACAAGGCGGCGCGGCCGGTTACGATCGTCGACATCGACGACAAGAGCCTCGCCAAGCTCGGCCAATGGCCGTGGCCGCGGACGCGGATCGCCGACCTGATCCAGAACCTCACCAGTCACGGCGCGGTCGCAATCGGCTTCGACGTGGTGTTCTCGGAGGCTGATCGGCTCAATCCGGATCTGGTCGCGAGCCAGATGCGTTACCTCGACGATGCCACCCGCGCCAAGCTGCGCGAGCTGCCGAGCAACGACCAGATCCTCTCCGAAGCGATCAAGCGCTCGCGCGTGATCCTGGGCGAGACCGGGCAGCGGGCGATTTCGTCCGAGGTCGACAAGTCGCTGCCCTTTACCGGCGTCGCGACGGTCGGCGAGGAGGGTGCTGAGCGCTTCCTGTTCGAATTTCCCGGGCTGTTGCGCAACGTGCCCGAGATCGAGAAGGTCGCGGCCGGCCGTGGCCTGTTCTCGATCAAGACCGAGCGCGACGGCCTGATCCGGCGCGTGCCGATGATCATGCGCGCCCAGGGCATGGTCATGCCCTCGCTGAGCCTCGAGATTTTGCGCGTCGTCACGGGCACGCCGACCTTGCTGGTTCGGACCGACAAGACCGGCGTGCGGGCCGTGCGTCTCAAGGGCGTGGAGATCCCAACCGACAGGAACGGTCAGCTCTGGGTGCATTACGCCCGCCAGGATCCCTCGATCTACGTCTCGGCCGCCGACGTGCTCGACAACACCGTGCCGCCGAACAAGATCGCCGGCAAGCTGGTGCTGATCGGCACCTCCGCTGTTGGGCTCAATGACATCAAGACCACGCCGGTGTCCTCGACCATGCCCGGCGTCGAGATCCACGCCCAGGTGCTGGAGAGCGTGCTGAGCGGCGCGGTGATCTCCCAGCCGAACTACGCGCTCGGCGTCGAGCTGCTCGCAGCGCTCGTCATCGGCTTGCTCGTCATCATCTTCACGCCGAACCTCGGACCGGTCCGTCTCGTGCTTGCCGGCGCGACCTTCGCCGCGATCCTGATCGGAGTATCCTGGTTCTTCTATGCGCAGCACCGCTATCTCATCGACTTCACCTATCCTCTGCTCTCGACCACCGCGATCTATCTGACGCTGATCTTTGCGAGCTTCGTGCGCGAGCAGCGGCAGCGTGTGCAGATTCGCGGCATGTTCGCGCAATACATGTCGCCGGTGCTGGTCGAGCAGCTCGCGCAGTCACCGGAAAAGCTCGTCCTCGGCGGCGAGGAGCGCGAGATGACGATCATGTTCTCCGACGTGCGCGGCTTCACCACCATATCGGAAACCTACAAGCACGATCCGCAGGGCCTGATCGCGCTGATGAACCGTTTCCTGACCCCGCTGACCGACGTGATCATCGATCAGAAGGGCTATATCGACAAATATATGGGCGACGCCATCATGGCGTTCTGGAACGCGCCGCTCGACGATGCCGAGCACGAGGTCAACGCCTGTGAGGCGGCGATCCAGATGCTGGAGAAGATCGACGCGGTGAACAAGGACCGCGAGCAGGAAGCCATCGATGGCGGCCACGTCTACATCCCGCTCAATGTCGGTATCGGTCTCAACACCGGCATCGGCGTGGTCGGCAACATGGGCTCCGACCTGAAGAAGAACTATTCCGTGCTCGGCGACAGCGTCAACCTGGCGTCGCGCCTCGAAGGCCAGTCGAAGGAGTACGGCTTTCCCATTATCGTCGGCTCGAGGACCGCGCTCGCGGCCAAGGACAAGTTCGCGATTCTCGAGCTCGACTTCATCATGGTCAAGGGCAAGACCGAGCCGGAAGTGATCTACGCCATCGCCGGCCGCGCGGACGTGATGCATTCGGGCGCCTTCCAGCGCCTGCGCAACGTCACCATCGAAATGCTCGGCTGCTATCGCAGTCGCGACTGGCAGGGCGCACTGGACGCGATCGAACGCGGCCGCAGGAGCGAGGATGCCGACACGCTGGAGAAGCTGTTCAAGCTCTACGAAGTGCGCATCAAGGAATTCCAGGTCGATCCGCCGGCCGAGGGCTGGACCGGGGCGTATGCGCTGCTGACGAAGTAGGGGGCGCTCGCTGGCAGCCAAGCCCTCACTGTCGTCCCGGCGTAGGCCGGGACCCATACTCCGCAGCAGAAGTTGTTACGTTAGATTGGAGTGGCTGCCGTCGCCAAACCCAACTCGGTGGTTATGGGTCCCGGCCCCCCGTGCGCAATTGCGCACTAGGCCGGGACGACAATAACCCTCACTCCGCCCCGATCGTCGTGAGGTCCTGGAACCAGTGCTGCGCCTGGACGAACTGCTTGACCTTGGGCGACAGCGCATGCGGGTTGGTGTCGTGCACCACCCACACCAGCGTGGCGTCGTCGACGATCAGCGCATGCGCCTGCGCCAGCAGCTCGTCCTGCTTGCCGCTGTCGAAGGTCTGCTTGGCCTCGTCGATTAGTGCGTCGACCTTCGGATTTTTATAGCCGCCCCAGTTGACGCCGACCGGCGCGATCTGGCTCGAATGGAAGAAGCGGACGATGGCGTAGAGCGGGTCGGAGGTGACGTAGGCGATGTTGTTGGCGGTGATGCCGGCGTTCATCTCGTCGGCCGCGCCCTTGCGCCAATGCGTATACAGCGTCTCGAGTTCGACGACCTTGAAATCAATGTCGATGCCGATCTCCTTGAAGCTCTGCTGCAAGAATTCGTTCATCGGCAACGACAGCATCTGGCCGGTGCCGCCCTGTGCGATGATGAAGGTCGCCTTCAGCGGCTTCGCCTTGGAGTAGCCGGCTTCCTCGACCAGCTTCTTCGCTGCGGCGACATCGTATTTCAGCTCGAAGCTCGGCTTGCCGAACCACGGGCTCGACGGATCGACCTGTCCCTTGGCGGGTTTCGCAAGGCCATTCATCAGGCCCACCACGGCTTCACGATCGATCGCGAGGTTGAGCGCCTTGCGCAGGCGGATGTCGGTCCAGGGCGAACCCGGCAGCACGCTCAGATGATAATTCCAGACATGCGGCGTGACGTTGTCGACGAGCTTCATGCCGGCGGCCTTGAGCTGCGGCACAGCATCCGGCGCCGGCGTCTCGATCAGATCGACTTGTCCGGCGAGCAGCGCATTGGTGCGCGTCAGCGCTTCCGGCATCGGCACCAGCACGAGCTTGTCGACCTTGGGAATACGCTTCTTGTTCCAGTAATCCGGATTCTTGGTCAGCTCGGCGAGCTCGCGCGGCACCAGTTTGGTCAATTTGAACGGACCGGTCCCCGAAGGCTGGCTCGCGAATTTGTCCCAGTCCTTGCCGAGCTTCTCGTATTGCGTCGGGCTCGACACCAGGAACCACAACATCTGATAGGGGAAGAAGGAATCGACCGTCTTGGTGGTGATCTCCACCGTGGAGTCGTCGATCTTGGCATAGCTCGCGACCGAAGGCAGGCGGGTCTTGACCTGGGCGCTCTGACGCTTGTCGAATTGCGGCGCCTTGTCGTTGAGCACCTTGTCCAGATTCCAGATCACGGCATCGGCGTCGAACTCGCTGCCGTCGTGAAACTTCACGCCCTTGCGCAAGGTGAAGCGCCATTTGGTCTTGTTCTCGTCATCGACTTTCCACTCGGTGGCCAGTCCCGGCACCAGCTTTCCCGGGCGGTCGGCGACGTCCATCTCCCACGCCACGAGCGGATCGTAGATGGTGTAGGCCGTGAACTGATAGGCGCCGGCGCCGCGATCGGGCTGACCGGTCGTCAGCGGGATGTCCGCCATCGAGATGCCGTAGCGCAGCACCGTCTCGGCGCCCGCGGGAATCGCGGACAACGCCAGTGCAAGCACGGCGAAACAGGTCGATAGTCGGATACGCATGGGCCAAAGCTCCAGGGAAGGCTTCAAGGACAATCGGAGCCAAACCTGCAATCTTGATGCCAGAATAGGCAGTGAGGTGCTTTCGCCGAGGCGTCATCACAAGGACTTGTCGTCGCAGGGGCAATTTGCAGAATAAGTTTCCCCATTGGCATAGGCATTGCATACGATTGCATCAAAATTAGTCATCGAAGCCGGAAAAGGATTGAGTCAATGCTTATCAATAAGAACAAGACCCGCGCGGCGCTGATCGCGTTGCTGGCGCTCAGTAGCGCGGCTGCGTGGCCGCGCGCGGCCAGTGCCGAAACCGTGCTGCGCATCGCCATGACGGCTGCCGATATTCCGCGCACGCTGGGCCAGCCCGATCAGGGCTTTGAGGGCAACCGCTTCACCGGCCTCACCATGTATGACGCGCTCACCGGCTGGGACCTGTCCTCGGCCGACAAGGCGAGCGTGGTGATCCCCGGCCTTGCCACCGAGTGGAAGGTCGATGACGCCGACAAGACCAAATGGACTTTCAAGCTGCGGCCGGGCGTCACCTTCCATGACGGCTCGCCGTTCAATGCAGACGCCGTGGTGTGGAATGTCGAGAAGGTGCTGAAGCAGGACGCGCCGCAATTCGACGCCAGCCAGGTCGGCGTCACGGCCTCGCGCATGCCGACGTTGGCGTCCGCGAAGAAGATCGACGACATGACGGTCGAACTCACCACCAAGGAGCCCGACAGCTTCCTGCCGATCAACCTCACCAATCTCTTCATGGCGAGCCCGGCGAAGTGGCAGCATTTCTACGACAAGGCGGAAGGCGCTGACGCCAAGGCGAAGTCGCAGGCGGCCTGGACCGCGTTCGCCAAGGATGCAGCCGGCACCGGTCCCTGGAAGATGGCCGCGTTCACGCCGCGCGAGCGGCTCGAGCTGGTCAAGAATGCGAGCTACTGGAACAAGGATCGCGTGCCCAAGGTCGACAAGATGGTGCTCTTGCCGATGCCGGAGGCGAACGCGCGCACCGCGGCGCTGCTCTCCGGGCAGGTCGATTGGGTCGAGGCGCCGGCGCCGGACGCTTTGCCCGAATTGAAGCAGCGCGGCTTCAAGCTCTACGCCAACGAGCAGCCGCATGTCTGGCCGTGGCAGTTCTCGCGTGTCGAGGGTTCGCCCTGGAACGACATCCGCGTCCGCAAGGCCGCGAACCTCTGCGTCGATCGCGAAGGCCTCAAGGACGGCCTGCTCGCGGGGCTGATGGTGCCGGCGACCGGCACGTTCGAGCCCGGCCATCCCTGGCGCGGCAAGCCGACCTTCGAGATCAAGTACGACAAGGCTGCTGCGCAGAAGCTGATGCAGGAGGCCGGATTCGGCCCGAACAAGAAGCTGACGGTGAAGACCCAGACCTCGGCGTCCGGCTCGGGCCAGATGCAGCCACTGCCGATGAACGAATATCTCCAGCAGGCGCTGGCCGAATGCTATTTCGACGTGCAGCTCGACGTCATCGAGTGGAATACGCTGTTCACCAATTGGCGCCGCGGCGCCAAGGATCCGAGCGCCAACGGCTCGAACGCGACCAACGTCACCTACGCGGCGATGGATCCGTTCTTCGCGCTGGTGCGCTTCCTGCAATCGGGCATGGCGCCGCCGGTCTCGAACAATTGGGGTTTCATCAACAACCCCAAATTCGACGAGCTGGTGAAGAAGGCGCGGCAGACCTTCGATCCCGCGGCGCGTGACGCCGCGCTCGCCGAACTGCACGCGGCCTCCGTCGACGACGCAGCCTTCCTCTACGTCGCCCACGACGTCGGCCCCCGTGCCATCAGCCCGAAGGTGACAGGCGTCGTGCAGCCGAAGAGCTGGTTCATCGACTTCTCGCTCGTGTCGATGCAGTAGTTCGCTCGGCTTGCTCAGTGCCCTCTCCCCTTGCGGGAGAGGGTGGCTTCGCGGATAGCGAAGCCGGGTGAGGGATCTCTCTCCGCGAATGCGGACCTCTCAACCGACGCAGTATCATCCGCGGAAACAACCCCTCATCCGGCGCTTCGCGCCACCTTCTCTCGCAAGGAGAGAAGGAAGAAAGAACTGCAGTGCTCGCCTATATCGCCAGACGCATCGTCTATGTCGTCCCGATCGTCATCAGCGTCGCGCTGGTGTGTTTTCTGCTCGTGCACATCACGCCGGGCGATCCGCTGGTCGCCGTGCTGCCGGCCGACGCCTCGCAGGAGCTCGCCGCGCAGCTTCGTACCGCCTACGGTTTCGACCGCCCGCTGCCGGTGCAGTTCGGGCTTTGGCTGCTCCGCGCGCTTCATGGCGATCTCGGCAATTCCATCGCCACGGGCCGCCCGGTGCTGGCCGAAGTCATGCGTGCGGTCAGCAACACCGTCACGCTGGCGATTGCGGCGGCCATCATCGGCTTCACCATGGGCATCCTGCTCGGCCTGATCGCCGGCTATTTCCGCGAAACCTGGATCGACAAGCTGGCGACGTCGTTTGCCATCGCCGGCGTTTCGGTGCCGCATTACTGGCTTGGCATGGTGCTCGTCATCATTTTCTCGGTCCAGCTGAACTGGCTGCCCGCCGTCGGCGCCGGACCCGGAGGTTCGGCCGCCTGGGCCTGGGACTGGGCGCATTTGCAATATCTCGTGCTGCCGGCGATCACGACCTCGGTGATCCCGATGGGCATCGTCACCCGCACGGTGCGGGCGCTGACCGGCGACATTCTCAGCCAGGACTTCGTCGAGGCGCTGCGTGCCAAAGGCCTGCATGAGCGCGGCGTGTTCCGCCACGTCATCAAGAACGCCGCGCCCACCGCGCTCGCGGTGATGGGACTTCAGCTCGGTTACATGCTCGGCGGCTCGATCCTGATCGAGACCGTGTTCTCCTGGCCGGGCTCGGGCTTCCTGCTCAACTCGGCGATCTTCCAGCGCGACCTGCCGCTGCTGCAGGGCACGATCCTGATCCTGGCGTTGTTCTTCGTCTTCCTCAATCTGCTGGTCGACATCGCGCAAGCCGCGATCGACCCGCGCATCAAGCGGGGTTAGCCGATGAGCGAGCTTCCGCTATCCGCCACCGCCGATGCCGCGCTTCAGTCCGCGCCCGCGACCAAGGCGGGCGGATATTGGGCGACCGTGGGCCGTCGTATCCGGCGCGACAAGGTCAGCATAGTCTGCGCGCTGGTGCTGCTGCTGATCTTCCTGTCCGCGATCGTTGCGCCGTGGCTCGGTCTGGAAGATCCCTACAAGGGCTCGATGATCCGCCGCCTGCGCCACATCGGCACATCAGGCTACCCGCTCGGCACCGACGAGCTCGGCCGCGACATGCTGGCGCGACTGATCTATGGCGGCCGGCTGTCGCTCCTCATCGGCATTTTGCCGGTGATCCTCGCCTTTTGCATCGGCACGTCGCTCGGCCTCGTTGCCGGCTATGTCGGCGGCAAGCTCAACACCGCGATCATGCGCACGATCGACGTGTTCTATGCCTTTCCGTCCGTGTTGCTGGCGATCGCGATCTCGGGCGCGCTGGGCGCGGGCATCCTCAATTCCATCGTGTCGTTGACCGTCGTGTTCGTGCCGCAGATCACCCGCGTCGCCGAAAGCGTGACGACGGGCGTGCGCAACATGGACTTCGTCGATGCCGCGCGCGCCTCGGGCGCGGGACCGTTCACCATCATGCGCGTTCATATCCTCGGCAATGTGCTCGGATCGATCTTCGTCTACGCGACCAGCCTGATCTCGGTCTCGATGATCCTCGCGGCAGGCCTGTCCTTCCTCGGTCTCGGCACCAAACCGCCGGAGCCGGAATGGGGCCTGATGTTGAATACCTTGCGCACCGCGATCTATGTCAATCCCTGGGTCGCCGCGCTCCCGGGCGCGATGATCTTCGCGGTCTCGATCTGCTTCAACCTGCTCTCGGACGGCCTGCGCAGCGCCATGGACATCAGGAACTAGCCATGAGCGAAACCAACGCCTCCGTCACGATGCTGGAGCCGATCGAAGACCTCGGCGGCGTCGCCCAACCGCTGCTTCAGGTCAACGGCCTGACCAAGCATTTCCCGGTTCGTGGCGGCCTGTTCGCCGCAAAGCGCACCGTGCGTGCGGTTGATAATGTCTCGTTCACCGTCGCCAAGGGCGAGACCGTCGGCATCGTCGGCGAGTCCGGTTGCGGCAAGTCGACCACCGCGCGGCTGCTGATGCATCTGATGCCGCGCGACACCGGTGACATCATCTATGACGGCATGAGCGTTGGCCAGTCGCTCTCCCTGCGAGAGCTGCGCCGCGGCATGCAGATGGTGTTCCAGGATTCCTACGCCTCGCTCAATCCGCGCCTGACCATCGAGGAATCGATCGCCTTTGGCCCAAAGGTGCACGGCATGGCCGACGGCGCCGCGCGCGCGCTGGCGCGCGAGCTGCTCGGCAAGGTGGGCCTGGTTCCTGCAAACTTCGCCAACCGCTACCCCCACGAGATCTCCGGCGGTCAGCGCCAGCGCGTCAACATCGCGCGCGCGCTGGCACTCTCGCCGCGGCTGGTGATCCTCGATGAAGCCGTCTCCGCGCTCGACAAATCTGTCGAGGCGCAAGTGCTCAATCTCCTGGCCGATCTCAAGAGCGAATTCGGCCTGACCTATCTCTTCATCAGCCACGATCTCAACGTCGTGCGCTACATCAGCGATCGCGTGCTGGTGATGTATCTCGGCGAGGTGGTCGAGCTCGGCCCGGTCGACCAAGTTTGGGACCAGCCGGCGCATCCCTATACGCGCGCACTTCTTGCTGCGATGCCGTCCTCGGATCCGGACCGCCGCACCGAGACGCCGCCGATCACGGGCGATCCGCCCAATCCGATCGATCCGCCGTCGGGCTGCCGCTTCCACATCCGTTGCCCGTTTGCGGAGCCGCTCTGTGCAAATGCGACACCAAAACTCACCGCGCTCGATAGAATGGGCCACGAGGCCGCGTGCTACATGGCGATCCCGGGTTCAGGCCATAGCCGCGCGCCGAAGGAGGAAACCGTATGACGAGACCGACGACAAAAGAGATCAAGGCGACCGCACAGATCGCCGGTGTTCCCGTTGACGACGAGATCGCGACGCGCATCTCCAATTCCATCGGACCGGCCTTCGAGGGCTTTGCGGCCATTGCCGGCACGCTGCCGTTCGATCTCGAGCCCGCGCTCTATCCGATCGCGCAGACTGCCAAGGTCTCGAAATGAGCACCGAACCCGCATTGATGACGCTTACCGAGGTCGCGCGCGCGATTGCGATGAAGCAGGTGTCCTCGCATGAGGTGACGCGGGCGCTACTGCATCGCATCGCGCAGTGGCAGCCGCATCTCAACGCCTTCATGTCGATCGAGTCGGAGAAGGCTATGAAGGCTGCCGATGCCGCCGACGCCGAACTCGCCAAGGGCGAAGTCCGCGGGCCGTTGCATGGCGTGCCGCTCGCGCACAAGGACATGTACTACGACGCCGGCCACGTCGCGACCTGCGGCTCGTTGATCCGCCGCGATTTCGTTCCGACCGTCACCTCGACTGCCTTGCAGCGGCTGAAGGACGCCGGCCAGATTCGGCTCGGCACGTTGCATCTGGCCGAATTCGCCTATGGCCCGACCGGCCACAACGCCCACTACGGCCCTGTTCGCAATCCCTGGAACGCCGCGCACATCACCGGCGGCTCGTCGTCGGGCTCGGGCTCGGCGGTCGCGGCGCGATTGACCTATGCCGCGCTCGGCTCCGACACCGGCGGCTCGATCCGCATGCCCGCGCATTTCTGCGGCGTCACGGGATTGAAGACCACGGTCGGCCGGGTCAGCCGCGCCGGCGCGATGCCGCTGTCGCAGTCGCTCGACACGGTCGGCCCACTCGCCCGCACCGCCGAGGATTGCGCGCTGCTGCTGGCGCTGATGGCCGGCCCTGATCCTGACGATTCGACCTGCAGTCATGAGCCGCTGTCTGACTATGTCGGCGCGACCAAGGGCTCGCTAAAAGGCCTCAAGGTCGGCGTCCCCTCGTCCTTCTATGTCGACGATCTCGACGGCGAGGTCGCGCGCGTGCTGGACGAGACCATCGCGGTCCTCAAGCGCGAGGGCGCCGACATCGTCACGGTCGATCTGCCCGACCAGCGACAATTGTCCTCGGCAAGCCAGCTCGTGCTTGCAGCCGAAGCCGCCGCCTTCCACAAGCGCTGGATGATCGAGCGGCCGCAGGATTACGGCCCACAGGTGTTGATGCGGCTTCAGAACGGGCTCGCGGTCCCCGCCATCACCTATCTCGAGGCGATGCGCTGGCGCGGACCTGCGCTCGCTGCGCACAACACTGCGACATCAGGTGTCGATGCGATCATCGCTCCGGCGTCTCCGGTGCCGGCGCCGACGATCGAGGAGAGCGACGTCGGCGGCGGGCCGAACGCGCCGGCGCTGTTACAGCGGCTGACGCTGTTCACCCGCCCGGTGAATTATCTCGGCCTGCCGTCGCTCACGGTGCCCTCTGGCTTCACCAGAAGCGGTCTTCCGATCGGCATGCAATTGATCGGCCGCTCTTTCGATGAAGCGACCTTGCTCACCATCGGCGCCGCATTCCAGCGCGCCACCGACTACCACGACAGGCTGCCGAAACTTCCGTCATGACAAAGCTCGTCGAGATCTCAGGCCTCAACATCCGCTTCACCGGCGAGCGTACGGTCTATGCCGTGAACGATCTCAGCCTCTCGCTCGGCGACGGCGAGGTGCTGGGCCTGCTCGGAGAGTCCGGTTCGGGCAAGAGCGTGACTTTGCGTGCACTGATGCGGCTGCTGCCGAAGAAGCGCACGCAGATCACGGGCAAGGTCAACGTGATGGGCCGCGACGTGCTCGCCATGAACGACGAGCAGCTGTCGTCGTTCCGCGGCCAGACCGTGTCGATGATCTTTCAGGAGCCGGCGCTCGCGCTCGATCCGGTCTACACCATCGGGGCGCAGATCGCCGAAAGCGTGGTGCGCCATGAAGGCAAGTCTTACGCGGAGGGCAGGGCGAGGGCGCTCGAAATGCTCGAGGTCGTGCGCATTCCCTCGGCCAAGCGGCGGCTCGATGCCTATCCGCACGAGATGTCTGGCGGCATGCGTCAGCGCGCGATGATCGCGCTGGCGCTCGCGTGTCGTCCCAAGATATTGCTCGCGGATGAGCCGACCACGGCGCTCGATGCCACCGTGCAGATTCAGATCCTGCTGCTGTTGCGCGAATTGCAGCGCGAGTTCGGCATGTCCGTCATCTTCGTCACCCATGACATCGGGGTCGCCATCGAGATCTGCGACCGGGTCGCGGTGATGTATGCCGGCCAGATCGTGGAGCAGGGCACGCTTCGCGACATCGTCCGCTCGCCGGTGCATCCCTACGCCAAGGGTCTGCTCGCCTCGACCGTCCACGGGGCCAAGCGGGGACAGCGGCTCGAGACCATCCCCGGCACCCCGCCGTCGCTCGGCGAGAGGCCGCACAACTGCTCCTTTGCGCCCCGCTGCGCCGTAGCCCAGCCGCGCTGCCTGGAACAACTGCCAGGGAATGTGGAGGTCGGCCCGGGCCGGGCGGCACGGTGCGTCCTGGCGGAGCCGGTCACCGCACTGTCCTGATCTTTGACCGCGACCGGGAAGCGGAAACAGCATTCACACCTCGTTCATCCCGGTTCCGCTTCCATGGAACCCTCACGGAGAGGGACCTCACTTATGTACATTTCCAATGAAGGCCTGCTTGTCATCCTGTTCGTCGGCCTGGTAGCTGGCTGGCTGGCCGGCAAGGTGGTGCGCGGAACCGGATTCGGCATTATCGGCGATATCGTGGTCGGCATCGCCGGCGCGCTGGTGGCAAGCTTCCTGTTTCCGAAGCTCGGCATTCACATCGGCACCGGGCTGATATCGGAGATCATCTATTCCGCGATCGGCGCGGTCATCCTGCTGCTGGTGGTGCGGTTGGTCCGCGGCGGCGGCCGGTTCTAATGGCGCCCGAGTTCAATTGATCGAACTTTTGACCTCTCCCCGCCCGGGGAGAGGTGACATGTCTGCAAGAAAAAGCCGCAAGATCGTGAGATTCCGGACTTGCGTGCAGGGCCGGTCGGGGGTGATGTGGGCCATAGGGGTCCCGGGTATTCGACTGCGTTGGGCGATGAGCGCAAAGGCGATGTTAATCCGGGTCAATTACTCCTGAATTTGCCTTTGAAATCAGGGACTTTGGCCCCTACCCGAAAGAGATCAGACTGATGGCAGCCGTTCCCGGCGTCCGCCGCTCAGAGCTCGGTGATGCGCTGCGCGCCTGTCGCACGGCGTTTGTCGGCGTCGGCTTGATGAGCTGCATGATTAACCTGCTCTATCTGACCGGGTCGATCTTCATGCTGGAGGTCTACGACCGGGTGCTGCCGAGCCGCAGCATTCCGACCCTGGTCGGCCTGATCGTCCTTGCCAGTTTCCTCTACATGGCGCAGGGCGTGCTGGACATGATCCGTAACCGGATTCTGGGCCGGGTCGGCACCGCGCTGGACGAAGCCCTGAACAAGCGGGTGTTCGACACCATCGTGCGCCTGCCGCTGCTGGTCGGCAGCCGCAACGAGGGGCTTCAGCCGCTGCGCGATCTCGACAATGTCCGCTCCTTCCTCGGCGGCATGGGCCCGAGCGCGTTCTTCGACCTGCCCTGGCTGCCGCTCTATCTCGCCATCTGCTTCGCCTTCCACGTCATGATCGGCGTCACCGCGCTGGTCGGCGCGGTCATCCTGGTCGGGTTGACGCTGGTCACCGAGTTCATGTCGCGCCAGCCGGCGAAGGAGGCGATGGGCCTTGCCGCCCAGCGCAACGATCTCGCCCAAGCCAGCCGCCGCAATGCCGAAGTCATGGTGTCGATGGGCATGGCCGGCCGGATGAACGCGCGCTGGAGCGAGGCCAACGAAAAATATCTCGACGGCAACCAGCGTGCGAGCGACGTCGCCGGCGGTCTCGGCGCGGTCGCAAAAGTGCTGCGCATGATGCTGCAATCGGCCGTGCTCGCGGTCGGCGCCTATCTCGTCATCCATCAGGAGGCGACCGCCGGCATCATCATCGCCGGCTCGATCCTCTCGGCACGAGCGCTCGCGCCGGTCGACCTCGCGATCGCGCACTGGAAATCCTTTGTCGCGGCACGTCAGAGCTGGCACCGCCTGACCCGCCTACTGGAGCAGATGCCGGCGCAGACGATGCCGACCCAGTTGCAGGCGCCCACCAGCCGCCTCTCGGTCGAAGGCATCGCCATGGTGCCGCCGGGCGACCAGCGCCTCATCGTGCAGGACGTCACCTTTGCGCTCGAAGCCGGCAACGGCCTTGGCGTGATCGGACCGAGCGGCTCCGGCAAGTCGTCGCTGATCCGCGCGCTGGTCGGCGTCTGGCAACCGGTCCGCGGCAAGGTGCGGCTCGACGGCGCGGCGCTCGACCAGTGGTCGTCGGACATGCTTGGCCGCCATATCGGCTATCTGCCGCAGGACGTCGAATTGTTCGGCGGCACCATCGCGCAGAACATCAGCCGCTTCGACCCCGAGGCCACGTCTGACGGCATCATCGCCGCCGCCAAGGAAGCCGGCGTGCACGAGATGATCATCAAGATGCGCGAGGGCTACAACACCCAGGTCGGCGAGCAGGGCACGGCGCTCTCCGCAGGCCAGGCGCAGCGCGTGGCGCTGGCGCGCGCGCTCTATGGCAATCCGTTCCTGATCGTGCTCGACGAACCCAATTCCAATCTCGATACCGAAGGCGACGAAGCGCTGACCCGCGCCATCCGCGCGGCGCGCGAGCGCGGCGCCATCGTCGTCGTGGTGGCGCACCGTCCGATCGGCGTGGAAGCGGTCGACCAGATCCTGGTGCTGCGCGACGGCCGCATGCAGGCCTTCGGGCCGAAGGAGCAGGTGCTCGCCCAGGTGCTCCAGCCGCGTGTGACGCCGCCGGCGCCGATCAAGATCGTCAGCGAAGGCGGAGCCAAGGCATGAGCACGATGGCGCTCGGCGGGGCGAAGCCCGCCGCGAAGCGAACCGTACGGCAGTCGATCCGGTTTCACCTGATGCTCGGGCTTGGGATCGTGCTGGTCCTCCTGGTCGGGCTCGGCGGCTGGGGATCGACCGTGCAGATCTCGGGCGCGCTGATCGCGCCGGGGCAGATCGTGGTCGAATCCAACGTCAAGAAGGTGCAGCATCCGACGGGTGGCGTGGTCGGCGAGCTGCGCGCCCGCGATGGCGACGTGGTCAAGGCCGGCGACATCGTGGTGCGGCTCGACGACACCGTCACCAAGGCCAACCTCGCCATCGTCACCAAGAATCTCGACGCGGCGCAGGCCCGTGCGGCGCGGCTCCAGGCCGAGCAGCGCGGGATCGACAGGATCGACTACCCGCAAGCGCTGCTCGATCGCGGCAACGATCCCGACGTCAAGGCGCTGCTCTCCGCCGAAACCAAGCTGTTCGACGTCCGCGTCAACGGACGCGCCGGCCAGAAGGCGCAGCTGCGCGAGCGCATCCAGCAGCTCAACGAGGAGATCGAGGGCCTCTCCGCGCAGGAGCGGGCCAAGGACAAGGAAATCTCGCTGGTGCAGCAGGAACTCGTCGGCGTCCGCGATCTCTATGACAAGCATCTGGTGCAGATCTCCCGCCTGACCACGCTCGAACGCGACAGCGCCCGCCTCAACGGCGAGCGTGCGCAATACATCGCCTCGCGCGCGCAGGCCAAGGGCAAGATCACCGAGACCGAGCTCCAGATCATCCAGGTCGACAAGGACATGGTCAGCGAGGTCTCCAAGGATCTGCGCGAGACCAATGACAAGATCGGCGAAATGATCGAGCGCAAGGTCGCCGCCGAGGACCAGCTTCGCCGCGTCGACATCCGCGCGCCGCAGGACGGCATGGTGCTGCAATCGACGGTGCATACCGTTGGTGGCGTCATCACCGCCGGCGACGCCCTCATGCTGATCGTGCCGCAGGCCGACGATCTCCAGGCCGAAGCCAAGGTCAATCCGGTCGATATCGACAAGCTGCAGATCGGTCAGAAGACGCTGCTGCGCCTGTCCGCCTTCAACCAGCGCACCACGCCCGAGCTCAACGGCGTCGTCAGCCGCGTCTCGCCCGACGTCACCACCGATCAGCGCACCGGCCAGAGCTACTACACCATCCGCGTCTCGCTGTCGGCAGAGGAGGTCGCCAAGCTCGGTGACTCCAGGCTGATCCCCGGCATGCCGGCGGAAGCCTTCGTCCAGACCGGCGACCGCACCATGCTGTCCTATCTGATGAAGCCGCTGCACGACCAGTTCATGCGCGCGTTCCGGGAGAAGTGACGCGCCAAAGCGCGTCATCACCTCTTTTCGTCATTGCGAGCGTAGCGAAGCAATCCAGGTTGCCTCCGCGGCGAGATTTCTGGATTGCTTCGCTACGCTCGCAATGACGGGCGGCTTCTTTCTTGCTTTAGTTTTCTTGCTATAGTTCGATTCAGCCCCAGCAACCCGGCGTCGAACAATGCAATCCATCCAATCCCCATCCTCCGTCGCCACCGAATCCTTCACCGACGCTGGCCTCGCCGTCGCCCGCCTCGAAGAGATCTATGAGCGCAACACGAAGTTCCTGCGGGACCGGTTCGAAGCTTACGTGAACGGGGAGGCGATCACGACGCGGGTGCGGGCCTTCTATCCCTTCGTCCGTGTCACGACCGCGACGCATGCGCGGCTGGATTCGCGTCTTGCCTACGGCTTCGTCGCCCGGCCCGGTGTGCACGAGACCAGCGTCACGCGACCGGATCTGTTCCGGACCTATCTCACCGAGCAGATCGGACTGTTGATCCAGAACCACGGCGTCCCGGTCGAGATCGGCGAGTCCAGCGAACCGATCCCCGTTCACTTCGCCTACCGCCGCGACATCAACATCGAAGCCGCCATCACCACCAGCGAGAACTCGCCCGTGACGCGGTCGCTGCGCGACGCGTTCGACGTGCCTGATCTGGCCACCATGGACGATGCCATCGCCGACGGCACTTTCGAGCTCCAGCCTGGCGCGCCCGAGCCGCTATCCCTGTTTCGGGCGGCCCGCGTCGATTACTCGCTGCGCCGGCTCTATCATTACACGGGCACGGATCCAGAGCATTTCCAGAACTTCGTGATCTTCACCAACTACCAGTTCTACGTCGACGCCTTCGCGCAACTCTGCCAGCAGCGGCTTCAGGCTGGCGAGGCCGGCTTCGATGCCTTCGTTGCTCCAGGCAATGTGATCACGCGCAGCGGCGGCGCGACGACGGGCGTTGCGCCCCCGCGTGCGCCGCAGATGCCGGCCTTCCATCTGGTCGCGCCCGGCTATCGCGGCATCACCCTGATCAATATCGGCACGGGTCCGTCCAACGCGCGCAACGTCACCGACCATGTTGCCGTGCTGCGGCCCCATGCCTGGCTGATGCTCGGCCATTGCGCGGGCCTGCGCAACACGCAGCGGCTCGGCGACTACGTGCTCGCCCATGGCTATGTGCGCGAGGACCATGTGCTGGATCGTGAGTTGCCGCTGTGGGTGCCGATCCCGGCGCTGGCGGAGATGCAGGTGGCGCTCGAGGAGGCGGTCGAGGACGTCACCGGGCTCGAGGGTTTCGAGCTCAAGCGCCTGATGCGGACCGGCACCGTCGCCAGCGTCGACAACCGCAATTGGGAGATCAGCGGGCCCGATGTCATTCGCCGCTTGTCGCAGTCGCGCGCGGTTGCGCTCGACATGGAATCGGCCGCGATTGCCGCCAACGGCTACCGCTTTCGCGTCCCCTACGGCACCCTGCTGTGCGTCTCCGACAAGCCTCTGCACGGCGAGATCAAGCTCGCAGGCATGGCCAGCGAATTCTACCGCCGCCGCGTCGGCCAGCATCTCGAGATCGGCTTGAAGGCGCTGGAACGGCTCAAGCAGCAGGAATCCGAGCGGCTGCATTCGCGAAAGCTCCGCAGTTTCGCCGAAGTTGCGTTCCAGTAGGCGATGGATTGCCTTTGCTGCTGACAAACAGCGGGATTTTCGGCATTTTCGGCGCGGGGGTCGACCGGGACGACTTGATGCCACTCATGCGCGACAGGATCATTGGCCATGATCTCGAACGGCTCGCCTTTCGCTTCACCATGCTGAACGACGGCGAGGTCGTGCAGTGCCAGATCAGCGACGCTGCGATGGACGAGCTTGCGGGCATGCAGGGCACCGAAAGCAGCGCGCGGCAGGCCCAGTTCCTGTCGCTGCGCGAGACCATCGAGCGGCTCGCCTCAGACCTCTACGACGAGGCGCCGCGGGTCAGGGGTCACGTGGTGCGGATCTTTACGCGACATTTGCTTTGAGCGATCGACGCCAAAGCGATAGCCGAGCGAATCAAACGGGGCCTAATCCCGATGCGGCGACGCTGCTGCCGTACTGAGAGATTCGTACAATTGGCTTTGTATAGACGCGACGAAGCCGGAGAAAAGGCGCTTCCACGTAAACGAAACTGATGATCCCGATCGGAATCATCAGGGTGAAGCAGGCGAATGACCACGCCAATGCGACGTAGAAGTTCGAAATGTCCATGACGTGGCGTTGAACGAACTCCGCTAGCTCGACCACGAAGAACGTATGCAGCAGGTAGATTGAATAGCTATATTCGCCAACCTTCGAGAACGCCCATGAAATGCCCGCGTTTCTCAGCCTGAAACTGGTGTCATAGTAGGCGACAAGCGACGAGTAAGCGACGGCTTCCGCGGTCGGGAGGATTATCCATAGTGGATTGCGCTCTGTTCCGTAGTAGCCGCCGGCAATGTCGAACATCCAGAACCCCACAGTGAACGCTGTGAGTATTCCGATGGCCGAAAGGTGTCTTCCGGTGAAAATGTGTCGATAGCTGAACGCGATGATGCCCAAAGCGAACTGATCTATGCGGCCAATGATCGTGTAGTACGCGTAATATTCTACTTCGCCGACCGTTAGGAAGATGATGGAGCGTAGGGCAATTGCTGCTCCCACGAAGATGAGTGGTGTCCACTTATGGCGCCTGCTCGCGTAGATCAGAAAGGGCAGTGCGATATAGAAATGCATTTCGATGGTGATGGACCACGCGCCATTCGGCCAAGCTGGGACCACGAATCCCTTCGCTAGATTTGCGACGTATCCACCGAGCCCCTCGTCCTCCGCATGCCTGATGATCCCGACCAGGATGAAGACGAGGACCAGGAGCGGGGCGAGCCGGATCAAACGGTTCCAGAAAAATGCAAGGTAGTTTATCGTCTTGCCGTCAAGCAACTTCGCGAACAGATATCCGCTGAGCGTCATGAAAAGCGCCACTCCGGTGTGACCTTCGTCAAACAAGGCCAGCGGAAACACAGCCGGGGCGCCCTCGAAAGTCTCAGGATAAGCACCAACGGCATGCGTGAAGTGCCAAGCGAAAACCATGAGCACCGCGACTGCCCGAACGTGGTCAAGCCCGATGAAGTGCAAACCGGCTGATGACTTCAATTGTATCCCTCAAGTCTCGAAAGACTTAGACCGTGCGAGGGCCAAATCGCGCCTTTGATAGAGATAGAATGAGCAAAGCAACGACTGGTTAAAACTCGGTTGCTCACGGAGAGGAGTTGTTCAGTTTTCAGCAATCGGTCGGCTATGCGATTGCACGCGGCGCCTCCTCCTATGGGCAATCCACGATCGAAACGCCGAAAGAACTGCCGTCTCAAATCGTTCGAGCTGGCCTTTCAGCCGAAGAGCGTGTTTCTCGAGGAGGTGCCAGGAGGCGACAGCGACGCCAAAGGCAATCGGCAGGCTGATCAGGACGTTCAGATACCAGTACTGAAGCGACGGGCCCAGCGCTGCAACGCACTGCTGGATGACGAATCCATAGAGGTACATCCCGTAGGAATAGTCGCCGGACGACACGATCCAGATTCGCCGCGGGTTCGTGAGGCCCAGATAACACGCGAGATAGGCGGCCGGCACGGCAAAAATCGCATCGCTGCGTCCGCCGGCCATACCAATCATGCAAAGTACAAGCGCGAACAGGCCCGTGGCCCGGTTGAACGGTACCTTGTCGCGCCAGAGGTAGAAGCCGACGCCCAATAGGAAGCAGAACACCAGAATGTGCGGGCGAAGGTGAATGAACAGTTCGTCTGAATGGTAGATATCGTACCAGACCAGGCCGATCTGGGCGAACACCAGGAACCCAAGGTATAGTGCCCTGTTGAAGCAAATCGTGGTCGCGGCAAGAAGCGCCAGGATAGCGTAACACCACAGCTCATACGGCACCGTCCAGAGCTGAGCATTCACCAGATCAGGCACCGGATTGTAAAGAAATACACCCGGGAGTTCGAAGTGGACGTCGCCGAGCATGTTGAGGAAATAGACATGGAATCTCGGATCCGCGAAGTACTCGGTCAAAGGCATCGCGGTGAAGATCGGGCCGATGATGATGGCTGAAAGCGTCGTCTCAACCGCGAGAGCGGGCGCAATGCGAAGCACGCGCAGGCCGATAAACGAAATCAGGCTCTTGCACCTCAACAAGCTGCCCGTCACCAAGAACCCGCTCAAGGCGAAGAAGAGCGCAAGAACCGTTGCGTTCACCATGCGAAAATGGCCTGCTACCTCCATTGCCCGATCGAGCCCAAGTGTGACGTTCGCGCTGTGGAGGCAGATGATCGCGGCCGCCAGCGCAATTCGCATGTAATCGAAACCTGCAGGCCGATTGCGCGAAAGAGCCAGCTGATCAGCCAGACTGAACATGCTTGTGCTCTTAGCGGAACGCCACAAAACCGCACGCCGAAGCGGCGATCAACCAGCAGCACGTCTCGATCCGCCGACGCGTGGCGTGCTCCCAGCGCACTTGAACCCGCGATCCGCACGCCTTTCGACGTCCCAATGCGGGGGCGCGCCCCCATGCGGAGTAAGTCAACCCGCTAAACATTCCAGATTCCCAATTGCGACGGCAGACGTGCAAGTTCGCGCTGCTTCTTGGGGTTCTAGCACGCGCGTCGTCCGGTTGTGTTTACAATGAGTACTATCGTTTGTGTGTTGGTGAAGAATTTGTTCCTAATGTTGACGGCGGCCTTCCAAATATGGAACCGACGGGCGGCCGGTTAAGCCGGAAAGAGAAGCTCCGGATCGCAAGACCCAGAAGATGCCATTGAGGACACGACGGTCATTCACCCGTGGCACGCCGCGCGACTTATCGGCAGCATCGGCTTAATGGCAGACCTCGTGCTCAATCTTTGGCGCGGACCCGGCTACCTGTTCGCCACGGGCCTCGTCACAGCTGCGGCGCGGCTGCTCCTGAAGCAGTCGCGTTGCGACTTGGCCGGGTCCGGACCAGTTGCCTCAATCCTGAGCGTTCCGCCTCATCCGGCCATCAGCTGTCAAACATGATCACGCTGCGCAGCGTCTTGCCGGCTTTCATGTTGGCAAAACCCTCGTTGATCTCGGAGAGCTTCAGCTTGGCCGAGATCCAGTCTTCCAGGTGCAGTCGGCCGCGCAGGTAGAAATCCACCAGCCGCGGCATGTCGACGCGAAAATGGTTCGAACCCATCGATGAGCCCTGGATCCTGCGCTCGCGCAGGAAGTCGAAGCCATGCAGCTCGATCTTCTGGCCGAACGGAATCATGCCGACGATGGTGGCCGTGCCGCCCGAGGCGAGCATGCCGAAGGCCTGCTCGGCGGTCTCCTTGCGGCCGAGCACCTCGAAGGAATGATGCACGCCGCCATTGGTGAGATCGCGCACCTGCTTCACGACGTCGCCGTCTGCCGGGTTGATGATGTCGGTGGCGCCAAGCTTGGTCGCAAGCTGGAGCTTGGCCGGATTGGTGTCGATGGCGATGATGCGGCCGGCGCCCGCGATCTGCGCGCCGTTGATCGCAGCCATGCCGACACCGCCGCAGCCGATCACGGCCACGGTCTCGCCGGCCGTCACCTTCGCCGTGTTCACGACCGCGCCGTAGCCGGTAATGACGCCGCAGCCGATCAGTGCCGCAAGATCGAGCGGCATCTCCTTGCGGATTTTGACGATCGCGTTCTCGTGCACCAGCATCTGCTCGGCGAAAGAAGAGAGGTTGAGAAACTGATGCAGCTTCTCCGAGCGGGCCCATTGCATCCGATTAGAGGCGCCCGGCAGCAATTTCACCGTGGTGTCGGTGCAGAGTACCGTGCGGCCCGTGGTGCAATTGTCGCAGGTGCCGCAGAACACGGACAGGCAAGTGACGACATGGTCGCCCGGTTTCACATAGGTGACGTCGGAGCCCACCTGTTCGACGACGCCGGCGGACTCGTGCCCGAGTACCGCGGGCAGCGGATGCGGATAAAGGCCTTCCATGAAGTGCAGATCGGAGTGGCAGAGACCTGCGACCGAGGTCCGGATCAGAACCTCGCGCGGGCCGGGTTTCGGCAGGCTGACATCCTCGATGACCAGAGGCTTGTTGACTTCACGGAGGACGGCGGCCTTCATCGAGCACTCCCTATCGCTTTTTTTGCTTTGAACGTGGGTGCAGCCTACGCCGCCAGGACCAGTTCGCCAACCTCGCTCATATCAACTGCGCGGTCGCCGAGCAGCAGCGTGGCGATCTTCTGCTGCACGGCATTTTCCGTCAGCCGGAACGGATCGCTCGGCAACACCCGGTGATCGATCACCAGCCGCGACAACAACAGCCTTCGCGCATCGCCGCGCATGTCGTGAATACGATGGGCCTCCCAGGCGAGCGCCACGGCACTGGCGACATGATAGAGCAGGCTGGTGGCGCGGCGCGCATCGGCTTCGTTTTCGGATTTCGCCGCGACCTCGCGCGCAAAACCGACCGCGCGATCGGTGAGGGTGCGGAGCCGGTCGCGCCAGGCCTGCGGCACCGAGGGGCTGTCATCGAGGCGGGCGTGCAAATCGGCGGCGAGCGCGGATTCGGCGCCGTGGCGGCCGACCGCACGCCTCAGCGCATCAATCGCGACGATGTTGCCGGTGCCTTCCCAGACCGAACCGAGATGCGCGTCGCGCAGCAGGCGGGCGGTCGCGAATTCCTCGATATAGCCGATGCCGCCGCGCATCTCGAGCGCGTCGCCACAGACCTTTCGCGCATCGCGCGTCGCGCGGAATTTCAAGGTCGGCGTCAGGATGCGCAGCAGTGCGGCCGCATCCTGGCTGCCGGCCTCGGCGCGGTCGAGCGCGTCCGCAGTGAGAAAGCTCATCGACAACGCCTGTTCGACCGGCAGCATGATCTTCAGCATCTGGCGCCGGCCCAGCGGCAGGTCGATGATGCGGTTGCCGAACACCACGCGGTTCTTCGCGACCGTCATCGCGTCATGGTAGGCCCGCCGCATCAGCGCGGTGGATTTGACGCCGTTTGACAGCCGCGACGAGTTCACCATCTCGGCCATCTGCACGAAGCCGCGGTCGAGCTTGCCGACCGCGTAGGCGATCGCGCCTTCGAGCTTGATCTCACCCGAAGCCATCGAGCGCGTACCGAGCTTGTCCTTCAGACGCACGATCCGGTAGTCGTTCTGCGAACCGTCGTCCAGGAAGCGCGGCATCAGGAACAGGCCGACGCCGCGCGTGCCGGGGCCGGCGCCTTCGGGGCGCGCCAGCAGCATCACGACCTTCGCGTCGGCGTTCGAGCAGAACCATTTTTCGCCGGTGAGGCGCCAATGGTCGCCTTCCTGCACCGCCGTCGTGGTCAGCGTCCCGACGTCGGAGCCGCCTTCCTTCTCGGTCATGAACTGGCCGCCCTGGGTCAGCGTGCTCATGTCGGTCTGGGTCAGGCCGTCGAGATATTTCGCCTTCAGCGCCTCGCTGCCGAAATTCGCGAGCAGCTTGGCGCAGCCGTCGGTGACGTTGATCGGGCAACCCATGCCGAATTCGGTCTGGTTGAACAGGAAGGTGAAGGCGTGCTTGGCGACGACGGGATATTTGTCCGGCCAGCCCATGATGCCCTTGCGGATCGAAAGCGCGTGGATGCCGAACTCGCCGAAGGCTGCCTTCTCCAGCTCGCGATAGGCGGGGTGGTATTCGATCCACTGCATGTCGCGACCGAACTTGTCGCGCTGGTGCAGCACCGGCGCGTGCCGGTCGGCGAGCCGCGCGCAATCGTCGAGATGGCCGCCGGCCAGTTCACCAAGACGATCGAGATGCGGCTCGATGTGGCGGAATAGCGTCTCCGGCAGATGAATGCGCAGGAGATCGGTGAGGGCCTGATCGGCGCGGTAGAAATTCATGCCGGTGGTGTCGGGAGCCAGCAGTCCGGATGGTGCGGCCGCGACCTGTTTTGCCTGCGCGGGGGCCGGCTTGTGCATGATCGTCCTCTTCGTTTCCGCCTTGCGGCCATTTTGCGCTGATTTGGCTTGCCGCTTGGGATGATGTCGATCATGCTCCAGTCGCGAAAGCGGATAAAGCCGCAAATTGTCAGGGAGGCATGATCGCCGTGTGGGAGCAACTCGTCCTGCGGAATTGTGATCGGCTTGCCCAAAGCTCTGGCTGGTTGTCCGCGCGGACCGTGCATAGATCAGCGGCTTCCCGTCTTCGAGAGATCACGTCATGGAACACCCGAAATACAAGAACGCCCTCATCGTCGGTGCCGGCGAAGGCCTGAGCGCTTCGCTGGCGCGGCAGTTGTCCGCCCAGGGCATCCGCGTCGCACTGGCCGCGCGAAAAATCGAGAAGCTCGGCGCGCTCTGCAGTGAGACCGGTGCCAAGGCCTATGCCTGCAACGCCACAGACCCTGATGAGGTCGAACGCCTGTTCGGCCTGGTCGAACGCGAGATCGGCACGCCCGATTTGGTCGTCTACAACGCCAGCGGCCGGGCGCGCGGGCCGTTCGTCGATCTCGTTCCGGCCGACGTGGCGAACGCCATTGCGGTCAGTGCCTATGGCGGCTTCCTCGTGGCGCAGCAGGCGGCCAGGCGCATGCTGCCGAACCAGCACGGCGCGATCCTGTTCACCGGCGCCTCGGCCAGCGTCAAGGGCTATGCGCAGTCCGCACCGTTCGCGATGGGCAAGTTCGCGCTGCGCGGGCTCGCGCAGAGCATGGCACGCGAATTGTCGCCGCAAGGCATCCATGTCGCGCATTTCGTGATCGATGGCGGCATCAGGAGCGCAACGCGCACGGAAGCGCCGGACAAGCCGGATTCGATGCTCGATCCCGATGCCATCGCGGCGAGCTACTGGAACGTGTTGCAGCAGCCGCGCAGCGCCTGGAGCTGGGAGCTGGAGCTGCGACCCTGGGTGGAGAAGTTTTGAGACGATAGATTCACAACGACCGTCATTGCGAGCGAAGCGAAGCAATCCAGAAATGCCTCCACTGAAAAAAGGCTGGATTGCTTCGTCGCTTCGCTCCTCGCAATGACGAAAGAGAGGGAGCGGCATGACCACGGAAACCACCATCGACACCGGCACCAATGAACTGCTCTGCGTGATCCGCGATCGCGTCGCCGTCATCACGCTGAACCGGCCCGAGGCGCGAAACTCGCTGTCGGACGCGCTGACCCCGGCGCTGCGCACGATGATCCGCTCCTGCGGCGAGAACCCCGATGTCGGCGCGCTGCTGATCACCGGCGCGGGCGAAGCGTTCTGCGCCGGCGGCAACGTCAAGGGCATGGGCGCGCATCGCGACCCGAAGAAGCTGGAGATGTCCTTTGACGACAAGGTCGCCGATCTCCAGGAGCGGCAGCGCCTGCTCACCGGTGCGCTGGTGTCGGTGCGCAAGCCGACGATCGCGGCGCTGCCAGGGCCGGCGGTCGGCGCGGGGCTCGCCATCGCCATGGCCTGCGACATCCGCATTGCCGCGCAATCGGCCTTCGTGGCCACCGGCTATGCGCGCATTGCGCTCAGCGGCGATTATGGCATCGCGTGGCTGTTGACGCGCCTCGTCGGCACCGCGCGGGCGCGCGAGCTGCTGTTCACCGGCGATCGGGTCGATGCCGCCAAGTGCGAGGCCATCGGCCTCGTCAACCGCGTGGTACCCGACGACAAATTGCAGGCGGAGGCCTTTGCATTGGCAAAATCCCTCGCCGGAGGTCCGCGCCTCGCGCTGCGCTACATGAAGGACAATCTTGACGAGGCCCTGCTGTTCGACTTCGAAACCGCGCGCGACCACGAGGCCGAACGTCTGGTCCGCCTGACCAGGACCGCCGATCACAAGGAAGCGGTGCAGGCCTTCATCGAGAAACGCAAGGCGGTGTTCGCGGGGAAGTAGGGGCGAAAAAAATGCCCGGCTCTGGTTTTCGCCAGGCCGGGCTCGAGTGGTGTCAGGCCGAGGCTGAGGGGCTATCGGCCTGACGGGAAAGAGCGACGAGACGCCAGCTCGCACAGGGAATGTCTTTCGGTGCGACGGAGAGCTCCTTGTCGAAGCGCACCAGCTTCCAGTCGTCAGGATGTTTGACGAAGGTGAAGTCCGATTTGCGTGCGAGCGAGATCATGGCCGCGTTGGAGCGCAGCGTGTCGCCGAAGATGTGGTCGGCGCCGAGCGCCGCGGCGCGGCATTCAAGATTCTTCATCAGCACGGTGGCGATGCCGTGGCCCTGCCAGCGGTCGGAAACTGACAGGCCGAATTCAAGCGTCGCGGTTTCGGCATGCAGCGCGTAGCGGGCTTCGGCGACGATGGTCTCGAAGCCGTCGACCATCATTGTCGCGGCCGCGGTGAAACGTTCGCGCTCGCCGATTTGAAGGAATTCGTGCAGCAGGCCCTGCGGCAGTTCGCTGATCGCGCCGAAGAAGCGGTTGTAGCGGGACCGCGTCGAGAGCGAGCGAAAATAGTGCTGGAGCTCCTCGGTGTCGCGCGGCTCGACGAAGCGAACGCGCAGCGCCTCGCCGTGTCGCGTGCGCAGCGTGTCCGAATATTGCTTCAGATCTTCCGGGCGAAGGATGCTCATGACACGCCCCCAAGGGGACCAAAGGGAAAAAGGACCGCCGGCGCCCCCACAGTCAGGCGGCGCCGGGCCTGGCGGCCAATCAGGCCCGCCAGAAGGGTTTGTCGGCCTCATAGGCCACATCGCTCCAGGACAGCCCGACGTCCTGGAGGTCACGCGCCGACCAGTTGGTGAGCTCCCGCCGGGTCCGGTAGCGCTCGTGCCAGACATGAAGGGTCTCGCCGATCTGGTTGATCAGGCCGGGCGCATGATGATTTGTCATCGAATTCTGGGTCAAAGTAGACATTGTCAGCTCCTGGAGCTAAGTTGACCGCTAATATCTGCTTGCTGGTGCACTGCGACAAACGACAATTTGTACTCTTTCGCATGAAATAAACTCATGTATCCTGCTGCCATATGACTGCCAGATTGCCCTCCCTGAACGGATTGCGGGCCTTTGAGGCCGCCGCGCGCCATCTCAGCTTCACGCTGGCGGCGTCCGAGCTGAACGTGACCCAGACCGCGATCAGCCATCAGATCCGCAGGCTCGAGGAGGAGCTTGGCATCCGCCTGTTCGTCCGGCAGAACCGCGCGCTGACGCTGACGCCGGAGGCGCGCGACTATCTGCCGGGCGTCCGCGCCGCCTTCAATGACCTTCGGCTGGCCACCGACCGGCTGCTGCGCAAGGACGACGACAAGGTGCTGACGGTCTCGACACTGGCCTCGCTTGCCGCAAAATGGCTGCTGCCGCGGCTGACCGATTTCCAGGAGCACCATCCGGGCATCGACGTCCGCATCACCACATCCACCAGCCTCGTCGACTTCCAGCGCGACAATGTCGATGCCGCGATCCGCTACGGGCGCGGCCAATGGCCGGGCTTGCGCGCCGACTGGCTGATGGCGGACGAGCTGTTTCCGGTCTGCAGCCCGTCTCTGCTGCGCGGTGACAAGCCGCTGCGCTGTCCCGAGGACCTCAAGAGCCACATGCTGCTGCACACCTCCAATGCCAACAGCGACGACTGGCGGCTGTGGTTGACGGCGGCGGGTCAGCCGGCCGACATTGCCAGGCAGCCCGGCATCACCTTCGACATGATCTTCATGACCATCCAGGCCGCGATCGACGGCATCGGCGTCGCGATGGGGCGGACCTCCTACGTCCAGGACGACATTGCCAAGGGGCGACTAGTGGTCCCGTTCAAGATCGCGCTGCCCGCCGATGCCGGCTTCTACCTGGTCGCGCCGGAGGGCCGCCGCGAGGCGCCGAAGCTCGCCGCATTCCGCGACTGGATGATCGCTGCAACGCAGAATAAAGCCTGAGATCGTACCGGCGCATGTCCGAGCCATCTGCTTCGCTACAGGTCCACCACGACGTAATCGCTCTCGACTTTCACCGGTATCGTCTCAGCGACATACGGCCCCTTCACCACGCTCGCACCCGGCTCGACACGCGCGGGATAGGCCTTCACCCGGAAGCGGCGGGGGTCGCAATAGGACTGGCCGGTGCGGATGTCGAACTCCCAGCCGTGCCAGGGGCAGCGGATGATCTCGCCGAGCTTGGTGTATTCGATCTCACCGGGGTCGCTGGATTGCGCCAGCCCGATCAGCGGCCCCTCGCACAGTGCCGCGCCCTGATGCGGGCAGCGGTTCATCAGGCCGAAATATTCACCCTTGATGTTGAAGACCGCGATCGGCCGTCCGTCGATCTCCAGAAATTTTCGCGTGCCGGGCGGCAGCTCATCGACCGCGGCAATCACATGCCGCGCCATCAAGCGATCCCGTACAGCTTCTTCGCATTGCCGAGATAGAAGGCCTCGCGGTCATCGTCGCTGACGCCCGCGGGTAGCACGCGCGACGGCTCGTCATAATCCCAATGCGGATAGTCGGTGGCGAACAGCAGCCGATCCCAGCCGATCCACTTGATGACGTCGAACAGATCCTCGCGCCGCTCCGGATCCTCCATCGGCTGCGTCGTCCACCACACCTGCTCGCGGATATATTCGGACGGCGGCCGTTTGACATGCGGCACCTCGCTGCGCAGCCGCTGCCAGACCTTGTCGAGCCGCCACGCCAGCGACGGCGCCCAGCCGAAGCCGGCCTCGATCATCACCATCTTCAATTTCGGGAAACGCTCGAACACGCCCTCCAAAACAAGACTCGCCAGCGCCGATTGCTGGCACTGCGAGTGGCCGACCATTTCCTCGATGTAATAGGAAGGCCAGCCCGACGGCGTGATCGGGTTGCCGCCGAAGCCGAAGGCGTGCACGCCGACGGGAAGGCCGGCCTCTTCGGCGGCCTGGTAGATCGGCCAGTAGCGGCGCTGGCCGAGCGGCTCGACGTTGCGGCTGAGCAGCAGCACCTGCACGAAATTCTTGTCGCCGGCGCGCTCGCGGATTTCCGCGGCGGCCGACAGCCCGTCCTCATTGCCGACGACGATGGACGCCTTCAGCCGCTTGTCCTTGCTGGTCCATTTGTCGATCTGCCAGTCGTTGATCGCCGAGCACAAAGCGGCCGAGAGCTCGTGATTGCGGATGCCCTGGCCGGTGTTGAGCGGATTGAGCACGCCGAGCTGCACGTTGTTGGGGTCGAGCAGCTGCTTCTGCATGAAGGACAGCGAGGAGCCCTGTGGCCCGCCTTCCGGCGGATAGGCGTCGCGGCGCGAGGCGTTGGGCTGGGCCTTCGGATAGGGCGGACCTTCTATCATGCCCTGATAGGCATGGACGCCGTAGACTTCGAGATGATGCTGCCAGCGTTTGGCCAGGTAAGGATAGAGCTCAGCGCGGGTCGCGCGTGCCGGATGGATGTCGCAGTCCGCGATCGCGGTTTTGACGGCCAGTGGGGAAGCGGCTTCGGAGCTTTCGCGGAACTGAATATTCATCGCCTTGCCTCCTTTGGCAGCGGCTAAGTCAGGCGGGGATAGGTCGCATGCGGATTATCGATCATGATCTTGCGCACGAGATCGGGGGTGAGACCTGCGGGCAGCGCCTCCTGGCCGTCGAACTGCCAGTGCGGATAGTCGGTGGAGAATACGACCAATTCGTCCGACTGCATATGATCAAACAGGCGAATTAATGTCGCCTCATCCGGCGGCGCATCGAATGGCTGTAACGAGAAGCGGATGTTGCTTCGCACAATCTCCAGCGGCGCGCGATCGACCCACGGCGTCTCCATCCGCACGCCGCGCCAGAACTTGTGCAGGCGCCAGAGAAAGGGCGAGATCCAGGACACCCCGGATTCCAGCATCACCATCTTCAGCCGCGGATATTTGGCGAACACGCCCTCGACGATCAGGCTGGTGAGTTGGGTCTGGAACGCCTGGGCCTGACCGGCATAATCCTCGATGTGGTAGGACCCCCAGCCCACGGCGGTCGGCGGATTGTGATAGGCGGAACCGGCATGAATGCCGATCGGGAGTTCCAGCCGTTCTGCCGCCTCGTAGATCGGCCAGAGCGCGCGCTTGCCGAGCGGCGTGTCGCCCATCACCAGCATCATCACCTGCACGAAGCGGCGATCCGTCGCACAGCGCTCGATCTCGGCGACCGCCTTCTCGACGCTTTGGGTGGGAATCACGATGGAGCCGCGCAACCGCGTATCGCGATCGAGCCATTCTTTCGCGAGCCAGTCGTTCAGTGCGCGGCAGAAGGCGGCCTGCAGATCCTCTGAAAACACCATCTGCACGCCATAAAGCGGATTGCAGATGGCATACGAGAGCTGAAAGGGATCGAGCACATGGCGCTGCATGTCCGCCAGGCTCTCGCCCGGCTTGCCGCTTTCGGGGCGCCAGTCGGGCCGCGCCGTGATCGGCGAGTTTTGCGGGTAGGATTGCGAGATGAGGTCGACCATGCCGCGCGTCGTCACCTGATCGCGCCAATAGTCGTTCAGGTAGGGCAGCAGACTGGTCAGATGCGGCACGGCCGGATGCACATCGCAATCCACTCCGCCGGCGATCAGGGACGCCATGACCTGTCCTTCACGTTTCCTCGTCGCGTCGTCTCGCGGGCGGCGTTTGACCGCCGCCTTTGGCCGCCATTCAAGCAGGCCTGCCCGTCGGCTGCAACTCGGCCAACGGCGCTGTCATATGCTAGAAGGGCCGGGCTCGGTTGCGAAGGCATAAGGGGTCAAGGAATGAAAGAGCTCGTCGGCATTGCGGAACAGGTCGCGGCGAAACTGATCGCGCGCAAACAGACCATTGCCGTGGCGGAATCCTCGACCGGCGGCCTGATCTCGGCCAGCCTTCTCGCGGTCCCCGGCGCGTCCGCCTATTTCCTCGGCGGCGCCGTGGTCTACACCCGCGATGCCAGGCGTGTGCTGATGGATATTTCAGACGAAGGAATGAAGGGCTTTCGTTCCTCGTCGGAGCCCTATGCGCAGTTGCTGGCCGAGCGGATGCGCAGCCGCTTCAACTGCGATTGGGGCCTGTCCGAAACCGGCGCAGCCGGTCCCACCGGCAATCGGTACGGCGATGCGGCGGGCCACAGCTGTATGGCGGTCGCCGGGCCCGCGTTCGAGGTGATGACACTGGAGACGGGCGGCAACGACCGCTTGGCCAATATGCAGACCTTTGCGGCGACAGCCCTGAAATTGCTGTTGAAGAATCTGGAGCGCTGACCTCGCGGCGCCGTCGCAACGACAGATCAATCGTCGAACATCTTCGGCGGCACGAACCCGCCGAACTCGCGTTCGATCAGCTCGGCGAGCTTGAGCGGAGTGCGGTCCTCGAGGAAGGGCCCGATAATCTGCACGCCGACCGGCAGTCCGTCCTTCGACAGGCCGAGCGGAACGGCCGTTGCCGGCAGGCCCGTCAGCGTGGCGATGCCGGGCCACGCAAGCTGGTCCGGATAGGCGTGGTCCTTGCCATCGATATTGATCCGGCGTTTTTCCTGCTCCGGCGAATGATCATGCGGATAGGCCGGGGTCGGCATGATCGGGCAGATCACCGCATCGAATGTCCTGAACAATTGCCGCCACTGCGCGCGCAGGCCGGCGCGAGCGCCTTCGTCGAACACCCAAGCCTGATGTGTACTGGTCATGCCGCGCAGCCGTTCGGCAGCGAGGCTCTTGTCCTCGGGCGAGAGCTGCGCCGCTCCGGCACGCGCTCCGGCGAGAATGTCCGGCGGAGAGAAGGCGCCGAGAAAACCCATCAGCATGCGCATGTAGAGGCGAGAGGCTTCCGTGAAGTCCGGAAACAGCGGACTTTCGCGCGCGACGCGCGCGCCCGTGCCCGTCAATTGGTCCGCCAGCTTCTCGATCGCGCCGCGAATATCTGCATTGGCAGGCAGCAGCGGATGGCTGTCGATCACCAGCACGCGGAAATCCTTCAGCGCGCGGTGTCGCGCCTCCGGCAGCGCGAGCTTGTATCCGATGCCCAGGTCCAGAGGATCGGGGCCTGCCATCACATCCAGGAGCAGGGGCAGGTCGACTGCGCTCCGCGCCATCGGACCGATCACCGCCATATCGCGCTCCATCGGAATGGCTGGAAATGGCGGCGGCGTGTGGCCACGCGTTGGACAGAGATTGTAGGTCGGCTTGTGCGCATAGACCCCGCAATGAAAGGCGGGCACGCGCAGCGAGCCGCCGATGTCGGACCCGAGCGAAAGCGGTCCGTAGCCTGCCGCCAGCGCCGCAGACGAGCCGCCCGACGAGCCACCCGGCGTGCGACCGAGATCGAATGGATTGTTCGTCGTGCCGTAGATCTCGTTGTAGCTCTGCCAATCCGCCAACCCGACGGGCACGTTGGTCTTGCCGAGGATGACGCCGCCGGCACCCTTCACCCGCGTGATCGAGAGCGCATCCTCGGGCGGCTTGAAATCTTTCTGCGGCGTCCAGCCCCAGGTCGTCGGCAGGCCGACGATGTTGAAGGATTCCTTGATCGTCATCGGCAGGCCGAGCAGCGGCTTGCGCTCGCCGCGTGCCAATGCGGCGTCCGCCTCGCGTGCGGCGTCCAGCGCACGGTCGAAATCCCGCACGCAGATCGCGTTGACCTTGCCGTCGTGCCGTTCGATGCGGTCGATCGCATCCTGCGTGAGCTCGACCGACGAGACCTTCTTCGAAGTCAGTGCGGCCGACAGCGCGACCGCGCTTTTGAAGCTCCATTCGGATTTGGCCATGGCGCATCTCCTGTTCTTATTGTCGAACGATGATGCGCAGTTTGGCCCAGCACCGCAACCGCCGTTTGATCGCGATTGACATCTGAGCAAGACGGAACGCGGTGAGCCAAGTAACCACTCGCAGTCATCGCCCGGCTTGACCGGGCGATCAGTATTCCTCCGGCGCCGATCGGCCACGGAGAGGTCGCGGCGTACTGGATGCCCCAATCAAGCCGGGGCATGACAGCGTCCTACGCCGCTCCGATCAGTATCCCCACCGCCAGCACGATCGCGCCGCCGAGCACGATCTGGAACACGGCCTGGAGGAACGGCGTGTCCATGTAGCGCGCGCGGATGAAGGCAATCGCCCACAACTCGAAGAACACCACGATTCCGGCGATTCCGGTCGCGATCCAGAATGCGTTGGCCCAGCTATCGGGCACGAGATAGGGCAGCGTGTGTCCAAGCCCGCCGAGCGTCGTCATCAAGCCGCAGGTGAGACCGCGCAGCCAGGGCGAACCGCGCCCGGTCAGCGAGCCGTCGTCGGACAGCGCTTCCGCAAAACCCATGCTGATGCCGGCGCCGATCGAGGCGGCGAGGCCGACCAGAAATGTTTGCCAGTTCTGATGCGTGGCGAACGCAGCCGCAAACAGCGGCGCCAGCGTCGAGACGGAGCCGTCCATCAGGCCGGCGAGACCTGGCTGCACATATTGCAGCACGAACATGCGGCGGTTAGTGCGGTCTTCTTCGGCGCGCACGTCTGAGCTCAGGATCTGGTCCGTCAGCTTGGCGGCCACCTCTTCGTGGCCTTTCTCGGCTTCGGCCAGATCGCCGAGCAGGCGGCGCACGCCGACATCCTGCGCCTGTTCGGCCGCCTTCACGTAAAAGCGCTCGGCCTGCAATTCCATTGTCTCGACTTCCCTGCGGACGGTGTCGAGCGGCAGGTTTTTGGTGAGCCAGACCGGACGACGGCGCAGGAAGCCTTTGACATCCTCGCGGCGGATCGGGGGCAAATGCGGACCGAAGCGCTGCTCGTACATTTCCAGTAGCATGTGGCGATGGCCGCGCTCTTCCTCGGCCATCTGCTCGAAGATCTTGGCGGAGTCCGGATAGCGCTCCTTCAGGTCTTCGGCGAAGCTCATGTAGATGCGGCTGTCCTCCTCCTCGGAGGAGATCGCGACCGCAAGCACCTCGCGTTCGGTGAGATCGGCAAAATTCTTCACGGTGGCCCTGTCTGGTCAGTTTAGAACAATTCTAAACTATATAGGGCGCTTGGGTTCCCGGGTCAAACCACGCCGCGGCTCTTCGCCAGGAAATCGAGCAGCAGACGGCTCACCTCGGCCGGTTGCTCTTGCTGCACCCAGTGACCGGCGCCGTCGACGAGGTGGCAGCCGAGCAGCTTCGTGCAGGCCCGCGCCTGCATCGCCTCGAACACGCCGGGACGCTGATAGGTGCCCCAATCCTGCTTGCCCGAGATGAAGCAGGAGGGGACGTCGATGGTGCGGCCGGCCAACAATTGGAGCTGGCTGTTGAATGCCCCCGATGTGCCGCAGCGATACCATTGCAGGCCGCCCTGGAATCCGGTGCGGCCATATTCGGCGCTGTAGTAGGCAAGCTCGCGGTCGGGCAGCCATTGATTGGCGGCGATCGCGGCCGGCGAGGGCATCTCTTTTGCGACCGTCTCGGCCATGGTCTCGTTCAGGTCCATCACATAATAGGTCGGCAGCTTCGCAAGCTCGTTCGCCGACCAGGACTTCAGCGGATACGGCTTGTTGTCGGTCCAGTCCGCGCTCTTGTGATGATAGTAGGCGCGCAGGAAATCATGCACGCCCTGCGGCGCACGGTGGATGTCGGCGTTGGCCGGGCGTGTCGCATAGTACCATTGATAATGCTTGCGCGGACGCGGCAAGGCGGCGAGCTCGCGATGCACGGGGTCTTCGGCCGGTGGCTTTGCCGGCGCGTCGACCGTGTTGAACGGCAGCGGCGGCGCTCCGCCGAACGGCGCGCTCATCATCGCCACCGAACGAAACACGTCGGGCCGCATCAGCGCGCACCAGGCCGCGACCGGGCTGCCGAAATCATGTCCCACCACATCGACCTGCCTGTAGCCAAACGCCGACACCAGCCCGAGCGCATCCCGCACCAGGTTGAAGAGCGAAAACGGCGCGAGATCGCCGTCGTATTCCGCGCTCCATCCCGTCGTGCGGCCATAGCCGCGCTGGTCCGGTGCGATCACGTGATAGCCCGCCGCGCTCAGCGCCGGCATCACCTTGCGCCAGGAGAAGGCGAGCTCCGGAAAGCCGTGCAGTAGCAGGATGCAGGGCCGCCCCTTGGTCTCGAAGCCGGCCTCCAGCACATGCATGCGCAGGCCGTTGATATCGTCGACATAGCGTGAGCGGATGCCGGCGGTGAGCGGGATCTCGGGGAGCGTTGTCATTGGTGTTTCCTCGTCATGGCCGGGCTTGTCCCGGCCATCCACGTTCTTCGTTACGGTTGATTGTAAGAACGTGGATGCCCGGGACAAGCCCGGGCATGACGGAGAGGAAGGCCGCGTTAAACCGCCGCGCAGACGAAGCCGCTGCCCTTGCGCCGGATCTTTCCCACCGACGGCGAGGGGAAATGCGCGGTGCAGCACAGCGTGTCGGTGTCGCAATAGCGTTCCAGGAAGCTGCGGCGCGTCGTTGCCGCCCTGGCTTGATCGAGGTCAAACTTGACCGACAGCTCCGGATAGAGCGTCTGCAACGGCGAGTGCATGAGGTCGCCGGAGAACACGGCGTCATCCTTGCCGTGGCCCATCGCGATGGCGATATGGCCCGGCGTGTGGCCCGGCGTCGGCAGGATGCGGACGTGATCGCCGATCTCGTGATCGTTGCCGACGAGCTCGTGGCGTTTGGCCTCGACCACCGGCAGCACGCTGTCGGCGAAGGGCGGCACCTCCGCCTTCGCGTTCTGCTCGCTCCAGTGATCGAACTCCTGCTTGGCGAAGACGTAACGCGCCTTCGGGAAGGTCGGCACCCAGCGGCCATTCTCCAGCCGCGTGTTCCAGCCGACGTGATCGACGTGCAGATGCGTGCACATCACGAAGTCGATGTCGCCGACCGAGAAGCCTGCGGCGGCGAGACCGCGCAGATAGGTGTCGTCGGTCTTCATGTTCCATTTCGGCCGCTGCGGCCGGGGCTTGTCGTTGCCGATGCAGCTGTCGACCAGAATGGTGTGGTGCGGCGTCTTGATCACATAGGACTGGAAGCACAGCATCAATGTGTCGCTGTCATCCAGGGCTTTCGCCTCCCTCATCCACGCCCGGTTCTCGGCCAGCAGCTCCGGCGTCAGCCCCGGCAACATCTCCAGTGCCGGCACGAATGAGGTTTCCTGCTCGATGATGCGATGGATGGTGAGATCGCCGACCGCGTATTTCAGGCTCATGCTCGCTTCCTTGCACTCAGCGTGCGTCACGCACAGACGGAATGACGATGTTGGAGAGGACGTCGATCGCGGCCAGCCCTTCCTTCGGCTGGCCGTATTGGGCAGCGGTGGTCATCATGACAAGATCAAGCTCGGGCACGATGAATAGGCGCTGGCCGCCCCAGCCGAAGGCGCCAATCCATTTGACTTCCCTCCCGCTGGCCAGCGAGCGGCCCATCCACCATTGATAGCCATAGAACAGCGTGCCGCCGAAAAAGCCGATCGCCTGGAAGCGCGGTACGATCGATTGTGCAATCCAATCGGCCGAGACGATCTGCTGGCCGTTCCATTGCCCGTGGCTGAGCACGAGCTGGCCGAGCTTGGCGGCATCTCGCGGACGCAAACGCAGGCCGGCGGCCGCAGCGATCTTGCCGTTCTTCGGGTAGGCCTTCCACTCGAAATCGGTGATTCCGAGCGGCTGGAACAGCACCTCGCGCGCAAACGCCTCCAACGGCTTGCCCGAGACGCGTTCAAGGATGTTGCCGAGCAGTTCAGTCCCGCCGCCATTATAGGTCCAGAGCACATCCGGCGGCGCGGCGACCGGCCTTGCGAGCACATAGCCGATCGGATCGACCTCAAAGCCGAGATGCGGCTCGTCGTTGTTCGGATCGGTCCAGGCCCGCGCCTCGTCCCATTTCATTCCCGAGGACATCGTCAGCAGATGGCGCAGCGTAATAGCCTCCCAGCCCGCCTGCTTCACAGCCTGATGGTCGGGGAAGAATCTGAGCACAGGCTCGTCGACGCCTTCGATCAGCTTCCGATCGATCGCGATGCCGACGAGCAGCGAAACGACGCTCTTCGATGCCGAACGCATGTCGTGCTTCGTCGTCGCGGTGAATTCGCGCTGGCCTTCCGGTTGTCCCCAGGGCTGGTCGTAGCCGGCGAAGTATTGCTCGAAGACGAGCTTGCCGTGGCGCGCGACGACAACCGAATGGACCGAAGTCGCGCGTTGCCCGAGTCGTGCGGCGATGCCGCAGAGTTGCGCGCCGTCCATGCCGACGCTGTCGGGCGACGCAGTTGTCCAGCCGTCGTCGGTTGACGATGGCGGTTCGCAGGCGAGGGTTCGCTGTCCAGGCACCATGCCGTCGGCTTGCACGGAAGTGGTTGAGACGGTCAAGGCAAGCACGAGGCTCGCGCCGAGAATGCTGAGGCGGGGGAAGCGATCGCGCATCATCCTTCTCCCCGCCGTCGCGATACTACGCCGATGGCGGCACCGAGATCTTCACGGAGGGCCGCTCCAGCATCTTCTGGTGGAAGGCGTCGAGCTTCGGATAGGCCTTGCGCCAGCCGCAATCGGCGAAGCGGAAGTCGGCATAGCCGAGCACGCAGACGAGGCCGATCTGCGAGATGTCGAACGGGCCGTTCAGCACTTCGGGCATGTTCTCGAAGCGCGCCATGCCGGTCCAGGCCCGATTCCAATGGTCGTCCGACCACGCCTGCCATTGGAGGCCCTGCGGCCGCACCATCTTCTCGTAGCGGCACAGCAGCATGGAATCGAGCATGCCGTTGATCAGGGCATGATTGGTCTTGGCCTTCCAGCGCCGCGGACCGTAATCGGGGATCAGGCTGCCGCCGGCCATCTCGTTGAGATATTCGACGATGACGTAGGAGTCCAAAATAACATCGCCGTCATTGGTGATCAGCACCGGCAGCTTTTTCAGCGGCGTGATCTTCGAATAGTCCTCGTTGGCCGTGCCCGGCGCGACGGCTGCCGGCGTGAACTCGATCTTGTCGATCAGCCCAAGCTCGATCGCGGCGATGCGCACCTTGCGGGCGAAGGGCGAGGCGGGAGAGAAGGTGAGCTTCATGGCGAGTATCCAAAAAATGAAAGTTTTGCTTCGTCATTGCGAGGAGCGAAGCGACGAAGCAATCCAGGCTGTCTCCGCCGGACGATCTCTGGATTGCTTCGCTTCGCTCGGAATGACGATGTGGCAGTAGTAAGGGCGGCGGCTTACGCCGCGACGATCTCCTGGCGCTGTTCGCCGAGACCCTCGATGCCGAGCGTGATGACGTCGCCGACATTGAGGAAGGTCGGCGGCTTCATGCCGAGGCCGACGCCGGGCGGGGTGCCTGTCGTGATGATGTCGCCCGGCAGCAGCGTCATGAACTGCGAGACATAGGAGATGCACTTGGCCATCGAGAAGATCATGGTCTTGGTCGAGCCGGTCTGGCGGCGCTGACCGTTGACGTCGAGCCACATCGGCAGGTTCTGCACGTCCTTGATCTCGTCCTTGGTGGCGAGCCAGGGGCCGAGCGGGCCGAACGTGTCGTGCGACTTGCCCTTGGTCCACTGACCCAGGCGCTCGATCTGGAAGGCGCGCTCGGAGACGTCGTTGCAGACGCAGTAGCCCGCGACGTGGTTGAGCGCGTCGGCTTCCGAGACGTATTTTGCGCGCGTGCCGATGATCGCGGCGATCTCGACCTCCCAGTCGAGCTTGGTCGAGCCGCGCGGCTTCTCGACGGCGTCGTTCGGGCCGGACAGCGAGGTGTTGGCCTTCATGAAAATGATCGGCTCGCTCGGAATCTCCGCGCCGGTCTCCTTGGCGTGGTCGCTGTAGTTGAGGCCGATCGCGACGAATTTCGACATGCCGGTGACGGGGGCGCCGAACCGTGGCTTGCCGGAGACGGCGGGTAGCGAGGCGGGATCGAGCGCCGCCAGCTTCTTCAGGCTCTCGGGCGAATAGGCCTCGCCGGTCAGGTCCTTCACATGCGCCGACAGGTCCCGCAACTGGCCGGATTTGTCGATCAGGCCGGGCTTCTCCGCACCCTTCTCGCCATAACGAACAAGCTTCATTCTCGTTTCTCCCTGGACTGGACCGATCGGTTGAACAGCTTCATGGAACAGGGCGGCGGGAAATTCAACCGCTCAAAGAGGGGCGCATTGCAGCCTCTCGATTCGGGAGGTTCGTCCCGGGGCACGAGGCCTAGGCCAGCGCCTCGAACCTGAACGCGTCCCCGTCCCGCCTGATGTGCCCGGCCGAAAAATGCCCGCCGATCACCAGCGTCGGGGTATCGGCAAACCGGCCGAACAATTCGCGCCGCGTCGCGGCAGATTGGCTCTGATCGGAATCCGCGGTCGAGGACCAGCCGAGATGCGCCATCTGGCAGGGATGATGGGCGACGTCGCCCGTCAGCAGTCCCTGCTCGCCGTCCGACTGGATCAGAATGCTCATATGCCCGGGGCTGTGGCCGGGGGTCGGGATCATGCTGATCTCCTCGCTGAGCCGGTGGTCGCTCGGGATCAACTCGGCCCGCTCGGCATCGACGATCGGCTTCACGGAATCGCCAAACACGGCCTGCTTGTCCGGCTCGGTGGAATGGTCGCGCCAATGCTCATATTCGGTCTTGCCGAAGACGTAGCGCGCGTTGGGGAAGGTCGGCACCCATTTGCCGTCGACCCATTTCGTGTTCCAGCCGACATGATCGACATGCAGATGCGTGCACAGCACGGTATCGATGCTGTCAGGCGGAAAGCCCGCCGCAATCATCGTCTCCAGGAACGGCGTGGTGCGGTTGTTCCAGGTCGGGACGTTGCGGCCCTGCTTGTCATTGCCAAGCCCGGTATCGACCACGATGCGGCGCGAAGGCGTCTCCACCACCAGCGAATGGATCGACATTTTCAGCCGGCCTTCTTCCGTGGCGAAATGCGGGATCAGCCAAGGCAGCTTCTGGATTTCTGCATTGCTCGCCAAGGGCAGAATGAAGCGGGTCGAGCCGACCGTCTCCAATTCCACGATCTTGCTGATTTTGACCCTGCCGACCTTCCACTGCATCCGGCGCATCCTCATGTTCTTGCTTTGGCGGGGAACATGCGCAGTTTCGCCGTCAGGCGCAATGGATCATCTGACGCGGTGCGGCGTTATCGCGGGAACCCAAGGGAAAGACAAAGGGCCAGCCATGCCAGAGCTTGCGATTTCCGCGGAGAAGGTCGCCTTCATCATCGAAAGGGCGCGTGAATTCGACGTCAAGCAGGCGGATTCCGATCCGGATTCCGGCTCGAATGCGACGGATGACGATGCGGTCGACGTCCTCGAGGATGACGGCTCCGATCCGGTGGTCAACGAACTCGGAAGTTTCATCGTGGCCATGAACGAGGACGAGCAGATCGATCTCGTCGCGCTGACCTGGCTCGGCCGCGGCGATGGCACGATCGACGATTGGGACGATTTGCGCGCACGCGCGGTGGAGGCGCGCGCCGAGTATCGCAGTCCCCGGCGCGAAACGGCGCATTATCTGCTCGGTGAGCCGATGCTGGGCGATCTGCTCGCCGACGGGCTCGACGAATTCGGCGTCGACTGGACCGATGGAAACCCAGTCGCCGATTCATCCAGTCCGAGCCAGCGGGACGAAGACGAGCCCACCAAGCAACAGCGGTAATCCTGGCCGATATCAGCGCGCGCAGTCGACGACCACGGTGCCGAGCTTGTCGCCTCTCTCGACCGCGACATGGGCCTGCGCCGTCTCCGACAGCGCAAACTGCGCCGCGACATTGTGGATTCGCGGCCCCGCTGCCAGCCATTTCGAGATGTCGGCCTGCGCCGCCGCCAGCAGCGCGGGCGGTAGTGCGAACAAGACGAGCGAGCGGAGCGTGATGCACTTCTCCATCAGCTCGCGCATCGGCACGGTCGGCGTGCGGTTGCCGTTCGTGGCGTAGACCGCGATGGTCGAATTTATGGCCATCAACTTCAGGGTCGTCGCGATGTTGCCGCCGAAATCGACATCGACCAATCGGTCGACCCCGCGTCCGCCGGTGAAGGTCATGGCCTTGGCAACGACATCTTCGTCCCTGTAATTGACCACGAGATCGGCACCAGCCTGTCGCGCCTGCTCGCCTTTCATCGCCGAGCTCACGGTCGCGATCACCTGCGCGCCGCCCCATTTCGCGAGTTGCACGGCGTAATGCCCGACTGCACCCGCGCCGCCGGTGACCAGCACGGATTTGCCGACGACCGGACCGTCCGCGAACAGGGAGCACCACGCCGTCATTGCGGGAATGCCCAGCGTCGCGCCTTCCGCAAAAGAGAGATTGTCCGGCAGCGGCGTCACCAGATGCTCGGCAAGCGCGATATGTTCGGCCGCGGTGCCAAAGGCGCGGCCGTTGCGCTGGCCGTTGAACAGCCAGACCCTGTCGCCGATCTTGAACCGCGTCGCGCCATCGCCGATCTGGTCGATAAAGCCCGCGCCATCGCTGTTCGGAATCACGCGCGAAAATTCCTTCGCGCGATAGCTGCCCCCGCGCCGGCCGACATCGGCCGGATTGACGCCGGAGGCTTCCAAGCGAATGCGAACTTCGCCTGGACCTGCGACCGGCGTCGCCATCTCACCATAGGTGAGGACGTCCGCCGCCGGTCCTGTCTCCTCGTACCAGACTGCTCTCACAGCGTTCCCGGGAAGGCACCGCCATCGAGCAGAAGGTTCTGCCCGGTGATGAAGCCGGCCTTGGCGCCGCACAGGAATGCGCAGGCATAGCCGAATTCCTCGGGATCGCCGAAGCGGCCCGCGGGATTGAGCTTGGCGCGCTCGGCCAGAACCTGGTCCGGCGTGATGCCGCGCTTCTCGGATTCCCCCTTCGCGGTGCTGCGCAGGCGGTCGGTCTCGAACGGGCCCGGCAACAGGCCGTTGATGGTGACGTTGTTGATCACGGTCTTGCGCGACAGGCCGGCGATGAAGCCGGTGAGGCCGGCGCGCGCGCCGTTGGAGAGACCGAGAATGTCGATCGGCGCCTTCACCGCGGCCGAGGTGATGTTGACGATGCGGCCGAATTTGCGCGCCATCATGCCGTCCACGGTCGATTTGATCAGCTCGATCGGCGTCAGCATGTTGGCGTCGATCGCCTTGATCCAGTCGTCGCGGGTCCAGTTGCGGAAATCGCCGGGCGGAGGTCCGCCGGCATTGTTGATCAGGATATCCGGCTCGGGGCAGGCCTTCAGCACGGCCTCGCGGCCCGCCGGCGTCGTGATGTCGCCGACGATCTCGGTGACGGTCACATCAGGATAGGCCTTGCGGATGTCGTCGGCCGTCTTCTTCAGGGCCTCGGCGCCGCGCGCGGTCAGCGTGACGTGTACGCCGGCCTCGGCCAGCGAGATGGCGCAGGCGCGTCCGAGGCCTTTGCTGGATGCGCAGACGATGGCGCGGCGACCTTTGATCCCAAGATCCACTGTTTCACTCCCGTAATGTCTGGCAGGTTTTTAAGAAGCCGCTATTCTAGCCAACCTTGGCGCCGCTGATAAGGGATTGGCTCGCATCAAAATGCATGCGCACTTGCCCGGCGATGCAAATGCGCCTCATCAGATGCGCCGCTCCTGCTTGAGACGGTCGATCGCGGAGGCCGCCTCCGGCGGCAGCGACTTGAAGCCCATCTGGCCCACCATCGAGAACAGCGGCCGCAAATGCGAGCCGGCGAGAAACGGCGGCTGGCGGTTGGCCGGCACGATCTGGTCGAACACCAGCACCAGCGTGGTGGCGACGAGGCCGACCCTGATGGCGCCGAGGGCTGCGCCCCCGAGCCGGTCGCCGATGCCGGCCTGCCGTATCGTATCGCTCAGCGCCAGCCGGCCGAGATATCCAAACAGCATGCCGACCACCACGAAGATGCCGAAGAACCAGATCCAGTTCTGCAGCAGCGGCGCGTTCGGATTGCCCGCGATTTGCGGGACGATCAGCGGCATCAGCGCGACGGCGATGGGGGCGGCGAGGAGATAGGCCAGGATCGTCATGGCGCTGCCGAGCAGGCCGGTCCTGAAACCGAAGCCGATCGCGATGGCGAACGCCGCATAGACGGCGAGATCGAAACTGTTCATGCGCGGGAGCCTGCCATGGAACGAGTGAACGCAGAACCGATCATTCCGGTTTCAGATCGTTAAAATCGTCTGTATTGATGGCCCCAAAGCCCAATAAAGCGTCAAGGAAAGCGTCATGTCAGACCTATTCGATGTCAGTCAGGAAACCATCCTCGTCACAGGCGCGAGCCAGGGGCTGGGGCGGCAATTTGCCCGGGTGCTGGCGGCGCATGGCGCGGCCGTTGCGCTCGCGGCGCGGCAGACCGACAAGCTGAAGAGCCTGGAAGACGAGATCCGCGGCAAAGGCGGCCGTGCCGCCGCCGTCGCGCTCGACGTCACCGACACTGCCTCGATCGCGAGGGCCGTCGATGCCGCGGAAGCCGCGCTCGGCCCGGTCACGGTGCTGATCAACAATGCCGGCATCGCCATCGAAAAGCTCGCGACCGAGCAGACCGAGGCCGATTGGGACGCGGTGATCGGCGCCAATCTCAAGGGCGCCTATTTCCTCGCCACCGAGATCGCGCGCCGCATGATCGCGCGCAAGCAGGCAGGCAACATCGTCAACATCGCCTCCGTGCTCGGCACCGGCGTGCTGAAGGCGTTGTCGCCTTACGCGATCTCCAAGGCCGGCATCATCCAGGCGACCAAAGCGATGGCGCTGGAGCTTGCGGGGCAGAATATCCGCATCAACGCGCTGGCGCCCGGCTACATCGACACCGAGATGAACCACGCGTTCTGGTCGACGCCGCCGGGCGAGCGCCTGACCAAGCGCATTCCCCAGCGCCGCATCGGCGCCGAATCCGATCTCGACGGCGCGATCCTGCTGCTGGCCTCGAAGGCCTCGCGGTACATGACGGGCAGCGTGGTGACGGTCGACGGCGGGTTCTTGTTGAATTGAGCTCTTTCTTCACCTCGCCCCGCTTGCGGGGAGAGGTCGCATCGCATCGAAGATGCGATGCGGGTGAGGGGGAGTCTCTGCATATTCGACTGCTTCCGTCCTCGCGGAGGCTCCCCCTCACCCCAACCCTCTCCCCGCAAGCGGGGAGAGGGAGAAGAGCTACCGCACCTCGCCCCTGATCATATCCGCCGCCTTCTCCCCGATCATGATGGTCGGCGCATTGGTGTTGCCGCCGATCAGTGTCGGCATGATCGCGGCGTCGACGACGCGCAGGCCTTCGACGCCGTGCACCTTCAGCGCCGGATCGACCACGGCCATCGCATCGGTGCCCATCTTGCAGGTGCCGACGGGGTGATAGACGGTGTCGACACGCGCGCGCAGGATGGCGCGGATGTCGTCGTCCGTTCTCACATCGGACGTGAACATGTCCTTCTTCTGCAACGCGCGCATCGCGGGCGTCTCCATCAGCCGCCGCGTGGTCTTGAAGCCCGCGACCATCGTCTCGAGATCCTCCGCCTCGCCCAAGAAATTCGGATCGATCATCGGTGCTGCCAGCGGATCGGCGCTTTTCAGCCAGACGCTGCCACGGCTCTTCGGTCGCAACAGGCAGACATGGCATGAGAAGCCCGCCTCCTTGTGCTTCTTGCGGCCGTGATCGTCGAGCATCGCGATGATGAAGTGCAGCTGGATGTCGGGCACATCGAGATCGGCCCGGGTCTTCAGGAAGCCGCCACACTCGGCGAAGTTGGTGGTCATCAGTCCGCGCCGCTCCCGGCGGTACCGTTGGATGGCGCGGAGCAGGGATGGCAGCCGGCCGATCGAGGAATGGACGAAGTGCGGGTAGTCGGAGGCGTAGACGAACACGAAATCCGGATGATCCTGCAGATTGCGTCCGACGCCCGGCAAATGACGCACGACGTCGATCCCGTGCGCGGCGAGCGCCTCGCCGTCGCCGATGCCCGACAGCATCAGCAATTGCGGTGACTGGAAGGCACCGGAGGCGAGGATCACCTCGCGCCGCGCGCGCAGCTGCTTCGTCTGCTTGCCCTGGACATATTCGATGCCGACCGGGCGCCCACCTTCGAACAGGATGCGCGTGGCATGCGCCTGCGTCTCGACACGCAGATTGGCGCGCTTGCCCATATGCGGATTCACATAGGCGCGCGCCGCGCTCCAGCGCTCGCCATTGTGCTGCGTCACCTGGTAGCTGCCAAGCCCTTCGTGGTCCTCCGCATTGAAGTCCTCGCGGATGCGGAACTGCGCCTCGCGGGCCGCCTGATGGAAGACGTCATGGATCGGATTGTCCGCGCGCAGCCTGTTGACATGCAGCGGGCCGCCCTTGCCATGATACGCGCCGTCGAAATCGGCGTTGTTCTCCGAGCGCTTGAAATAGGGCAGCACGTCCGCGTACGACCAACCGGCATTGCCGAGCGAGGCCCAGTGGTCGTAGTCCCATTTGTTGCCGCGGATGTAGACCATGGCATTGATCGCCGAGGACCCGCCGAGCCCCTTGCCGCGCGGTTGATAGCCGATACGGCTGTTCAATCCCTTCTGCGGCACGGTATCGAAGCCCCAGTTCGCGGCCTTGTATGGCAAAGCCAGCCCGAACGGCGTGGTGATCCGCCAATTGTCGTTCCGTCCGCCGGCATCGAGCAGCGCCACGGATGTCCCCGCATCCTCCGACAGCCGCCCCGCCACCGCGCAGCCGCCGGAGCCCGCGCCCACGACGACGAAATCGAATGTGTCAGTCACTGATGTTTCCCCCTCTTGCATTTTTCTTCTCGTCATTGCGAGCGCAGCGAAGCAATCCAGAATCCCACGGCGGAGACAGTCTGGATTGCTTCGCTGCGCTCGCAATGACGGGCAATTACGACATGAACCGCATCATCTTCTCCAGCCGCGCGATCTTGCCGCCATAGGGCGGATAGAGGTCGGCGAGGCGGTTGAATTTCGAACGATAGAACACCGGCTTCAGCTTGCTGAACGTGCGAAAGCCCCATTCGCCGTGATAGGCGCCGGTGCCGGACGCGCCGACGCCGCCCATCGGCTGGTTGATTTGCGCGAAGTGGAACAGGCAGTCGTTGATGGTGACGCCGCCGGAGACGGTGCGCGCCAACACCTCGTCGCGCGCATCGCTGTCCTTGCCGAACCAGTACAGCGCCAGCGGCCGGTCGCGGGCGTTGACGAAGGCGATGGCGTCGGCCGGTTCGCGATAGCCGAGCACCGGCAGCACCGGTCCGAAAATCTCCTCCTGCATCACCGTCATCGCCTCGGTCGCGCCCATGATCAGCGTCGGCGGGAATTTGCGGTGCGCCTTCCAGTTCGGATCGTCCGCCTTCGCCGGCTGCAGGATCTTGGCGCCGCGGCGTACCGCATCCGCGACGAGATTCTCCAGCCGGGCATAATGCCGGTCGGAGATCACGGAGGTGTAGTCCTTGTTGGCGGGGTCGGTGCCGAACATGCGCCGCATCTGCGCGCGCACTTTTTCGGCGAAGGCCTGCAGCGAGCGCTCGGGCACCAGCACATAGTCCGGCGCGATGCAGGTCTGCCCGGCATTGAGCAGCTTGCCGTAGGCGATGCGTTCGGCGGCCTCTTCGAGGTCGGCCGAGGCGTCGATGATAACAGGCGACTTGCCCCCGAGTTCGAGCGTGACCGGCGTCAGATTGCGCCCCGCGGCCTCCGCCACCAGCCGCCCGACCCGGGTCGAGCCGGTGAACACCAGATGATCGAACGGCAGGTGTGCGAAGGCCTTCGCGACCTCGTCCTCGACCCCGGTGACGAGCAACTCCGCAGCATCGAACCGCGCGGCGACCGCCTCCTTCAGCAGCGCTGAGAAATGGGCGACGTGTTCGCTCGGCTTAATGATGACACGGTTGCCGGCGGCGAGCGCGCCGATCGCGGGCGCGAGCGTCAGCTGCAGCGGATAATTCCAGGGCGCGATGATGCCGACGACGCCGAGCGGCTGCGACATCAGCCGATTGCGCGCGGGCAAAAATTGCAGCGCCGTCGAAACGCGCTGCGGCGCCATCCAGCTCTTGAGGTGCTTGGTCGCATGACGGATCTCGGAGAACACCATCATGGTCTCGGCGATATTGGTCTCGACCGCGCAGCGGTGGCCGAAATCCGCCGAGATCGCCTGCCGGAAGCGCTCCTCGTTGTCGGCGACGACAGTGCGCAGCCGCGCCAGCCGGTCGAGCCGCTCGGCAAGGCCAGGCGCCGGCTCGGCCCGCGACCGCGCGACCATGGCATGGCAGGCGTCTTCGAGAGCCCGAAGCGGGGCGCTCGTCGGGGGGCGATCGGAGGGGCGGTCCAAGGCGTGGTCCATGGCGTTCTCCCCCTCGAAGTGGCGTTTCCGCCTGGTTTTGTTGCCGCAAGCTGGCCCCTTGTGGAACTTCTGGCAAGGGCGGGCCAAACAGGCCGCAAATTCGTCCACCGCGCTGTCATAAAGTCGAAAAAAACGTCCCCGCAGCCCTTTCCAAAGCCACCCCGGGTTGGTACATACCGCCCGCACCCAACGGGCTTTGCCCGGGGTTGCCTTCCAAGGAAGCCTTCGGGACGGACGAAGCAAGCCACGCGAACAGCGCCGGCCCTTCATTCACCGTCCCCGGCACTTTCACGAAGGCAAAGCAACGGTTAACGCGGGGTGGAGCAGCCCGGTAGCTCGTCAGGCTCATAACCTGAAGGTCATAGGTTCAAATCCTATCCCCGCAACCAAGTTCGGACCTTACCGGTCCCGATCCGAAAATGGCCCGCTTGAAGCGGGCCATTTTTGTTTTGGGGGAGCCGTGCGTGAGTGTCACGGGCTCCGGCGAATCCCTTGCGGCTGCCTCAGGTGGTTGAGCGTTGCGCCGACAGCGCCGAACTCGGACGTGGCAGCCATTGCGATTTCGACAACCGCTATTGAGTGCACTGTCCCCGTAGTCGCCGGCAGGCGAGCGTCGTTTCGCCGGCACTGCCGAGGAAATCATGCCGCGCCTTGCTCGACGTCGCGCCGAGCATTTGCTGGTGGGGAGGCGTGGTCTCGTGATTCAGCGTCCTTCGAAAGCACGCACAAAAAAAGCACGGGCCGCAAAGTGCCAGCCCGCGCCAGATCGGATGGCATTGCCGCCAGAGTGCGTCTTACTTTTCGGAGAGCTCCTGCCGGGCCTCGGCTGAGGCATCCGCCTGTCGCGGCTTGGCTGCATGGGGGCAGACCATGGTCAGATTGAGCAATGTCGGCGCGTGGTCCTCGCCATTGCCGTACTCCCAGATCAGACGAATCTCGTGTTGGTCGGAATTGGCGTCGTCCTTCTGGTGTTGCCGGATGTCGGCCTTCATCGGGATCGGCGGCTCCGAGTTGAAGCACTTGCGGATGGACGCATCCAGCAATGCGCATTTCGTCGGCGGGACCACGACGCGCTCGTCGTTTGACAGCGGCGTTGTGTTGGGCTGGGCGGTGAGCTGAAGGCGGGCATGGCCGAGTGCCTTGAACCACACCTTGCCGCTGCCGTTCGGCCATGTCTCCAGCGGCGACAGGATCGGCTGATACTGGCCGTATTCCATCGTCTCGATGTCGATCTGCTTGGAGGCCTTAAGCCTGGCAACGCTCCGCTTCATGTTCTCGAGCGGATAGTAGTTGCCGTTCATCAGGTCTTTGTACTTTTGATCGTCGTAGATTGCGCCCATTGATCGCTCTCGATTTTTCGCCGCGTACTGGCACAGATACTGGCAAGTATTCCACGGCAGCGAGCTCAACGACGAGCCACGCTTGTGCCCCCAAGCTTACCTGCGAACGCTATCATTCGCGAAGATGTGGCGTCAACGAAAGCAATCTGAGAGCGTCTCACTGTGCATGTCTTGCGCTCTTATTTGTCGGCCGCACCGGCCAAGGTCAGCGGGCCTTTCGCATCGGCGTTGCGAGGCCCCCAGCGTGTAAACGCAACTGCGGCGGAGGAAAGGAGGCCCAGCAACATCATTGAAGCAGCCGTGAGCGAGAAAAAGCTCTCGGTCGTTGCCGTCTGCGAGACCAGATACCAGCCGCCAAGCACGATGAAGAGCAGCCGTGCGGTCTGCGCGAGCACTGGACCGAGCACATTCCCGGCACCCTGCGACGAGAAATACATCGCCGAGGCAAGCCCGATGAAGGCATAGAACGGAGCGACGGTGCGGAGAAATTGCCGGCTGGCGGTGCCCGCCTCGGCGTCGTCCGTGAAGAGACTAACCCACGGTCCGGGGAAGAGAGCAACCGCGCACGCTAGCGTCCCGATAACAACCAGTGCCACGAGGCCGGTCGTCCAGGCGATCCGGCGGGCACGCGCGATGCGTCCCGCGCCGATTGCAACGCCAATCATCGGCACCGAGCCGATGCCAACAGAGAAGGCGATGGTCGCCAGCACGTATTCCAGGCGCGCGCCGATGCCATAAGCCGCGAGGACCGCGGTGCCGAACACGGCAAGCATGTGAGTCAAGACGAGGTTCGTCAGCGTATTTTGCAGTGGGGAGAAGCAGCCGACCACGCCGACCTTGAGGATGTCGGCAAACAACGGCCACCGCATACGAAACCCATTCAGCCGGGGAATGATGCGACCCCGGCCGGAGAACAGGTACCAGCTCATAATCGCAATATTGATCGAATACGCGATCAACGACCCTGTCGCGACCCCCGGCATCCCGAATTGGGGTACGGGTCCGAGACCAAGACCTAGCGTTCCGCCAAGGATGATCTGCAAGATCGCAGAGTTGACGATCATCAGCGACGGCAATTTCATGTTGCCGGTGCCGCGCAGGACGCCGGCTAGAATATTGACCAGCCAAGTGAGCACGGCTCCGCCGAAGTACACTTGGCTGTAGGCGACTGCCAGCGCCAGCACATCCCCCTTGCCGCCGAGCAACTCCAGCAGTTGCCGGCCACCGATGAGCATGCCAAGCGTGAAAACCAGGCCGAAGAAGACGGCGATCAGCAGTGCGTGCGTGGCCAGGCTCTCCGCCCGGTCGCGGTCACCCGCGCCGAGCGCGCGGGAAATGGCCGACGCCACACCGCCGCCCATCGCCGCGCCCGACATGCTCATGGTCAGCATCACGCAGGGAAACACCAGCGCCATTGCTGCCAGCGCTTCGATCCCGAGTTTCCCAATATAGGAGGTTTCCGCGATCGCAACCAAGGTGCCGGCCGAAAACGCGAGCGCGTTCGGCCAGGCGAGCGAGAGCAGCGTCCGCAGGATCGGTCCGTCGAGCAGCGTATTCGCGACTGGGCGAGGGGGCGGCGACAACGGACCTTCCTTGTTGTCGAACTGTCGGGTCCGACCAGAGGTCAGGACTTGGGTGGCTTGTGCGGACAGACCATCGTCAAATTGAGCAGTTTGGGCGTCTTGCTGTCGGCCTCGTACTCCCACTCCAGCCGGATCTCGTGCCGATCGGCGTTACGATCCGTCGACGCATGCGTGATGATGTTGGTCTTCATCGGAATCGGAGGCTCCGAGTTGAAGCACTTCCGGACACAGGCATCGAGCAAGGCACATCGCGTCAGCGGAATCACGTCCGGCTCGTCCTTCGACAGCGGCGTGGTATTCGGTTGGAAGGTGAGGTCGACGCGCGCACGGCCCTTCTCCTTGTGCCAGTGCTTCGCGCTGCCCTGCGGCCACTTGCTCTTCGGCGTCAAAATCAGGTGATACTGGCCGTATTCCAATGTCGGGAGATGGATATTTTCCGAGGCTTTGAGCTTCTTTACGCTCTTCTTCATGTTCTCCAATGGATAGTAATTACCATTCATCAGGTCCTTAAATGGCTTACCCGTGTAAACTCTCATGCCCATGTATTTTGTCCCTCAATCAATGCTTGGCTTCCCTGGGAAATATGCAGCTCTGCGAAGCTTGACGGTTAGAACACGAGCCTGTGCCCGTTACTCGTAGCATCTTCTTCGCGCGGCTTTTGGCAAGCTACCACCCAGGACTGTGAATCGTCCAGATCAGCAACCGTTTCTGGGGGCGCTTTGTCTGGGATGCATCGCATGCCCCGTTGCTAAGCGGGTTTTCATAGGCGATCCTGTCGCCATCGTTCGCAGTGGCCTACCGACCGTCCCGCTGCAAGGTCTTGAGAGCACGGAATGCTTTGCACGGCATGTCAGTCGACGATCGAACCAAGCGACAGCCGCTGCCCCAATTGCGGTGCAGGCGTGCGCCGCTCCGATCCCGACAGTGAACGACGGTTTGTCACAATTCTCCGGGCCGATGTCGTCGATTCCACCGGGCTTGTTGCAGAGCTCGATCCGGAGGAGGCGGTCTCGCGCCTGGAGCCAGCTTTGGCCGCTATGAGGGGGGCGGTTCGGCAGTTCGGCGGTATCGTCAGCAAGGAATTGGGCGACGGCCTTGCCGCCGTGTTCGGTGCCCCCATTGCGGACGACAATCATGCGCCCTTGGCCTGCCACGCTGCGATAGAATTGGTTCGGCGCGTCGCGAGCCTTGGTGATCCCGGGCTTCAGGTCCGGGTTGGTCTCCACTCCGGCCATGTCGTTGCCTACATGGTCGCCAGCGAGTTCTCCAAGGTCTACGAGATCGGCGGCGCGGCCCAGCATTTGGCCGCTCGGCTGGAGGCGACGGCTGAGGCGAACCAGATCTGCGTCTCCGAGGCCTGCCAGAAGCTCGCCGACGGGCATGTCCGCTTTGAATCCCTGGGAGGAAAATCACTGCGCGGCTTCAGCCAACCCGTGCCGGTCTATCGGATCGTGGGCGCGAGCGACCTGTCAAGCTGGCGGGTGCGAAGGGCTCGCAGCGTCTCCCGTTTCGTCGATCGCACGACCGAGCGCGCGCTGCTGGAGCGCAGCGCGGCAAGCGCCGCGACAAGCCGGCAGACAGTGCTGCTGCTGGGTGATGCTGGTATCGGCAAGTCGCGGCTGGCGCACGAGTTTGCCCAGCAGCTCAAGGCCGATGGCTGGCGGTTGATCGATGCTGAGTGCAGCCCGAATCTCCAGGGTGCCCCCTTCAGCACCCTCAAGCGGATTTTGCTGTCGGCCATGGACGCGGCAAGGGAGCCGGACAGCCCGGGAGATATTCGACAGGGGCTGCCATCGATTCAGCAAAGTGCGCTCGATGCAGTGCTCGATCTCCCTATATCGAATTCGCATTGGGATGAACTGGAGCCTCATGCACGGGGACGAGCCATCTCCGATGCAAGCTGTGCCATCGCCGGAAGCCTGGCAAATCGCGGGCGAACGGTGCTCCTGCTGGAGGATCTGCACTGGATCGACCGGGCGAGCGACGGCGTCGTGGCTGCCATCGCGTCGTTGCAGGCGGCCGGCCTTCTCGTGCTTTTCACCTCCCGGCCAAATGGCATGCCGGTCTGGATTGCGCGCTGTCAGGCCGAGATCGTCGCAATGCGGCCCCTCGACGACGATTCGGGGCTCGCCATGCTGGCAGACATGCTCGGCTCCTCCGAAACCAACGCGGATTTGAAGAGCCGGATCATTTCTCATACCGCCAACGTTCCTCTGTTCATTGAGGAGGTCTGCCGCGGATTGAAGGACAGCGGCACGCTACGTGGCCAATGGGGCGACCTCGCACTCGTGCGTCCGATCGACGAACTCGGCATTCCCACAAGTATCCAAGGCGTGATTGCAGCACGCCTCGATCGGGTGTCGAAGCAGGAACGGTCCGTTTTGCAGATCGCCGCCAGTCTGGGGCCGAGATCGAGCGAAGTCATGCTGCGGAAGATCGCGGCCCTGCCCGAGGATGTTTTGCAGGGATGCCTCGTCGCACTCGATCGCGCCGAGCTACTGGTCAGGATCGACAGCGAATTGGAAGATGCGCTGGAATTCCGGCATGAAATGGTCCGGCAGGTGACCTACGACTCCATGGTCGAAAGGGCGCGCGAAGACATTCATGCGCGCATTCTTTCGGCCTTGGAAGACGGCGAGATTGGAGCCGACGATCCCGACAAGCTCTGCTATCATGCCACGCGAGCGAAGGATTGGACCAAGTCGTTCAGCTACGGCAGAGCCTCGGCGCGAAAATGTCTTGCGCGGTCGGCGTTTGTCGATGCGGCTGACTATTTCGAGATCGCGATGAAATCGCTGGATCAGACCCCGATCTCTCCTTCGAGAGAAGCGAACGCCGTGGATGTTCGCATCGAGGCGCGTGCGGCGTTTATCGCCTCCGGTCAGATCGCCGACTGGTTGAATCTTGGCAAGGAGGCTGAGCGCCGCGCCGACGCGATCAACGACCTTGGACGGAAGGTAGCAGCCATGACCGTAATGGCTGCCGCACAGAACTTCTACGGCACCCCGCTCGAAGCAGTTACGATTGGTGAGGAAGTCGTGCGCCTCGCGGAGGGGGCGGGCAATCCGGGTTGGCTCAATGCGGCGCAATACGGTCTGGGCCAAGTGTACTTCCTTGCCGCACGCTATCGTGAAGCTGACGGATTGTTCGCGCGAGCCTGTGCCCAACTGGCGGGGCCGGAGCCGAGTGCTCCTTTCGGCACGACACCGAAGCCTGCCCTGTTACTCTGCTGCATGATGAACAGCATCACACACACCGTGATGGGTGAGTTCGACGCCGCCGAACAGCTCCAGCAGCAGGCCGCCGCAATCGCGGAGGAAACGGGTCGCCCCTACGACCGCGTCGCGGCTGCCTATAGCGGCGGCTGGCTGATGCTCGGCCGCGGCGAGCCGGCGGCGGCCGCGGCCATTCTCGAAGACGGTTTTGTCCTGGCGCAGAAGCACGGCATCCGGCTGTTCGTGCCGGTGCTCGCCTGCCACCTCGGCATGGCCTATCTGGAGCAGGGGCTGTTCGACCGCGCGCGCGGCATGCTGACGGAGGCGCGTGAGGAGGCCAAGGCGGTCGGCTATACCTCGGCGGTGCTGCGCAGCTCGATCTATTTGGCGCTCGCCACCCACCGTCTCGGCGACGTCCAGGCGGCGCAGAACATGCTGCGCGAGGCGCGCAACACCGCGCGGCAACAGGGGTTCTCCGGGCTGGAGGCGGAGGCGCTGTTCGGCGAGGCCGTGGTGACGCCGCCGTCGGATGCGGAGGCCAAGGCGGCGATCCTTGGCGCCCTGCGCGCGACTATCGCGATCGCCACCGAGAGCGGCGCGCTGCCGCTGCGGCACAAGGCCGAGGCGATGCTCAACGAGATGCAGGCGGCGGGTGACGAGCTAAGCTGACGGTAGCGGCGGCCGGGCGGCCAGCGCGGACGAAATCTGCCCGACGCGTCAAATAAATCCAGCAGGCGCCGCAATGGGTTAGCTACTGTGCATGGGGTTGTTTTCGACGGTTATTTGAAAGACTCCCCATGGTGCAGCGCGGAGGACGGCCCGCTGGTGCGGTCCGCTCCGATGACTAGGCCCTTGCACGCGCAGCAAGGTCGGCTACCGTCGGCCCTGGCCGCACGGTCAGGTGACTTTTGATTTCAATTTTTTAGCATCCGATTTTCCGGCGCCGCGACGGCGCGACGCCCACCGAACGAGGCGGGGCCATGATCATACGGGACCAGTCAGCGCTGCTCGCGCCGGTCGAGCGGGATTTGCGGCTCGATCTCTTCCGCGGCATCGGTCTGTGGATGATCTTCCTCGACCACATCCCGCACGACATCGTGGCCTGGCTGACCTTGCGCAATTACGGCTTCAGCGACGCCGCCGAATTCTTCGTCTTCATCTCCGGCTATCTGGTCGGCTGGATCTACGGGCCGATCGTAGCCGGCGGCTGGTTTCTCGCCGCGCTGAAGCGGCTGTGGCGGCGCGCGGCCGAGATGTATGTTGCCCACATCATGCTGTTCCTGCTGTTCACGGCGCAGATCGCCCGCACCGTGCGCCGCTTCGACAATCCCATGTACGAGCACGAGTTCAACGTTCACAATTTCCTCGAGCATCCGGACGTTCTGATCGGGCAGGCGCTCTCACTGCGCTACAAGCCGGTCAATCTCGACGTGCTGCCGCTTTACATCACGCTGGTGTTCGCCTCGCCTTTCATCGTGTGGTGCCTGGTGCGGCGGCCGAACCTGACGCTTGCCGGCTCCGTGGTGCTCTATGTGCTGGCGCGCTGGTTCGACTGGAACGTCGCGTCCTATCCGCCCGGCACGCACTGGTACTTCAACCCGTTCTGCTGGCAGCTGATGTTCGTATTCGCGGCCTGGTGCGGCATCGGCCAGATCGACAAGATCGCGAGATGGGTGTGGTCGAAGGCGGCGATGGCGCTGGCCGCGGCCTGGCTCGCCTTCGCGCTGCTGATCGTGATGACCTGGCACGTCCCCGTGCTCGAAGCCCTGATTCCGAAATGGATGATCAAGGCGATCTACCCGATCGACAAGACCGACCTCGACATGCTGCGCTTCACGCATTTCCTGGCGCTGGCGATCTGGGTGACGCATCTCATCTCGCGTAAATGGCGGACCCTGCACGGGGCCTGGCTGCGCCCTGTGATCCTCTGCGGCCAGCATTCGCTGCCGATCTTCTGCCTCGGCGTCTTCCTGTCGTTCTCGGCGCACTGGATCCTGACGCAATACACCAAGGGCGTCTGGGAGCAACTCGCGGTCTCCCTCGTCGGCATCGTCATCATGATCGCAGCCGCCTGGCTGCTTGACCGCGCCGAACGGGTGCCGAACCTGTTCGTGAAGGTGACGGAGATCGAGGAGGCCGACACCGTCCTGGAAAGCGCGCCTGCGGACAGGTCTGCCGTGGCGCCCGCGGGTCGTTGAGGTTCGCCGGCCTGCATTTTCGCGGAGAGGTCCAACGGAGAGGTTCATGTCCAGACTTGTGTTGACGATCGCCGGCACCCTCCTGCTCCTGATTTGTGGTGCATCGGCGCAAGCACCCTCGCCGGAGGCGATGAGCGCGGCGCGCAAGCTGGTGGTCACCTTGAAGATCGCGGATCAGTATCGCGCGCTGTTGCCGCAGCTCCTGCTCAAGCTGAGGCCCGTGGTCGCGCAGGACAGGCCGGAGATCGAGCGCGACTATGATGCGGTGACGGCACCCGGCTCCGAGATCTACACCCCGGCCCTCACCTCGATGGTCGACCAGGTCGCCGCCCTCTATGCCCAGAGCTTCAGCATCGACGAACTGCGCCAGATCGAGGCCTTCTATGTCCAGCCGGCCGGGAAGAAGCTTCTGGAGAAGTCGGATGCGCTGGCCCAGGCAAGCGCGCAGATCGGCCAGGACGTCGGCCAGAAGACGGCCGACGAGTTGAAGCAGCGCCTCATCGAGGCGCTGCGCCAGAAGGGGCACAAGCTCTGAGCTCAACTCTTGCGTAACGGCGCCGCGCTCGCTGGCTGATTTGACGCGGCCGGGTGCCCCGACTACGCTTTTGCAAAGACAAGAAGCGCGTGAATGCCATGGCCTGACCTGTGCTCAGGGCGGCCCTCACGCAATGAGAAAATTCAGGGGAACGGAAATGACGAGCGACATCGCAGCGACGATCACGAAGGCCCGCGAGCATTCCATCGGCGACCTCCTGCGCCGCGCGGCGGGCCGCGATCCGGGCAAGCTCGCGGTGAGCTGTGGCAATGTCAGCTGGACTTTTGCCGAGATGGACGCGATCTGCAATCGGCTCGGCCGCGGCTTGCTTGGCCTCGGCGTGAAAAAGGGTGACCGTCTCGCCGTGCTCTCGCGCAATTCGCACGCCTTTGCGGCGCTCCGGTTCGCACTGGCCCGGATCGGTGCGGTGCTGGTGCCGATCAACTTCATGCTCAATCCGGACGAGATCAATTTCATCCTGAAGAGCTCCGGCGCAAAGCTGCTCGCGGCCGGCCCTGATTTCGTCGAGCCCGCGCGCGCCGCCAGCGCCAGGGATTGTGCGGTCGAGAAGATGATCTGGCTGCCGGGCGAGGATCCCGCCACCGCGCCCGCGGGCCTCACCACCTTCGACGATCTCCACAGCCCCGATGGCTCGTACCTCGAGGCGTCGGTCGACAGCCGCGATCTCGCCCAGATCGTCTACACCAGCGGCACGGAGTCGCTGCCCAAGGGCGCGATGCTGACCCACGAAGCGGTGATGTGGCAGTATGTCAGCTGCATCATCGACGGCGGCATGAGCGTGGACGACAAATTCCTGCACGCGCTTCCGCTCTATCATTGCGCGCAGCTCGACGTGTTCCTGGGGCCGCAGATCTATCTCGGCGCCTCCGGTGTGATCACGGGCAAGCCGACCGCCGATAACATTCTGTCATTGATCCAGGCGCACAGGATCACGTCGTTCTTCGCGCCGCCGACGATCTGGATCGCGATGCTGCGCTCGCCCAATTTCGACAGGACGGATTTGTCGACCTTGCAGAAGGGCTATTACGGCGCCTCGATCATGCCGGTGGAGGTGCTGCTCGAGCTCCAGCGCCGCCTGCCCAGCGTGAAGTTCTGGAATTTCTACGGCCAGACCGAGATCGCGCCGCTCGCGACCGTGCTGGGTCCCGCGGACCAGCTGCGCAAGGCCGGCTCTGCCGGCAAGCCCGTGCTCAATGTCGAGACCCGCGTGGTCAATACTTCAATGGAGGATGTGAAGGTCGGCGAAGTCGGCGAGATCGTGCACCGCTCGCCGCATCTGCTCTCCGGCTATTACAACGATCCGGTCAAGACGGCGGCGGCGTTCTCCGGCGGCTGGTTTCACTCCGGAGATCTCGCCACAGTCGATGAAGAGGGCCACATCACCGTGGTCGATCGCGTCAAGGACATGATCAAGACCGGTGGCGAGAACGTCGCGAGCCGCGAGGTCGAGGAGATGGTCTACCGCATCCCCGCCGTGTCCGAGGTTGCGGTGGTAGGCCTACCCGATCCGCGCTGGATCGAGGCGGTGACTGCGATCGTCGTGGTCAAGAGCGGCGAGAAGCTCGACGAGGAGGCCGTCATCAAGCATTGCGCCGGCCAGATGGCGCATTTCAAGGTGCCCAAGCGCGTCATCTTCGTCGATGCCCTGCCCAAGAACCCGAGCGGCAAGCTGCTCAAGCGCGAGCTGCGCCAGCGCTTCGTCGGCGGCGAAACGCTCGACAAGGCGATCCAGAAGAATTTTGGGACCTGAAGCGGAGCGCCCGACCATGAAAGTCTGGCAAATCGCGCGGGACTGGTCGATCGAGGGAATGGAGCTCGCCGATCTACCCGAGCCCAAGCCCGGTCCGGGGCAGGTCGCGGTACGCATGCAGGCGGCATCGCTGAATTATCGCGATCTGCTCACGGTGCAGGGCAAGGGTGGCGTCACCAGATTGCCGCTGATCCCGTTCTCCGATGGCGCCGGCGAGGTGATCGCCGCCGGCGACGGCGTTTCCCGCGTAGCAGTCGGGGACCGCGTCTGCCCGATGTTCTTCCAATCGTGGATCGACGGAGCGGTTTCAGCCGCGAGCCGGCGCTACGCGCTCGGTGGCACACGTCCGGGTGTGTTGCAGGAGGTCATGTTGCTGGACGCGGAGGGTGTCAGCCGCATTCCGTCGCATCTCTCTTTCCAGGAAGCGGCGACGCTGCCTTGCGCCGGGCTAACCGCCTGGCGCGCGCTGTTCGTGGAAGCCAAGGTGAAGCCCGGCGACACCGTTCTGGTGCAGGGTACCGGCGGTGTGTCGATCTTCGCATTGCAATTTGCCAAACTTGCAGGCGTGAGCGTGATCGTAACGTCATCGAGTGACGAGAAGCTCGAACGCGCTCGTGCGCTCGGCGCCGACCACACGATCAACTATCGCTCGGTTCCTGAGTGGGGCAAGGCCGCGGCAGAGTGGACCGGCGGCGGCGTCGACCACGTCGTCGAGGTCGGCGGCAAGGATACGTTCTCGCAGTCACTCGAGGCGGCGCGGATCGGCGGTACCATTCTGGTGATTGGCGTGCTCTCCGGCTTCTCGCAGCAGATCGCGATTCCAAGCCTGTTCTCCAAGAATTTGCACGTCATCGGCCTCTCCGTTGGGAGCCGCCGCATGTTCGAAGGCATGACAGCCGCGATCGGGCGAAATGGAATGAAACCCGTGATCGACCGCGTGTTCGCCTTCGATGCTGTGCCAGATGCGCTGCGCCTGATGCAGCGGGGCGGTCATTTCGGGAAGATCGTGGTGGAGTTCGTTTGAGTGGAATTTGGTGAGAATTGCAGCGCGCAACTCGCGCCCCTCGTCATTGCGAGCGTAGCGAAGCAATCCAGAACCCATCCGCAGAGACAGCCTGGATTGCTTCGTCGCTTCGCTCCTCGCAATGACGGCTGAGAGGGTGGGCCTCAATACTTCTTTACAGCCGCGCCGAACGCGAACCACAGCGCCATGGACGCGAGGCCAAAACCGCCGAGCAGCAGGAAAGTCGGGCCGTAGCCGATCCATTGCGCGATCCAGCCGCCCAGCGCGGGGCTGAGGCTCGCGCCGATGCCCTGCACGGTGATGACGGCACCCTGGCCGAGATTGATGCGGCCGGTGCCGTTGAGCGAGCGCGCGACCATGCCGGGGACGGCAACCGTCTGGAGTCCGGTGCCGAGGCCGTCGAGCACCTGCATCGGTACGACACCCCACCATCCCGTGACGAAGAAGGCGAGCACGCCGCGGATGGGCAGGAACATGAAAGAGACGAGGATGATGGGCCAGTAGTTGCGCTTGCTGGCCGCCTTCATTGCGATCAGCGACGTGATGATCATGATGCCTTGTGCGATCACGACGGTGGTTGCGACGAAGCTCGGGCCGTTGGCCTGGCCTTCGGCGACCGCCGCCAGGCCGTAGAGCGGTACGATGGCGGCATTGCCGAGATGAAACAGCGCGAGCGCCATTGCCAGCACCAGCAGCGCGCGGTGCTTGAGCAGCATCGTGAACGCGTCCGGCGCGCTGTCGGGATCGTCCTCCTTGCTGCCGCGCGCGGCGCGATCGTCGATCGCCTTGGCCGGGATCATCATCACGCATGCGATCGCGATGGCGCCGAACGCCGCCGCCAGCACGAAGACCGAGACATAGCCGAACTTGTAACCGAGATAGCCCGACAGCGCGGCGCCGACCATGTTGCCGGCATGGTTGAACGCCTGGTTGCGGCCGTTGAGCGCGTTGAAGCCCTTCTGCTTGGCGATGCCGAGCGTGATGCCGGTGACCGCCGGAACGATCGCGGCGCTCGCCAGCGATTGTGCGACTTGCGAGAATGTCACCGCCCAGAAATTCTGCGAGATCAGGATGATCGCGGACGCGAGCACCACGCAGATGCCGGGAATCACGACCCACATGCGCTTGTTGCGGCTCGCGTCGATGAAGCCGCCGATCGGCGTCGTGATCAGCATGCCCGCGACATTGCCGATCGTCATCGCAGTGCCGATTAATCCGCTCGCCCAGCCGCGCTCCTGGAGGAAGACGCCGACGAAAGGGCCGATGCCCGATTGCATGTCGGCCATGAAGAAGTTGAGAGCGAACAGGGGCCAGATACGAGACGAGGAGGGGGACCGCGATGTCATCGATACCAAAAATTGGTCTCAGCCGGGATACGGCGGGTGGGACATGATCCTTTCAGCCAATCGTTCTGGCGCGGACGAGAGTTTAACGGGCGCTGATCGGGTTGGTTCCAGGTTTCGCCCGGTCGCTGGGGCTTGCGGTCACCGCCAGCAATTCCTTATTGACCTTGGATCGTCTCTGTCGGGAGTACGGCATGCCTCTCTGGACCTGCGAAACCTGCGGCGCGCAATTTCCGGATGGCGAAAATCCGCCATCCTGTCAAATTTGCGAGGACGAGCGGCAATACGTCGGCTGGAAGGGGCAGACTTTCCTCACGCGCGAGGCGCTCTCGGAGCGTCACCGCCTGGTCTGGCGAGAGGATCTCGGCCTGACCGGCCTCGCGCTCGAGCCAAGCTTTGCCATCGGCCAGCGCGCGCTGCTGGTGCCGCTCGCGGACGGCTGGCTGATGTGGGACTGCGTCTCGCTGGCGACGCCGGAAGCGATCGCCCATGTGCGGTCACTCGGCGGGCTGAAGGCGATCGCGATCTCGCATCCGCATTACTATGGCGCGCTCGCCGATTGGAGCGAGGCGTTCGGCGGGGTGCCGGTCTATCTGCATGCCGATGATCGCCGATGGGTGACGCGTCCGCATGCGTCGATCGTGCACTGGACCGGCGACAGCCATCGCATCTCCGACGATTTGCTGCTGCTGCGCACCGGCGGTCATTTCGCCGGCGCCACCATGCTGCACCATGCGAGTGGTGCGGACGGCAGGGGTGCGCTGCTCACCGGCGATATCGCGCAGGTCACGATGGATCGCCGCTTCGTCAGCTTCATGTACTCCTATCCGAACTACATGCCGCTCAACGCAGCCGCGGTGCGACGGATTGCGGCTGCCGTCGAGCCGCTGGCGTTCGACCGCGTCTACGGTGCCTGGTGGGGCCGCAACATCGCCGCGGGCGCCAAGGTCGCATTCGCGGCCTCTGTCGCGCGCTATCTGGCCGCCATCGCCTGAGCCGGCTCGCGACCGGATTTATCTTGCTGATCCATAATAAATGGACTATAAGTACAGTTATTAAGCGTGGCGCGACGATGCGTCTGCGGGACCGGCATGATCGATGCATCGCTGTTTCCGCGGCGCGCTTGCCGCGTGAGCGGGAGTTCGGTCGATGACGGCGGGGCGCGACTACGAGATTTTCGAGGCCGGCGACGTCGCGCTCCGGTCCGGGGCCGTCGTCCCTTCGCTCAAGCTCGCCTACAAGACCTACGGCACCCTCAGTCCGGACAAGGACAATGTGATTCTCTATCCGACCTCGTTCAGCGCGCAGCACACCGACACCGAGTGGCTGATCGGCCCCGACGGCGTGCTCGACCCCACGCGCTACTTCATCGTGATCCCGAATCTGTTCGGTAACGGGCTGTCGTCCTCGCCGTCGAATACCGCCGCGCCATTCCCGATCCTGACCTATCACGACGCCATCGCGGTCCAGCATCGGCTGCTTGCCGAGCGGTTCGGCATCTCGAAGCTTGCCCTGGTCTATGGCTGGTCGATGGGCGGCATGCAGGCCTATCACTGGGCGGCGCTGCATCCCGATATGGTCGAGCGGGCGGCCGTCGTCTGCGGCAGTGCCCGCTGCGCGCCCTATAATTATGTCTTCCTGGAAAGCGTGAAAGCCGCGCTGATCGCCGACCCCGCCTTCCGTGACGGCCGCTTCGTCGAGAAGCCGGTCGCGGGCTATCGCGCCATGGGGCGCGTCTACGCGGGTTGGGCGATGTCGCACGGTTTCTATCGCGACGAGATCTGGCGCGAAGCAGGCTTCACCTCGCTGGACGACTATCTCGTCCGCACCTGGGACGCGGCGTTTGCCCGGCGCGATGCCAACGATCTCCTGGCTCAGATCGGGATCTGGCAGAACGGCGATATCAGTTGCTGCGCCACATTCAACGGCGATTTCGATCGCGCGCTCGGTGCGATCACGGCCCACATGCTGCTGATGCCCGGTGCGACCGACCGCTATTTCGACGTCCGCGACAACGAGGGCGAACTCGGCCGGCTGGTCAACGCCCACTCTGCGGTGCTGCATCCGATCCCGTCGCTGCACGGCCATCGCGCCGGCAACCCCGTCAACAATCCGCGCGATCAGGCCTTCATCAAGGCTGAGATCGCGGAGCTTCTCGGCAAGTAGGACAGGCATCCGATCATGACTGACACAACCGTTTCAGACTCCGGCCATCGGCTGAAGCCGCTGGCACCGGCGATGCTGCGCGAATTGTCGGTGCGGTCGAACCTCAGAGGTGCCGCGCAAAGCCTCAGCCATTACGGCCTGGTCGTACTGGTCGGCGCGCTGATCTGGAGGGTCTCTTCCACCTGGGGTGTCCTTTGGACGTTGCCGCTGGTGGCGGTGCAGGGCTATCTCGTCGCCTTCCTGTTCATGGCCGTGCACGAGACCGCGCACAAGACTGCGTTCAAAAGCCGCGGCCTCAACCTCGTGGTCGGCTATCTCTCAGGCTTCATCATCGGATTGCCTTACGAATATTACTGCCTGTTCCACTGGGACCATCACCGCTATACCCAGGATCCGGACAAGGACCCCGAGCTGGTCGTCGGCGTCAAACCGAAATCCGACACGCAGCTCGCGCTCGCCTATAGCGGCGTGCTTCAGGTCGCCGGACGCCTGCGGCTGATGCTCGGCCATGCCGTCACCGGTAAGGTCGTCGTGCCCTGGATTCCCGAGAACAGGCGCGCCATCATCGTCACCGAGGCGCGCGCCTATGCCGCGCTCTATGCGTTGCTGCTCGGGCTGTCGCTATGGTTCTCGTCGGCGCTGCTGCTCTGGGTTTGGATCGTGCCGCTGATCATTGGGCAGTTCTTCCTGCGGCCCTATCTCTACGCCGAGCACACCGGCTGCGAGCGTACCCGCAGCGCATTCCAGAACACCCGCACGACTTATACCGGCGCAATCGTCAAATGGATCGCGTGGAACATGCCCTACCATGTCGAGCATCACGCCTATCCCTCGATCCCGTTCCACGCGCTGCCAAAGCTGAACGGAATCGTCGACGGCGAGATCGTCCATCGTGGCCGCGGCTACATCAGGACGACGCGCGAGACCTGGGCCTGGTTTCGGCGGCAGCGTCAGGGCGGCTAGTGGGAAAAATTTTGACATGCAAAGGCCCCGATCGCGGTGCCATCGGGGCTTTGCCGTGAATGCGAGATATCAGTAGATCCCGTACGCGCAGACGTTCACGACGCGGACGCGCAGGCCGTGGCGGGTCTGGACGACGCGCTCCTGATAGCAATTGTTGACGCCGCTGTTGACGTAGACCCCGCCAAAGCCCCAGCTCGGACCCCAGTGATGGTGGAAGCCGTGGGCCGACGCGGCGGTGGGGGCGAGAGCGGCAACGCCGAGCGAGCCGGCGGCGATCAGACCAAGTGCAAGCTTACGAAACATCTTCATTCTCCAGTGTGGCGCAAAGGGCCGTTGTTGTGTCCCTGCATCTCGGTCGAGCCGAAACGCGGATGCGTTCATGCAGGCAGGGGAGAATCGTGTTTCAGGAGTGTTTCGTCGGTCGCGACGCGTCGCGCCGCCGTCCTGTTTTCCGCGCCGCGCGATAGCGCACGGCCATCGCCTCTGTCAGCTCGGCCATCTTCTCGCGCAGATCGGCCGGCTCCAGTACTTCGGCCTCGGGCCCGAGCCGCAACAATTCGGCGGCGGCATGCCATGACGTCTTGCCGGTCGGCACTCTGGCAATGCGCCAGCCGTCCGCATCCGCGGTCTCTTCGAGCTGCGTACGCGCCCTGACGTAAGGCTGGCTCAGCGCGTCGAGCAGTTTCACGCCGAAGGGCGACAGCCGAACGATCGCGACATTGGGATGCATCTCGGCCTCGAGACGCAGCGTTGCGTCCCGCCAATAGGCGGCGAGATCGAAGCCGGCGGGCCGCTCACAGCGATCGTCGAGCGCCGTGCAGTCGAGCACGCGCGCGACGCGATAGGTCCGCACGCTGCCGTCGACCAGACCTGCGAGATACCAGCTGCCACCTTTCAGCACGAGACCGAGCGGCGCGACGCGGCGCTGCTTCTCGGCGCGCCAGCTCTGGTAGCGGATCTTGATCAGTGTCCCGCGCAGAGTCGCGGCGGCGATGGTGCGCAGATGCTTGGGTTCTTCGGCCTCGCCGAACCAGCCCGGCGCGTCGAGGTGAAAACGCTCCTGCATCCGTCCGGCGTCTTCGCGCAAATTTGCGGGCAGCGCGGCCATCAGCTTGTTCTGTGCGGCGATCATCGCCGCATCCAGCCCGAACGCCGCCGCCGGGCCCGGCAATCCCCCAAGAAACAGCGCTTCCGCCTCGCTTTGCGACAGACCGTTCAGCCGCACGCGATAACCGTCGAGCAGGCGATAGCCGCCCTCGGCGCCGCGGTCGGCATAGACAGGGACGCCGGACGCCGCGAGCGCGTCGATGTCGCGGTAGATCGTGCGCACCGAGACTTCGCAGGCTTCCGCGAGCTCGGGCGCGGCGACCTGCCCCTTGGCCTGGAGGGTGGTGAGGATCGACAGCATCCGGCTCGCGCGCATGATCCTTTAAACCATACCTGACACAAGATGTCAGGTATGGTTCGCTATAACGCCATCGCCAGCCGGCCAGATGGAGACCCGCCATGACCGATCCGAACCGCATCACGCTGTATTATTCGCCGCAAACCCGCGCCACCGGCACGCGTGTGCTGCTGGAGGAACTGGGCGCGCCCTATGATCTTCATGTCCTCAACATGAAGGCCGGCGAGCAGCGCCAGCCGGCCTACCTCGCCACCAATCCGCTCGGCAAGGTGCCGGCGATCCACCATCGCGGGCAGCTTGTGACCGAGCAGGTCGCGATCACCATCTACCTCGCCGACTTGTTTCCGCAGGCCGGGCTCACGCCCGCGCTGAACGATCCGCTGCGCGGCCCCTATCTGCGCTGGATCGCCTATTACGGCGCCTCGTTCGAGCCGGCTCTGATCGACAAGTTCATGCAGCGCGAGCCGGCACCGATCACGCAATCGCCCTATGCCGACTATGACACCATGCTCGGCGCGCTCGAGGCGCAGCTGTCGAAGGGACCGTATCTGCTCGGCGAGCGCATGACGGCCGCGGATGTGCTGTGGGGCGTCGCGTTCAGCTGGACCATGATGTTCGGCATTGTGCCGAAAAAGGACGTGTTCGTCCGCTATGCCGAACGCATGACCTCGCGGCCGGCGTTCCAGCGCATCAACGCGGCGGATGCTGAGATGGCGGCGCAGCATGCTGCGGCGCTTCAGGGCTGAGCGATCCAAGGTTGAAGATGGACGAAGCCGATGCACACGACCAACTGCTTCAACACCTTCATCCAGGTTGCTGAAGATTGTCCTGCGCGCACAGGCGAAGAGCCGCCGCTGCGCGCGGGAAAGCCGACGGTGGCGTGCCTGCAATACGAGATGATCGCGAAGGCGCCTTACAAATACACGTCCGACGACGTGATCTTCGCGACGTCTGCGCCAGGACGCGAACTCGCCGTGAAGGCGACGGAAACGGAGAAGCTGGCGGCCCGTGAAGCGTTCTTCTCCCGAGGGCAGGCGTGCATGAGGGCATCAAGCCTGGGCAAGCGCTTCGGCTGGGGCGTTCATGCCGATAGCAAGGGCCGGATCGCGATCTATCCCATCGAGAGCACACGCTACCAGGCGCTTGCCCGCGATCCCAAGCTTACGCAGGTGAGGGCGATGCGGTCGAAGCGGGCGTGATCAGAATTTTGGCGGCCGCTTCTCCGCGAACGCCTTGATGCCTTCCTTGATTTCGTCGCCGCGCATGCTGTCGCGGTGACGCTGGTCGGCGGCTTGCTGGTCGAGTTCGCCGCGGGCGAATTCGTTGATGGCGCGCTTCATGCCGCGCATCGCCTGCGGCGCGTTGCCGGCGAGGATGTTGGCGAGCCTATCGACCTCCTCGTCCAGAAACTCGACCGCCACCATATCGGTGAGATAGCCGATCCGCAGCATCTCCGGCGCGCTGATCTTTTGCGCGGTCAGGAACAGCTTCTTCGCATTGTCGACGCCGAGCCGCGTCACGTAACGCTTGATGCCGCTGCTGTAGTAATGCAGCCCGAGCCGTGCCGCGGGCATGAACATCTCCGCGGTATCGACGCCGATGCGGAAGTCGCAGGCGAGCGCGAGGTCGGTCGAGCCGCCATAGACGCCGCCGTTGAGCCGGCAGATCGTGGGGACGCCGAGATCCTCCAGCCGATTGACGACCACCTCGAAGGCGGAGCCCGCGCTCTGCTGCTCGCTCGCACTGACCGCGCGCTCGGCAACCGAGTTGAGGTCATAGCCCGCGGAGAAGGCGCGCCCCGTGCCGGTCAGCACCAGCACGCGGATAGCAGGATCGGCCTCGACCCGGTCGAACAGTTTGACCAGCTCGCCGAGATCCTCGGCCTGGAGCCGGTTGAGATGTTTGGGCCGGTTGAGGCGGATGGTGGCGCGCGCGCCAATCAGTTCGAGCACCGGGCCAGTGGCTGCGTCGGTGATGTCCGACATTCTTATCTCCATTTATTTGCTTGTCGCCATCTATTTGTTTTCGAGCGTGCGCCGCTTCGCCTCGGCATCGATGGTCTCGGCGAGATCGGGATGCCGTGCCATCAGCACGCGGAAGTCGACGAGGTCGAGCACAAGAAGCCGCGACACCTTGGTGGTCGAGACATTGGCGCCGCGCAAATTGTTGCCGAGCAAGGCCATCTCGCCGAAGAACGCGCCGTCGCCGAGCTGCACCTTCTTGCCGGGCAGGTCGACCTCGACCTCGCCGGCGGCGATGAAATACATGCAATCGCCCTGCGTACCCTTGCGGATGATCATGGTGCGCGCCGGCAGCTCCATGGTGCGCAGCATGTGGGTGACGTCGGCGATGGCGGCCGGTCCAAGCGCCGCGAAGAACGGCACCTTGCTGACGGATTCCCAGGTCTTGAGGAAATTGTCGCGCCGGGTCTCCGCGGCAAAGCCGGTCGCCAAAATACCCGTCCAGAGGCCGAACACGCCGAGGCCGGAGATCATCACCAGCGCGGCCACCATGCGGCCGAGCGGCGTCACCGGCACGACGTCGCCATAGCCCGTCGTCGTCAGGGTTGCGACGGCCCACCACAGCGCGGCCGGCACGCTGCCGAACGTCTGCGGCTGCACGTCCCGCTCCAGGAAATATTCGGCGACCGAGGCCAGGAAGACCACCATCAGGAAGATCACGAGCACGCTGAGCAGCGGCCCCGATTCGAGCACCAGCACGCGGCGGAGCTGCCGCAGGCCGGGAATGCCCGGTACCACCTTCAGAACCCAGAGCACGCTGAGCAGCCACGCCGTCCTGGGCTCGATCCCGAGAATCAGCGCGGCCGGCACGGCCAACGCACCGACCGCGTCGACCAGCCCGGCGGAGGAGGACATGTAGAGTGCGAGGCGCCCCTGTCGCGCCATATGGCGCAGCCGGACCACCCATTCGAAAACGAAGTAGACGAGGCAGGCCCAAAGCAGGGCATCGACCCAGCGATGCGCCGTCTCATAGGCCGGGTTGACCGTCAGCAGCACCATGGCGAGCACGCCGACGGCGACGGCCACATAGGCCGCCCTGGTCATGTTGCGGCCGGCCGTGGCGGCCGCGAACTGGGCCAGAGCGGAGATCAGCGGCTTGGACATGCGGGAAGGCGGCTCGGTTTTGTCTTTGCGGTCCCCGGCTGGAACCTCGGTGCCAAAGTGCCTGCCCGGGTCGAGGCCGTCAACGACGGGCGCGGCCGCGGGCCACGTGCCGTTACTTGAAATGCGGCGGTTCGTCGTAGCCGCGACGGCTGCTGAAGAATAGCAGCACCATCAAGCCGATGCCGACGAGAACGGAAAACCCGGCCCCCAGCGCCAGCGCCACATAGCCCTCCGTCGGGATCGGCTCGCCCTCGACCGCCATCGCGGAGTAAGCGAAATAGCCAACCGCGGCCAACATTCCCAGCAGGAAGATGATGAGGAGTGCACGCATGGCGCGGTCTCCGGTTGATCCGAGAACAAACGGTTGTAGACGGGGACGGTTCCCGCACTAGGGTCCCCGGTCGTTCGCGGACGTGCCGGCAAGGCGTCGTCGCAGATCCTCAAATCGATAGGTCAGGCACTCTGAGCTGTCTTCACCACCACGACATTGCTCTCGTCGTGGTGGGGAGGGGCAGCATCCTGAGCGGCCTTCTCGCCCTCGCCCGCATGGCGCTTGAGGTAGTCGCGGCGCATGCCGATCTCGTCGCGGACGAATTCGTAGCCGAGCTTGAAGGTGTCGAGCCCGTCGGTACTGATCGTGCCGTCTCGCAAGCCGATGACCGCGCCGCGCAAGATGCCTTCCAGCTCGTCCTGGAGACATTCGAGCTGGTCGAGCGAATGCGCGTGTTCGATCCGCTCGCCGATGTCGAGGATGGCGGTGGAAAGCTCGCTGGCCTTCTCCGGCGCGATCCGGGTGATCTTGGCGTAGATCGCGGCGAAGATCGAGCCGATGACGCTGAGCGCGGCAGCGCCCAGATACATCAGGTCGCTGTACTTATCCATGAACGACTTGGTGTCGTCGTTGATGTAGTCGGCCGCCCCTTGATGCGCGATCACGAAGGCGTCCTTCTCGACGGAGGCGGGCTCTATTCTGCTGGCAAAGCCGCCGTCGAGCCCGAGCGCGGACTTGTTCTCGTAGACGGTGCGCGCGAGCTCCCCGGCCGCCGACGGCGACATCCTGGATTGGGCGACCAGCAACCATTCGAGCCCGATCGTGTCGAGATCGTCGTCGGGAATTTCCGGCGATGCAGACAGCGTGCCCGCCGTCAGCGTCTCGCTGGAAATGCCGGGGATCCTGCGCGCCAGCGCTTTCGCCTCGTCGATCGCGTTCAGCGTGAAGCCGCCGCGCCTGGCGACCTGCTCATACGCCTTGTCCCGCACCGCCCTCGAGGCGTGGACGATGGCGACGACCGCGCCAAAGCCGCTTGCCGGCGCGAACAGCTTGTCGAGCGTTGCGCCCGGCGGCGCCATCTGGATCTTCGCCGCGTCCGCGCCGTCGGGAATGTCGAGGATGCCGCGGACGAAGGCGAGCGATGAGTCGTTGTCGGCGAGGACGGCGACCTTCTTCTTCTTCAGCTCGGCGAGCGACTTGATCTTCTTGTTTCCCGGCCCGAGCAGCAGCACGAGATCGTGCTCGAGGATCGCGAGCGTGCGCGCCCGCAGCGGCACCTTGGCGTCGGTGCGCAGCACCGCGAGGTCGGCCTGCTTGCGATCGAACTGGGCGATCGCCTTGACGTTGTCGGCGTTGTTGACGATCTTGATCCGGAAGCGCGAGGCGTTGTTCTTCAGGACGCTAGCGAGCTTGGCTGCGAACAGCGCCTCGTCGCTGTTGGCGGCACCGACCGCAAAGGTCAGCGTCTCCGAATTGTGCACAAGCATGCGGCCGCCCCAGACAGTGGCAAGCGACAACAGCAGGGTCAGCACGACGTAGAGGAAGACCTGCTGCTGATTGGTCTTGATCACCTTGGGTCGCCGGGGTGGTGGCTCGATCGGCGATGAGGTCGGGCCCTCAGTACTCATGGCAGCACTCTGGCCTTATGCTTCCGGTGGCGGGCGGCTCGCGGATGCGATCGCTGCGGTCGCCCTGTAATTCGTAAACGTCTGAAAAAAGAACGATATTCTCTGCCGGCAATGATAGCGCGCAGGCCGCGGAAAGCAAATTCCGAGCCGAAGGTAACCTTACTCAACCCGGCCGCGGCGATTGGTCATCCTATCACCAGTTAGCCACAGTTGGCGATTTTCCGGTTCCCCCCGGCTGCATTCCGCCGCGGGAGGTGTCATAAATCGCAAGTCCCGGCGATTTGACCGGTCCAGGAAGAGATTGCGCTGAACGCTCCAATTCTTCTTGTCACGTCAACGAGGGCGCCTTGTCGTTTCCACCCCTGTCATCGGCGGTTCCGGTCGAAGCCCTCATTGGTTGGATGTTGCTGCTGACGTTCAAGCACGTCATCGCCGATTTCGTCCTCCAGACCGCCTGGATGGCGCATGGCAAGGACCAGAAGCACGGCTGGGCCCTGCCGCTCCTGGTGCACTGCCTGGTTCACCTTGCGGTTGCGCTGCCGCTGATCCTGATCGTGGCGCCGAAATTCTGGTTTGTAGCGCTGATCGACTTCGTGATCCACATCACGATCGACCGCGCCAAGGGCCTCGTCTCGGCCAATTTCGGTGTCGATCTTGCGCATCCCTGGTTCTGGACCCTGATCGGTGTCGACCAGGCCCTGCACCATGTGACCGGCTTCGGCCTCTCCATCTTCATGGCGGCGAACTGAGGGCTGGCGGCCGTCTGGAGTGGCTGTCGGGCCTGCATGGTTCGAGACGGCGCTTCGCGCCTCCTCACCACGAGGGCTGAGAATCTTTCAGCAGAAGCAGACCTCATCCTGAGGGCCCGCAAGGCGGGCGTCTCGAAGGATGGCCACAGAGAAAACCCTTTCCAGCCCATTGATTCGCGGCGAGGGCGCAAGGACCCCGGGTGACTACCGGGCAGCGTGGTTAACCTTTTATTAGAGAATTGCACTGCATCTTCCCAGACGAGGGAGAACTGCAATGTTTTCAAGCCGCGATACCTTTGAAGGCGATTCGTGCCCGGTCCGCGACGAACTCCTTGGCGAGATGTACCGCGCCAGCGAGAGTGGCCTGCCGAGGCTGGTTGAAAGTGTTTCCCCTGACGCGCGCGCCAGGCTGGCGCTGTTCTGCTATCGCCGCAGCCATCTGCATTCGCTGGCGGTCGCGATCGCCGGCAGCTGCAACGAGCGCGACCTGATCGAGAACGGCGGCCGTGTCGGTTCGACGCTCTACGCGCTTGCGCGCGAAGGCGCGGCGAAATCCTCGCCGTCGCTGTCCGGTGGGCGCAAACCGATCACGCTGTCGACCAAGCCACTCTCGGTGCTCGCGCCGCTGGACGACGAGATCGACGACGAGATTAGCGAAGCCGTCCCGGCCTAAACGCTCGCGATAATTGGCAGCCCGAATTTCCGTCGCGCCATCGCGCATTCGGCATCGCCCGGCATGCATGTGCGGCACACCTCCGGTCGCACTGCGTAGATGCCGCACGCGGTCGCTTGTCCGATCTCTCCCTGCAACGCCGAACAGCGATCGCCTTCGCAGCGCATGCCGCATTGACGGTCGTTGACGAGCGCTTCGGGAATCGCGGCGAGCTCCTCGTCGCTCTCGATCGAGAAGCGCGGCCAGTTCGCCGAATAGCCGCAGCAGGCGCCGCAACTCTGGCAGCAGCTCGACAGGTCGATGGGGGCGTTCTCGTCCATCGTCACGTATCCTTCACGTATCCTTGGGCGGGCCCCAGACCAGGCTCTGCCGCCATTTCGCGCGCAGCACGTCGCGCCTTTCCGGATATCTCTCGTCGGGATAGCTCGCATCCACCACGCGGTCGGTGCGGAAGCTGCGGAAGTCGCCGCGCAGCTCGCACCAGGCTGCGAGCAGGCGCACGGCTTCGAGATAGCCGATCGAAATCGGCCAGATCATGCGCTCGCTGGCGCGGCCCTGCTCGTCGCGATAGCGCAGCATGATCTTCTTGCCTTCGTGGATCTGGGTGCGCGTGCGTGCCATGTCCAGGCGGTCCGGCTCCCTGTTCCAGCTCGGCCGGGCCCGGCTTGCCGGCTCCAGCACGAAGGGACGCAGGCGCTCGGGGACGGTGTCGGCGATCTTGGCCATCAGATCTTCAGCCGCGCGCGCCAGCGCGGGATCGGCATGGCCGGCGACCCATTGCGCGCCCAGCACCGCCGCCTCGATCTCGTCGGGTGTCAGCATCAAAGGCGGCAGGTCAAAACCCTTTTCCAGGATGTAGCCCATGCCGGCTTCACCGCGGATCGGCACGCGCTGGCCGATCAGCGTGGCGATGTCGCGATAGATCGTGCGCTTCGAGGTCTCGAGCTCGGCCGCGATCGCGTCCGCCGTCAACGGCTTACGCGTGCGCCTCAGCACCTGGATGATTTGAAACAGCCGGTCGGCGCGTCTCATGACGGGTCTCTTGTCGGTGGTTTTTCAGATGGTGGCGCGCGGCTGCTGACAGGATGTTGGCAGCAGGGGAGTTCTATACCGGGACAACACGTCGACTGAAGAGGATTTGTCCATGATCATCCCAACTCATTTTGGCCCGGCCGCTGCGCTGTGGCGGACCCAGCCTCTAAAGGTCCAGTCTTTGCGACTCCCGCCATTGCAGGTCCGAGCTTGGTACGCATGGGTGTTCGGCCGCCTCGTATCCCTTGATCTCATGGTCGTCGACCTCCGCCTTGCGCTCGCGACAATGGTGGCTCGCTTCCTGGTCCAGGCCGCGGACGCGCTGGTCCGTCATGTCATGGCCCGCGCCTGGCGAGGGGCCCGTTTCGCAGAAGATATCACTGCTGCTGCCACCATGGTGGCAGCAGCCCGCGGTTAAGTTCCCTCAACTCTTTCGGTGGTTTCAGGAGAGCCTTCATGATCACGCTTTACGGCTTTGGCACCGGCTTCGGCCTGCCGGAGATCAGCCCCTTCGTCACCAAGACGGAGGTGCAGCTCAAGATGGCGGGATTGCCCTACCGGAAGGAGCGGGCGATGCCACCCGCCTCTCCCAAGGGGCAGCTGCCTTTCATCGACGATGGCGGCGAGGCGGTGGCCGATTCCACCTTCATCCGCGCCCATATCGAGCGCCGCTACGGCTTCGATTTCGACGCCGGGCTGTCGCTTGCCGAGCGCGCACAGGCTTGGGCATTCGAGCGCATGATCGAGCATCACGTTTATTTTGCGCTGGTCGGGGCGCGCTGGGTCGATCCGGTCAACTTCGCCAAGGGGCCTGCGCATTTCTTCGACGGCGCGCCGGAGCACAATCGCGAGAAGTTGCGCGAGGACGCGCAATTCCGTGTCGCCGAGAACTATTTGCTTTCCGGGCTCGGACGGCACGCGCCCGATGACGACGTCGATCTCGCCGTGCGCTCGCTGTTTGCGCTCTCGGTGCAGCTCGGCGACAAGTCCTATCTGATGGGCAACAAGCCCTGCGGCGTCGATGCCACCGCCTTCGGTGCACTCGCCGGGATCCTGACGCCATTCTTCGAATCCGCCCTGCGCCGTCGCGCCGAAGGATTTCCGAACCTCACCGCTTATGTCGACCGGATGATGGACATTTACTATCCGGAGTTCGCCTGGACCCCGCTGCGGCAGGCAGCGTAGTGCTCATCAAGCCGTCTTGAAGCGAAAACAAAAGAGCCGGCCCATCGGGCCGGCTCTCGTCGTCTCAATCCTGCCGCCGCGTCTACTTCACCAGCGAGTACTTGCCGTTCTTCACCGTGAGCAGGATGCGCGAGCGCTCGTCGAGGCCGTAGCGGTCCTTCTCGGTGAAATTGTAGACACCCTGGCTCGCCGCAAGCTCCTTCTCCGACAGCAGCGCCTGGCGGATCGCTTCGCGGAATTCCGGCGTGCCGGGCTTGGCCGTCTTCAATGCAGCCGGGATGATGCGCTTGAGAATCTCGAACGCATCGTAAGAGTGACCGGCGAACTGGCTACGGCTGTTCGGGCCGTACTTGGCTTCATAGGCCGAGTTGAGCGCGAGGCCCGGCTTCTTGGTGGCGGCTTCGTCCGGCTGGTCCTCGGGATCCATGACGGGACCAGAGGCCATCAGCACGCCTTCCGCTGCTTTGCCGGCGATGCGGATGAAGTCCATGCTGGCGGCACCATGGGTCTGGTAGATCAGGCCCTGATAGCCACGCTCGCGCAGCTCGGTCTGCGGCAGCGCGGCCGCGGTGCCGGAAGCGCCGACCAGAATGGCGTCGGGATTCGCAGCCACGAGCTTCAGCACCTGTCCGGTCACCGACGTGTCAGGGCGAGCGAAGCGCTCCTCGTCGGCGATGGTTATGCCCATCGGCACGGCCTGCGCCTTCAAATCGTTGAACCAGAGGTCGCCATAGGAGTCGGAATAGCCGATATAGCCGACGGTCTTCACGCCCTTGGCCTTCATGTGGTCGTACAGCACCTTGCCCACGATCGGGATCGGCTGCGGCATCGCCACCGACCACTTCATGCGCTCCGGCGTGATCGGGAACGGCGCCAGGCCGAAATGCGGAATGCCGGCTTCGTTGGCGACGTTCGACACCGCGATGGTCGGCGGCGTCAGCGCCGAGCCCATGATGATGTCGGCCTTGGATTCGGTCACGAAGCGGCGGGCGTTGGTGGTCGCGGTGGTGGGATCGCCGCCGTCGTCGAGCACGATCACCTTCAGCGGCACGCCGCCGATCTCCTTTGGCACGAACTCAAGCGCATTGCGCTCGGGAATGCCCAGCGCTGCGCCCGGGCCGGTCGTGGTGGTGGTGATGCCGATGGTGACCTCGGCGGTCTGGGCCAGCGCGGGCGCGGCTGGCAGCGCAAGCGCGGCCGCGGTGACGGCGGCGGTCAGGTAAAAGCGTTTCATCTATTCCTCCCTTTATGTGTTTCTTTGAAAGCAGAAATCGGGGGGTAATTCAGCCCCCTCTTTTGGTGATGTGGCGATTTAGCTCCGGGCCTCGCTCCCCGTGAATTTGGCTACCATTTCCGCAGGAAACGGTGCCGATTTCAGTTTGTCGGGGTTAACGGGGTCGCGGCCGACCAGGACGCGGGTCTCGAAACCCTCGATCGCCAGCGCCTCGCCCTTGTAGACGTTGTGCTTCACCTCGAAGCTCGAGCGCTTGATGCTCTCGACCTTCGTTTCGATGGTGATCCAGTCGCCGTAAGTCGAGGGGATGTAGAACTTGGCGCGCGTGTCGACCATGGGAATGCCCACCAGGCCGTATTTCTTGACCAGGTCCTGCTTGGAGAAGCCGGCGACTTCGAACAGGGTCGACGTCGAATCGTCGAACATCGCGAAATAGCGCGGGTAATAGACGATGTTGGCGGGGTCGCAGTCACCCCACTGGATCTGGACGTCGCGCCGGTTCACGAACATATGCCGCGCCCTATTTCGGCGCCATGCGCAGCGAGCCGTCGAGGCGCACCACTTCGCCGTTGAGGTAGGAATTCTCGACCATGTGCAGGGCGAGCGCCGCGAACTCGTCGGCGTGGCCGAGCCGGCGCGGGAACGGGATCGCGGCGGCGAGCGAGTCCTGGGCTTCCTGCGGCAGGTTGGCGAGCAGCGGCGTGAGGAACAGGCCGGGCGCGATCGTCAGCACGCGGACGCCGAACTGCGCCAGCTCGCGCGCGATCGGCAGCGTCATGCCGACGATGCCGCCCTTGGAGGCCGAATAGGCCGATTGCCCGATCTGGCCGTCATAGGCGGCAACGGACGCCGTGTTGATGATGACGCCGCGCTCGCCGGTGGCCTGCGGCTCGAGCTTGGACATCTCGTTCGCGGCAAGGCGGAGCATGTTGAAGGTGCCGATCAAATTGACCTTGATCACCTTGTCGAAATCGGCGAGCGCCATCGGGCCGTCGCGGCCGACGACGCGCTTGGCAACGCCGATGCCGGCGCAATTGACCAGCACGCGCGCGGGTCCATGGGCCTTGGTCGCCTGCGCGATCGCAGCTTCGGCGGAGGCGGCATCGGAGACGTCGCAGGTCACCGCGACGCCCTTGATCTCGGCGGCGACAGTTTCGGCGAGCTTGGCATTGAGATCGCACACCGCGACCCGGGCGCCCTGCGCCGCCAGCTTACGCGCGGTCGCCGCGCCCAGTCCCGATGCGCCGCCGGTGACGATGACAGCCTGGTCCTTCAACAACATGGCGTTCTCCCTGTGGCGATGTTTTCTTAGCCGACCGATATCACACGGTCCGATGGATTGGCAGCGTAGAGCTCCTCGATCAGCAGGCTGCGATGCTCGAGCACCGCGCGCTGGTTGATCGAGCCCTTGTCGGTGACCTCGCCCTTGTCGATCGAGAGCGGCGTGTCCATGAGGATCGCGCGCGTGATCCGCGTCGAGGAGCCGGTGGCCGCGCCGAGAAAGCGGGTCAGCCGTTCGCGAAATGCCTCGCGCACCAGCCGGTCGCGGGTCGCGACGACGAGATCGTCGGTCGGCAGCGTCGGGTTGATCAGCCGGCAGCCGTCGAGATCGAGCACGACGAGCGCGGAGACCTCGTCACGGTTGATGCCGGCGATGACGACGTCGCGCACCAGCGGTGCGCAGGCCGCAACGAAGCGCGCGCGCAACGGGCCGACGCTGACCCAGGTGCCGCTGCCGAGCTTGAAATCCTCACCGATGCGGCCGTCGAAATCGAAGCCGGCATTGAAATCCTCGGGATCGACAGGCTTGAGTGCATCGCCGAGCTTGTAGAAGCCTTCTTCGTCGAACGAACTTGCGGTGATGTCGGGCTGGCGCCAGTAGCCGGGCATCACGTTCGGCCCCTTGCAACGAACTTCCATCTTGCCGTTGTTCGGCACCAGCTTGGCGTCGTTGCCGGATACGGGAAGCCCGACATGGCCGGAGCGGCTGGTGCGCGGGTTGACCGACATGAAGAACGGCGCGGTCTCGGTTGCACCAAGGCCGGTCAGCATCGGTACGCGGTAGCCTTTTTCCTTCACCGCGAGCTCGTCGAGGCTGTTCCAGACGAACGGTGACAGCGCCGCGCCCGAGAAGAACATCGCGTGCAGCCGGTCGAAGAATTTTGCGCGCAGGCCCTGGTCGTCGCGCAGATAAGGCAGCAGCGACTCGTAGCCCTTGGGGACGTTGAAATAGACCGTCGGCGATATCTCCTGGAGATTGCGCACGGTTTCCTCGATGCCTCCAGGCACCGGCTTGCCGGCATCGAGATACATCGAGCCGCCATTGTAGAGCGTCAGCCCGATATTGTGGTTGCCGCCAAAAGTGTGATTCCAGGGCAGCCAGTCGATGATGACGGGCGGCTCGTCCTTGAGGAAGGCGAGCGTCTCGCGCAGCATCACCTGGTTGGCGCAGATCATGCGCTGGGTGTTGATGACCGCCTTGGGGTTGCCGGTCGAGCCCGAGGTCAGCAGGAACTTCGCGATGGTGTCGGGACCGATCTTGCCGTGGACCTCGTCCAGATCGGCGCGGATCGGGGTTGCCATGAGGTCGGCGAGCGAGGTGACGTCGCGGCCCGGCACGCGACCGTAGGACGCGGCGATCTCGGTGCCGAGCGAGACGTTGGCCGCGAGCGCGTCGGCGAACTTTTCGGCGTCCTCGGCAAAGACGAGGCCGGGCGTCAGCAGCTTCATCAGGTAGGAAAGCTTGCCGTAATCCTTCGACACCAGCGAATAGGCCGGCGACACCGGGCAGAACGGAATGCCGGCATGGAACGCTCCGAACGCCAGCAATGCATGGTCGATCGAATTGCCGGAGAGGATGACGACCGGCCGTTCCGCCGACAACCCGCGCGCAATGAGTCCTGAGGCGATGTGCCGGCTCGCGGCGAGCAGCTCGGCGTAGCTGATCTTGCGCCAGCCGCGGCCACCTTCGCGCTCGGCCATGAAGACGCGATCCGGCGTCGCGCTCGCCCAGTGATGCAGGCGGTCGGTGATGCGGGCCGGATAATCGCCGAGCGGCTGTTTTGGCCGCAGATAAATCGTGCCGTCGTCGCGCCGCTCGATGTTGACGACGGGATCGCCGAACGAAATGGGCCGCAGCGGGGAAGTGCTCGCGCCGCGCTCCATGCTGGAAGAGGACGGCTGCGCGCTCATGATTTCGGCTTCACCTTTGCGGTCTTGTGTTCGAGGAACTCGCGGATCCTGCGCTTTGCCTCTTTGTCGCTCTGCGCCACCGTCGCCATCAGCGATTCCATCAACAGGCCAGTCTGCGGATTGGCCTCCGCGATCATCGGCAGGGCCTGGAGCACGGCGAAGTTGGTCAGCGGCGCGTTGGAGGCGACCTTGGTCGCAAGCTCCATCGCCTTGCCGAGCCCGTTGCCGGCTTCCGTGACATATTGCGCAAAGCCGTAGGAGGTGCCTTCGGTCGCGGAATAGACGCGGCCGGTCAGCATCATGTCCATCATCCTGGCGACGCCGATCAGCCGCGGCAGGCGCACCGAACCGCCGCCACCGACGAAGATGCCGCGTTGCCCCTCCGGCAGCGCGAAATAGGTCGAGGGTTCGGCGACGCGGATATGCGCCGCACAGGCGAGCTCCAGCCCGCCGCCGATCACGGCGCCCCTCAGCGCGGCGATCACGGGCACGCGGCTGTACTGGATGCGGTCGAACACCCGGTGCCACATCTGGGAATGGAGAAGGCCGCCGGTGGCGTCATGGTCGGTCAGTTCGGAGAGATCGAGACCGCTGGAAAAATGGTCGCCGATGCCGTGGATGACGACCGCGCCGATATCCTCGGGCAGGGACGCAAAACACTCGCCGATCTCCAGGATGATGCCGTCATTGAGCGCATTGCGCTTGGCCGGCCGATTCAGGCCGACGGTCAAAACCCGGTCCGCCCGCTCGATCCTCAAAAGCCCGGAGGCGCCCGCGTCGGCGGTCTCGGCGTTTCCCTGTGTCATTTGCGTCCTTGTCAGAATAGTTATGTTGTATAACGAATTGAGGGGGAGTCAACAAGGGAGGTCCGCCGTTGCGCTTCGAAGCCTCCTTCGAAACGGGAAAACGTCAGCGCATTGGGCGCCGCATTCGGCGCAATACGTGGAGCGCCTCAGGCTGCGTCGGTCATCAGCTTCTTCGCGGCCTGAGCAAGCAGGCCGGATCGTGTGTAGCCGTGGGCCTCGGCGTATTTGTCAATTTGCTCCAGGACATCACCCGGCAAGGTGACATTGACGCGCACGACCTTCGGCAGATCGTCCTTCATCGAGACCAGAATGGCGACGCCCGAGCGGCTCTCGGGCTTGGACATGATATCTTCGAGTGAGGAAGGCTCCGGGATCGGTTCGCCGTCCTCCGCCATCCCTTCGAGGTGAAACGCCAGCGCTTCCTCAGCCATGTCACGCGCTTCGTCGAGCGTAGTCCCTGCGGTGATGAGGCCCGGCAGATCGGGAAACGACACGCCGAAATCGCTGTCGGCGTCCTTATGGATAAGACCAATGTAATGACGCATGGCGCTTACCTCAGCTTCAGGCCGGATTGCTTTTCAATACTCTTCAGCGTTCCGAGAGGGACGTCCCGCTTCGGATGAGGGACCGTGACGCGGCCCTGCTTCGCCGGGTGCTTGAACTGGACGTGGCTGCCCTTCTGAGCCACTTGGACCCAGCCATCTCTTTGAAGCACCGAGATAATTTCTCGGCTATCCATGATGTGTATTTATACACATTTTGTCGGCGCTCGTCAATGAACTCACATCACCTGGTGCACATCGATCACCACCCGGTCCGCATGCCGCGCTGCTGACCCGACAAAAATGTGCTCCATCAGCCAGCGGTATTTCTCATGCCCGGTCTCGAACTTTGGCACGGTGCGGAAATAGATCTGCTTCGGGTCGACCGGCTCGCCGCGTTTGAGCTTTTGCAACAGCTCGACCGGGCCGAAGCGCATGCCCTTGTTCTCGACATAGACAATGGCGCCGTCATCGGTCTCGAAGGCGTATTTGGCCTCGAGATCAATCAGCTCATTCGGGCGGATGGTCTGGAAGTCGGCACCGAACGGCAGCACCTTGCCGGTGATCGCGCCCGTCACCTCGCCGCCGATGATCGGGATGATGCGGCGAATGCCGATGCCGGTCTCGCCGGCGGTGACGACGTCGCCGATGCGTGCGGTGACGGTAAAGACGTATTTGGTTTCCAGTGCCGGCATGGTCATCGCTTCACCCCTCAATGCGCCATCATCCGCGTCGGCAGCCATGTGGCCAGCAACGGGAAGGCGATCAGGATCACCAGGCGCACGAGGTCTGTCGCCACGAACGGGATCACGCCCCTGAAGATGGTGGAGAAGGAGACATCCTTCACCACGCTCTTGATGACAAAGACGTTCATGCCCACCGGCGGATGGATCAGGCCGAGCTCGACCGTCATGACGATGATGACGCCGAACCAGATCGGGTCGAAACCGAGATGCATGATCACGGGGAATATGATCGGCACGGTGAGGATGATCATCGCCATGGCGTCCATCAGGCAGCCGAGCACGAGATACATCACCATGATCAGCGCCAGCACGCCGTAGGGGCCCAGCCCAAGACCGGTGAGGAATTCGGTCACCTTCTGCGGCGTCTGCGTCACCGTGAGGAAATAGCCGAAGATCAAGGCGCCGATCAGCACGGTGAACACGGCGGCCGCCGTGCGCGTCGCCTGCAGCAGCGAGGCCAGAATCTTCTCGCGGTCGAGCCGGCCGGTCGCCACGCCGATGATGAAGGCCCCGGCCGCGCCGACGCCGCCGGCTTCCGTCGGCGTGAAGCGCGGCAAATAGGGCAGGCCGTAAAGGCCGCCGATCACGAACACGAACAGCAGCACCGGCGCCCAGATGTCCTTCAGGCCGGCGAAGCGCTCGCGCCACGGCAGCACCTTGCCCTTGGGCAGAAAGTCCGGCCGGAAATAGCCGATCAGGAAGATCGTGATCATGTACATGGTCATCGCCAGGATGCCCGGGATGATGCCGGCGATGAACAGCTTGCCAATGTCCTGCTCGGTGATGATGCCGTAGACGGCGAGCACGGTGGAAGGCGGCAGCATCGCGCCCAGCGTGCCGCCGGCCGCGATCACGCCGGTGGCAAACGATTGCGGATAGCCGAAGCGGCGCATCTCGGGGTACGCGACCGCGGAGAAGGTCGCTGCGGTCGCGACCGAGGAGCCGCAGATCGCGGCAAAGCCGCCGCAGGCGCCGACGGTGGCGATGCCGAGCCCGCCGCGCAAATGGCCGACAAAGCCGTTGGCGGCGCGGAACAGCTCGCGGCTCATGCCGGAATTGCTGACGAAGGAGCCCATCAGCAAGAACATCGGAATGACGCCGAAGGTGTAGTCGGTCACCGTGCGCATCGAGGTCTGGCCGACCAGCTTCAGCGCCGGCGTGGCGCCGACGAGATAGGAGAAGCCGGAAACGCCGACAAGGCCCATGGCCATGCCGACGGGCACGCGCAGTAGCATCAGGGCGAACAGGGAAACAAAGCCGATAACGGCGACGGCATCGGTGCTCATGATTACTCCGTCGCCTTCAGCTTGGGGTCGTGCATTTCTTCGGGATGGAAGATCAACCGGTAGGTGCGGATCGCGATCAGCAGCACGGCCGAGACGTCGCCGATCCAGGCGATCGCGAAGAACGGCCAGGTCGGCATGTGCATGTCGAAGGTCTGGACGTTGTCGTTGTAGGTGCCGCGGACTTTGTCGAACAGCGTCCAGGTCTGCACCGTCACGACGAACAGCAGCACCAGCGTCGCGAACACGTCGATCCAGCGCTGGTAGCGCGGCCCGACATTGCCCCAGACCAGGTCGACCGTGATGTGGGTGCCGCGATAGGAGGTCGCGGCGATGCCCCAGAAGATGAGGATGCCGAGCAGCATGCGGCCGATGTCGAAACTATCGGGGATCGCATAATTCAGCGTGTTACGCAGCAGCACCGACAGAAAGATGTCGAGCGCGACGATGCCGACGAAAGCCGCGGCGATCCATTCGATCGAATCGATAACGCGATCCATCCAGCTGCGCTTCATGGGAGTGTCCTGCGCATTGTCATTCTCGTTGTCGACTCCGGCGGTGGTCCTTCGCCTCTCCCCGCGCGCGGGGAGAGGCCGCGTCGCATTGCAAGATGCGAGGCGGGTGAGGGGGGCTCTCCGCGAGTCCGTTTGTCACTATTTTTGCGGAACCGGCCCCTCACCCCAACCCTCTCCCCGTAAGAACGGGGAGAGGGGGAAGAAGAGCCCGTCATCGCGTCACTCCGCCAGCGCGTTGTACTTCTTCAGCGATGCCTTCAGCTCGCTAAGCGCCGCGTCCGGATCCGCGCCGGCCTTCTTCGCGCCGTCGCTCCAGGTTTTCACCAGCGGCTCGGCGGCTTTCTTCCAGGCGGCGGTCTGCTCGGGCGTCAGCTTGTAGACCTCGTGGCTGGACTCCGCCTTGACCTTGTCGATGCCGGCATCCTCGAACTTGCCCCAGTGCTCGCCGACCACACCGGCCATCTCGACCGTGCAATTCTTGTCGATTGCGGCCTTCTGCTTGTCGGACATCGCATTGTACTTGTCCTTGTTCATGACGAACACGAAGGTCGTGGTGTAGAGCGGCGCCTCCATGTCGTACTTTGTCACCTTGTCGATGCCGAACAGCACGAGGGAGCCCCAAGGGAAGGTGACGCCGTCGGCGACGCCGCGCTCGATGATGTCGCGCACTTCAGGCGCGGAGGACTGCACATTGGTGCCGCCGAGCGAGGTGACGAAATTCGCCATGGTGGCGTGGGCGGGGCGGATCTTCAGGCCCTTCACATCCTCCGGCATCACGATCTTCTTGGTCTTGGAATGGAACGAGGAGGGCGAGTGGACGAAGGCGAGGCAGTATTTAACGTCCTTCATCTCCTTTGCGGCGTATTTGCGGTACCAGGCGTCGAGCCCCATCGAGCCGCCCTTGGCATCCGAGATCAGGAACGGCAATTCGCCGGCGCCGATGATCGGGAAGCGCCCGGGCTGGTAGCCGGGATTGACATAGGTGACGTCGGCGATGCCGTCGCGCGCCATGTCGTAATGGTCGAAGGCCTTGCCCATCTGCTGGGCCGGAAACACCTTGCCCTTGATGGTGCCGCCGGAATCCTTCTCGACCGCGGCGGCCCAGTCCTCGAGCGATTTCTGCAGCGGATGCGAGGCCGGCACCCAGTGCGAGATCTTCAAATCGAAGGTCTTGTCCTGCGCGAGCGCAGGGCTCACGCTTGCTGCCAGCAGCAACGCCAGACAGGCTTTCCTCATCACGCGTCTCTCCCTCTTTTGACGGCGGGCTTCGATGGCCCGGTCTCGTTAATTAACATGTTATCTAATTGGCCGGCGCGTTCAAGCCGGAACTGGCGCGGCGTGCCGCCGCGCACTCCCTTTTTGCCCAACCGAAAGCCTACAGGATCGGGAGGAGCAAGTATTGCGGACAAAAGTCGCAATCATCGGGGCAGGGCCGGCGGGATTGTTGCTTGGGCAACTGCTGCACGGTTACGGCATCGACAATGTCATTCTGGAGCGGCGGAGCCCGGACCATGTGCTCGGCCGCCTAGCCTTTAATGGTTGCTACGAGTGCTCGCGTCGGCGCCACTCCTTTCAAACATCCGCGCAAATGGCGTTTAAAACTTTGTAGGTGGTGCATCCGTCACGTCCGCCGCTTCTAATGGCGGCAGCCACCAACGCGAGACAGACATGACCAGCACCGACATTCCGGCCGGCTTCGAGCCGCACTTTCGCAAAGCCCCGCTCACCGATCCCTGGGAGCCGCTTTACTCCAGGAAGACCGACAACGGCGTCACCGTGGGATTGCGGCTGGCAACACCGCACACCAACGCGCGCGGGCTGATCCATGGCGGCCTGATCGCGGCGCTGGCCGATGCCGCCATGGGCTATAGCTGCGCGCAGGCGACGGGCTGGACCACCTCGTTGGTCACGATCTCGCTGTCGGTCGACTATGTCGGCGCCGGTGAGATCGGCCAATGGCTCGCGGTCGAGGGTGAGGCGATCAAGACCGGGAGCACGATCTGTTTCGCGCAGTGCCTCGCCAAGGCCGACGGCGCCGTGATCGCGCGTGCCAGCGGCACCTTTCGCGTCGTGCCGAAGAAGGGGTGAGGGCGTTACCCGAATTTCCACTCCGCGGTCTCCACCACGAGATCGACGAAGGCGCGCACCTTGGCGGAGAGCAGGCGCGAGGTCGGGTAGACGATGTGGATCGGCAGCGCCGGCTGCTCGTATTTCGCCAACACGATTCTGAGCCGCCCGCGCCGCAAGCCTTCGGCGGCCTGATAGGCCAGCACCCGGGTCACGCCGCCGCCGGCCTCGGCATATTGCAGGGCGGCGTCGGCGCTGTTGCTGGCGAAGCGGGGATTCGGCGCCACCTCGATGTCGCGGCCGTCCTGAACGAAGCGCCAGTTCGCGGATGGACCGAAGGCGATGGTCTCATGCGTAAGCAGTGCCTCCGGCGTCTTCGGCTCGCCATGGCGCTTCAGATAGCCCGGCGTCGCCACCACGATCCGCCGCATCTCGCCGACCTGGCGCGCGACGAGCGAGGAGTCGGCGAGATGGCCGATCCGCACCGCGACGTCGACGGCGTCTTCCACGAGATTGACGAGGTTGTCCGACAGACGCAATTCGCAGGCGACCTCGGGATAGCGTTTGAGGTAGGCGGTCATGACAGACCCGACATGGAGCCGACCGAAGCCGACCGGCGCCGACACCACCAGCCGCCCGCTCGGCCGGTTGCGCTCCTCCCGTGCCGAGCCGTCGGCCTCCTCGACATCGGCGAGGATGCGACGCGCACGCTCCAGATAGCGCGTGCCGACGTCGGTCAGGGTCACTTGACGGGTGGTCCGCTGCAACAGCCGCGCGCCGAGATGCTCCTCCAGTGCCGCGATCAGCCGCGTCACCGCGGAGGGCGACAGCCGCAGTTTTCGTGCCGCCGGCGCGAAGCCGCGCAAATCGGCGACGGTGACGAAAACATGCATGGCTTCGAGGCGATCCATGGCATTATTGCATATAACGCAATGATGAAGTGTCAAGCCGGCCGATTGTTTTAGGCGGCGAAAGGTCCATTTTAGATTGCGAAGACGCAGGGATGCGCCGGGATTTCAGGAGATCGTCCGATGACGGCAACTCAGACCTACGCCAGCGACGTGGCATTCACGCCGGCGGTGAAGTCGATCCAGACCCGAAAGGGATCACGCGAAGGCTATGCCCATGCCGAGCAGCGCGGCTGGCGCACCGAGGTCGATGAGAACCTCGCGGCGTTTCTGGCCGACGCCAACAGCTTTTATCTCGCGACTGCCTCGGCCGACGGTCAGCCCTACATCCAGCATCGCGGCGGCCCGAAGGGCTTCTTGAAGGTGCTGGACAAGCAGACGCTCGCGTTCGCGGACTACGCCGGCAATCGGCAATATATCACGCAGGGAAACCTGTCCGAAAATCCCAAGGCCTACATCTTCGTGATGGACTACGCCCATCGCCGCCGGGTGAAGATCTGGGGCGAAGCGCGGGTGGTCGAGGACGACGAGGCGCTGACGACATCGCTGATGCCGAAAGGCTATCGCGCCCGGCCGGAGCAGGTGATCCTGTTCAAGATCGAAGCGTGGGACACGAACTGCCCGCAGCACATCCCCCAGAAGTTCGAAGCGAACGATGTGGCAGCGGCGCTGGCGGCAAGGGATGCGAAAATAGCGGAGCTGGAAGCAGAGGTGGCGGCGCTGAAGGGGGAGAAGGGGGCGAGTTGAGCTTACCTGCCAACGAAAGCTAGAGCGGCTTGTGCGGTGTACCCTCTCCCCTTGCGGGAGAGGGTGGCTCGTCGCGGAGCGACGAGACGGGTGAGGGGTTCTCTCCGCGAATGAAGCGCTTTCCGTTTGGATGGATACCCCTCATCCGGCGCTTCGCGCCACCTTCTCCCGCAAGGGGAGAAGGGAAGAGGAGTTGACGGCGCACTTACAACCCGCTCGCGCCTTCGTGCTGGAAGCCGAGATAGCTGGCGGCGACGCGCTCATTTGCTGCGATGTCGCTGGCCTTGCCGCTGAGCACGAACTCGCCGAGCTCCATGACATAGGCCTGATCCGCGATCTTGAGCGCGGCCTGCGCGTTCTGCTCGACCAGCAGCACGGAGACGCCGGCGGCGCGCAGTTCGGTGACGATGCGGAAAATGTCGGCGACGATGATCGGGGCGAGGCCGAGGCTCGGCTCGTCCAGCATCAGGAGCTTGGGCTCGCCCATCAGTGCGCGGCCCATTGCGAGCATCTGCTGCTCGCCGCCGGAGAGCGTGCCGGCGAGCTGCTTGCGCCGCTCCTTGAGCCGCGGAAACAGCGTGTAGACCCGCTCCATCGAGGCTTTCGCCTTGCTTCTCTCGATGCGGAAGGCCCCTAACTCGAGATTGTCCTCGACATTCATGGTCACGAACAATTCGCGGTGCTCGGGAACGAGGCCAAGTCCCATGGCGACGCGGTCCTCGATGTCGAGCCGCGACAGATCCTGACCTGCGAATGAAACGCGCCCCTTCAGCGGCAAGATGCCCATGATGGCGGAGAGCAGCGTGGTCTTGCCGGCGCCGTTGGCGCCGACGATGGTGACGATCTGGTTCTGGCCGACTTCCAGCGAGACCGAGCGCACGGCCTCGACCTTGCCATAGGCGACGTGGGCGTCGGCGACGGACAACAGCGCGCTCATGCCGCCACTCCGAGATAGGCCTTGATCACTTCGGGATTGGTCTTGATCGTGGCCGGCGTTCCTTCCGCGATCTTGGTACCGAAATCGAGCACCACGATGCGGTCGGCGAGGTTCATGACGAAGCCCATGTCGTGCTCGACGAGCAAGACGCTCATGCCGCCGTCGCGCAGCTCCCGCAGCAGGCTCGCGAGCTGCTGCTTCTCCATGTGGCGCAGGCCAGCGGCCGGCTCGTCGAGCAGCAGCAGCATCGGATCGACGCACAACGCACGGGCGATCTCGACGATCCGTTGCTGCCCCAGCGACAGCGAGCCTGCGAGCTGATGCATCTGCTCGCCAAGTCCGACGCGCTCGATCTGGCGGGCGGCTTCGGCGAGCAGCTTTGCCTCATCAACGCGGTCGAGCCGCAGCATCGAGGAGATCGGCCCTGAATGGCCGCGCAGATGGGCGCCGATTGCGACGTTTTCCAGCACGGTCATGTCAGGCACCAGCTTGACGTGCTGGAAGGTGCGGGAGATGCCGAGCTTGACGATCTCCTGCGGCGGCGCCCTGTCCACCTTGTTGCCGAGCACGGAGATCGAGCCCGAGCTGGCCGACAGCACGCCGGTGATCAGGTTGAAGGTGGTGCTCTTGCCGGCGCCGTTGGGGCCGATCAGCGCGACGATCTCGCGGGCCTGAATGTCGAAGGAGACGTTGTTCACCGCGACCACGCCGCCGAATTGCTTCCGCGCCTTCTCGACCTGGAGCAGGACGCTGGATTGGCCGGGCGAGCGGGTGCGCTGCTCCAGTTTCAGCGAAGTGTCCGGCTTCTTGCCACTGGTACGCTGGGGCAGGAACGACATCAGCCAGGGCCAGACGCCGCCGGGTGCGAGCTGGAGCAGCGCCACCAGCATGATGCCGAACACGATGGTCTCGACCTGGCCGGAGCCGGGCAGGATCAGCGGCAAGTAACTCTGCAGCACTTCCTTCAGGACCACGACGAGCGCCGCGCCCAGGACGCCGCCCCAGACATAGCCGGCGCCGCCGACCACGGCGATGAAGAGATATTCGATGCCCGCCTGCGCGCCGAACGGCGTCGGATTCACCGCGCGTTGAAGATGGGCGTAGAGCCAGCCGGAGAGACCGGCGAGCACGGCGGCATGGATGAACACCAGCATCTTGGCCCGCGGCGTGTGCACGCCGAACGCCTCGGCCGCGACATGGCCACGCCGGAGCGCGCGGATGGCGCGGCCGGTGCGGGAGTCCAGCAGGTTCATCGTGAGCAGCGCCGAGAGGATCACGGCAACCCAGATCGCGTAGTAGATCGAGCCGGGCGAGAGCATTTTGAACGAGCCGATCGACAGCGGCGGGATCGCCGAAATGCCGTCGTTTCTTCCCAAAAACTCCAGCTTGCTGAAGAGATAGAACAAGCCGAGTCCCCAAGCGAGCGTGCCGAGCGGCAGATAATGGCCGGAGAGACGGACCGTGACGAGGCCGAGCAGCACCGCCAGCAATCCGCTGACCAGCAGCGACAGCGGCAGCGTCAGCCAGGGCGACATGCCGTAGGTCGTCGACAGCACCGCGGTGGTGTAGGCGCCGAAGCCGACAAAGGCCGCCTGTCCGAACGAGGTCAGGCCGCCGACGCCGGTCAGCAGCACGAGGCCCATCGCGACCAGGGCGGTGAGGCCGACATTGTCCAGCAGCACGATCCAGAACGGGGGCATGCCCGGAACAAACGGGATCGCCGCCATGACAGCTGCGAAGATGAGGATGGGGAGCCGGCTCTGCATCTTGGCGTCAGTCCTTTTCTTCCTCGACCGCAGGCGCCGCGAGCGAGCGCAGCAGCAGCACGGGAATCAAGAGCATGAAAACGATCACCTCCTTGTAGTTGGAGGCATAGAAGGACGAGAACGCCTCGACGATGCCGACGACCAGCGCCGCGACCGCGGTGAGGGGATAGCTGACAAGCCCGCCGATGATGGCGGCGACAAAGCCCTTCAGGCCGATCAGGAAGCCCGAGTCGTAATACAGCGTCGTGATCGGTACGATCATGATGCCCGACAGTGCGCCGATGACGGACGCCAGCAGGAAGGCGATCTGCCCGGACAGCGTGGTGCGGATGCCGACGAGCCGGGCACCGAGCCGGTTCACGGCGGTCGCGCGCAGCGCCTTGCCGTAAAGTGTCAGCCCGAAGAACAGCCACAGCCCGACGATGAAGGCGATGGTGATGCCGTAGACCGTGATGCTCTGGCCTGTGAAGCGCAGCGCACCGGTGGTGAAAGATCCCGACAGCACGGCAGGTCCGCGCTGGCCTTCGGCGCCGAAGAACAAAAGGCCCAAGCCCTGAAGCGCGAGGTGGACGCCCACCGAGGCGATCAGCAGCACCAGCACCGAGGTGTGCGCCAGCGGCTGGAATGCGATGCGATAGAGAAACAGGCCGATCATCGCCACGATCACCAGCGACAGCGCGATGCACACCGCAACAGGCGGTTTCTGGGCGGCGTAGTAGACAGTCAGCGCCAGTACGATGGCCGGCAGCACGATATTGGTGAGGGCGCTGCGCAGCACCAGGCGCCCGTGCAGCGCCTTGCGCGCGGCGAACAGGTCGAACGCGAAGGCGCCAATGCCGAGGGCGAGCGCGAGTTTCGCCGTGCCCGGCATCTGGCCCGCAGCCAGCGAGGCATAGGTCAGCGCGCCATAGGTGACGAATTCGCCTTGGGGAATGAGGATGACGCGGGTGACGGCGAACACCAGCACCAGCGCCAGGCCGAGCAGCGCATAAATCGCGCCATTGGTGATGCCGTCCTGCAGCAGGAACAGCATGATGGTGGTATTCAAGACCGGACGCTCCCCCTCAAAGATTCAGGACCGGTCCCCTGATTGTGGTGGACGGTCCGCTCACAGCCATTGAACAGCGCTGACGATATTTGATATGGTCCATAACAATTATCAAATATAACATCAAGGGTGGCGAACGATCCTCCCGAACTTAACGGGATTGCGAGCATGAGGCGATGACCGTTTCCAAAAGCGCTGAAAAGTCCTCTGAAAAACCCGCCGACACAGCCAAGGGCCGCAAGGACGCGGCCGAAGGGCCCGGCGAAGCCCTCCAGCTCGGCGAGCTCTCGGAGCAGCTCGGCTATGTCCTGAAGCGGGCACAGCTCAAGGTGTTCGAGAACTTCCTGCGCTGCATGGCCTCGCTCCAGCTCACGCCGGCGCAGTTTTCCGTGCTGCTGCTGGTCGAGAAAAACCCCGGCCGTAACCAGACCGAGATCGCCTCCACGCTCGGCATCCTGCGTCCGAATTTCGTGGCCATGCTCGACAATCTCGAGAGCCGCGATCTCTGCGCGCGGATCCGCTCCACCAACGACCGCCGCTCGCACATCCTGGTGCTGACCGACAAGGGCAAGGCCGTGCTGGCCCGCGCCAAGAAGCTCGTCGCCACCAAGCACGAGGCGCGGCTGAACGAGGTGCTCGGGCCGTCCAACCGCGAAGCCCTGCTCGGGATGCTCTCGAAGATCGCCAACGAGTTTTGACGGGTCCATTGCTCCGAAGACGGAGCATCGAACCCGGCATCCCGGGCGGGCTGGCGGTTATGCCGCAGCGAACCGGTGGGGCATGGCAGGTGTTTTCGCGGACAGGAAACGGCGCTCAATTTCCACGGCGGGCAAGGGCGGGCTGAACAGATAGCCCTGCATTTCCGTGCAGCCTTCCGCTGCGATCCGGTCCCGTTGCTCCTCAGTCTCCACCCCCTCCGCCGTCGTCGTCATGCCCATCCCGCGCGCCAGTGCCGCCACCGCCCGCACGATGCTGAGGGAGGCCGCATTGTTTTCCACGCCGCTGACGAAGGACCGGTCGATTTTGATCTTGTCGAAGGGGAAGCATTGCAGATAGGTCAGTGACGAATAGCCGGTGCCGAAATCGTCCATGGCGACCTTGATGCCCAGCGCCCGGAGCTGGTGCAGCGTCGCCAGCGTCCCGTTCCTGTCCTGCAGCAGAACGCTTTCCGTGATTTCGATTTCCAGCCGCCGCGGATCGAGGCCGGAGGCCGCCAGCGCGCCGACGATCACTTCCGTCAGGCCCGGCTGGCGGAATTGCACCGCCGAGATATTGACGGCGACGTGCAGATGGTCCGGCCACCGGCTTGCAGTGGCACAGGCCTGCCGGATCACCCATTCGCCGATCGGCGCGATCAGGCCGATCTCTTCCGCAAGCGGGATAAAGCTGTTCGGCGCGACCAGTCCGCGCCCTGGATGTCGCCAACGGATCAAGGCTTCGAAGCCGCTGATCTCGCCGCCGTCGGTCTTCACGACCGGCTGGTAGTGCAGTTCGAACTCGCTGGCGGCAAGTCCGTTGCGCAGGTCCTGCTCCAGCGCGCGACGGCTTTGCGCCTCTTCGCCCATGGCCGGTTCGAAGAAGCAGTGCATGCCGCGGCCGTCGCTTTTCGCGCGATACAGGGCCAGATCGGCATTGTGCAGGAGTTGCTCGGGCGTCGAGCCGTCGCCGGGCGCAATGGCGATCCCGATGCTCGCGCCCACAATAGCCTGGTGTCCATCGAGCCTGAACGGGGCACTCAGCGTGCTGACAGCGTCACGCGCCAGCGTGTCCGCTTCGCTCGAATCGGAAATCGGCGTCTGGAGGATGACGAATTCATCGCCACCCATGCGCGCGACGGTATCGCTGTCGCGCGCGAGCTGCTTGAGGCGGCGGCTGACATCCTGCAGCAGGATGTCGCCGGCCTGGTGGCCCAGGGTGTCGTTGACAGCCTTGAACTTGTCGAGATCGATGTGGTGGATCGCGAACGTCCCGCCCTGTTCGAGCGCCTGCTTGAGGCGCTGACCGAGCACGGCGCGATTGGCGAGGTCCGTCAGCGCGTCGTGGTGCGCCATATGCGCGATCTGCAATTCCGCCTTGCGCTGCTCGGTGATGTCTTCGTGGGTCGCGACCCATCCGAGATCGGGCATCGGTCGGTGCCTGATCTTGAAGGTTCGCCCATTCCGCATCTCGACGATGCTGTCCATGGCCTCGGCCGACGCGGCGACATCGGTCCGCCATGTGGCGTATTCCTCCCGCGTCATTGCTGGCACGCTGCCGGCTTCGAAGCGCAGATCGAGGATCTCCTGGAGCGGCGTGCCCGGACGAACGCGGTCGGGCGGCAGGCCGTACATTTCGATATAGTGCGTGTTGCAGACCAGCAGCCGATGGTCGGCGCTGAAGAAGCAAAGTCCCTGCGACATGTTGTTGATCGCAATGTCGAACTGAAAATTACGTTCCTGTAGCCGCGTGCTGAGCTCTTCGCGCTCTGTAATGTCCTCGTGCGTCGCCATGCCGCCGCCGGCGGGCAGGGGATGGATGGTGTAGGCGATGATTCGGCCGTCGGCGAACTGCTGGACCGTCTGCTCGCTGACGACCGAGCCCTCCGTGCGGGCGCGGACATAGGCGCCGGCTTCTCCGCCGATGTTCAGGCCCAGTTCGAGCCGATGCTGGATCAGGTCCTTGATCGGCGTGCCCGGGTGCACCTGTTCGGGCGAGAGCGCGTACATCTCGCGGTAGCGCGGATTGCAGAAAATGACCCTGCGGTCGCTGCCAAAGAGGATGATCCCGAGCCACAGATTATTGGCGGCGCACTTGAGCAGCTCGCCGAGCACGAGCGGATCAATGCTTGCGACCTCCTCATCACTCTGCGTCATGCGCCTTCCCCCGGGACGACGCGATTAGAGCAGGCGGTGGTGAATGAGCCCAACAATTCGCCCAATTTCGGGACATGTTCCTGAAACTGGGGCGAATGCGAGGTTAAGGACGGCGATGCCCGGCCCTGGAAAAGAGGACGCCGACGAGAATTAAGAGATCGTTAACCATACCGTCGCGCCGAACGCGCGGAGCCGGCGGGATAGCGATGCCGCCATGTCAGTCAACCAGGATCACCCTGATATCGTTCACATTGGTCAGCGTGGGACCCGGCAGCAACAGGTCGCCCGTCGCCTCGAAGAACGTCGTCGCGTCGTTGTTGTCGAGATAGGCCTGCGGCTGCAGCCCCTGCGCCCTCATCTTCGCGAACGTCGCCGCATCGATCAGCGCGCCGGCGGGGTCGGTGGGATGGCCGGCACCGCCATCGGCGCCGTCGGTGTCGCCGGCGAGCGCGGAGATGTCAGGCGTGTCCTTTAAGAGGGCGGCGAGCGCCAGCGCGTATTCCTGGTTCGGGCCGCCGCGGCCTTGGCCGCGCACGGTGACCGTGAGCTCGCCGCCGGAGAGGATCGCGACGCGCTTGCCCTGCGCGCGGGCCTGAAGCGCCAGCCTGGCGTGATCGGCGGCAACGTCGCGGGCCTCGCCTTCGAGGTCGGCGCCGAGATCGATCGTCTCGTAACCGGCCTCATGCGCGAGTTTCACCGCAGCGTCGAGCGATTGCTTCGGACGTGCGATCAATTCGAAATGCGCGCGCGCGAACGCGGCATCACCGGGCTTGCAGCTCTCGTTGGCGCGGTCATCCAGCGCGCGGCGGACGGCATCGTCGATGTCGAGCTTGTACCTGGCGACGATGGCGCGCGCATCATTGAGCGTGGTCGGATCGGGCACGGTCGGACCGGAGGCGATCGCCGAGGGATCGTCATGCGGCACGTCGGAGATCGCAAGCGTCACGATCTCGGCGGCATTTTTGCCCGCGCGCGCCAGCCGCCCGCCCTTGATCCGCGACAGATGCTTGCGCACGACATTCATCTCGCCGATCGGCGCGCCGGAGCGGAGCAGCGCCTTGTTGACCGCCTGCTTCTGCCCGAAGCTGATGCCAGTGACGGGCGCGATCCAGTTCGCCGAACCGCCGCCGGTGAGCAGCACCAGAAGCAAATCGTCCGGCCCGGCCTCGGCCGCGAGCGCGAGCGTATCGGCCGCGCCTTTCAGGCCGGCTTCGTCAGGTACGGGATGACCTGCCTCGACCACGCGGATGCGGCGCGTCGGCACGCCGTAGCCGTGACGCGTGGTGGCGATGCCGACCAGGCGTTCCGGTGCGAGCCCGAGCGTGTCGAGATAATGCCGCTCGGCGGCGGCGGCCATCGCGGCCGCGCCCTTGCCGGCGGCGAGACAGATCACGCGTCCCCTTGGCGCGGGCCGCAGGTGCGGCGCCAGTATCGTGCTCGGATGAGCGGCGGCAACAGCGGCGTCGTAGAGCGCGCGGAGCAGGGGGCGTCGGTCGGTCATGACGAAGGGCCTTGAGCGGACAGGAAAGACTGGCGGCAAACGCGCCGCTCACCTGCCTACCGCATCATGCGCCAAAGCGTAAGCCGGCTTTGCCATCATTCGATTGTGCAATCGCGTGATCATAATCGGCGCGCAAGCAAAAACCCCCTGCGATGGTTCGCAGGGGGTTTTCATGGTCGTTGGTATCAGGTGGTTAGCCGCCGACGTCAGCGCTGATCACGTCACCGAACAGTTCCCACTTGTCGCCCTTGAACTTCTCGAGCTGGAGCTGGCTGATCGGTGCGAAGTCGGTCGGCGACGTGTTGATCTGCACGCCCGGCAGCAGCACTTCGGTGCGGAAGTTCTTCAGGCTGGCGGCCTGCTTCATGACGTTCGCGCGTGTGAGATCGTCGCCGCACTGCTTGAGGATCTGGACCAGGGTCTGCGCCACGCCGTAGCCGACGATGGTGCCGTGGTCGAGCTTGTCGCCGTCCGGAAAGTACTTGTTCATGAACGCGACGAAGTCCTTCATGCCGGGATCGCTGTTCCACTGCGAGTCCGAGATGTCCTTCAGGTAGTCGGCGGAGATGATGTCCTGCGAGTTCTCGAAGCCGGCGGGCTTGAGCACGCTGCCGACGGACGCCGAGACGTTGTTGAGGAAGTGCAGCGGCTTCCAGCCGATCTCGGCCACCTTCTTGATCGCCTGCGCCGCGAATTTCGGCGTCGTGATGTTCATGAAGACGTCGGCGCCGGTCGACTTCAGCTTGACGATGTGGTTGTCGATGGTCGGCTCGGATGTCTCGTAGCTCTCCTCCATGACGATCATCGACGCGGCCTTGGCGCCGAGGCCGTCCTTCAGGCCCTTGAGATAATCCTTGCCGTAATCGTCGTTCTGGAACAGCACGGCGATCTTGGCATCCGGCTTGTTCTTGAGCAGCCACTTCGCGTAGATCTGCGTTTCGCTCTGGTAATTGGGCTGCCAGCCCATGGTCCAGGGGAAGTTCTGCGGATCGTTCCACTTGGTGGCGCCGGTCGCGACCAGGAGCTGCGGCACCTTCTTCGAGTTCATGTATTTGTGGATCGCCGAGTTCGGCGGTGTGCCGAGTGAGTTGAAGATCAGGAGGACTTCGTCGCTCTCGACCAGCTTGCGCGCCTGCTCCACCGTCTTTGGCGGCGAGTAGGCGTCATCGTAGCTGATGAAGTTGATCTTGCGGCCGTTGATGCCGCCTTCGTCGTTGATCTTCTTGAAATAGGCCGCTTCCGTCCGTCCGATGATGCCGTAGGCGGAGGCCGGTCCGCTGTAGGGCATGATGTTGCCGATCTTGATCTCGGTATCGGTCGCGCCGGTATCGTATTTCTTCTGAGCCGATGCAGTGGAGGCCGAGGCCGCAATGAGCGCGAGCGCGAGTGACGCGGCCGCAAGTTTGCCGGTGACAGCGGGCATTCCTATCTCCCTATTTTCTTGGTGTGTGTGCGTCCCTTTTCTTGTGTTGCCTGTTCTTGGTGACGCAGCCGCAATTCAATACGATTTGCCTGTTGCCTTCAACAGAAAGCCCCCACGGCGGGGGGGCTGGGGCTGCTTCTTTAGTAGTCAGGGACGGGCGTGCGCGCGTGTGCGACTGCGAGAAGGTGCATCCGTCTGAGTTGACGAACCGATCGGGAGCGAGTTTGAGTTGCGCGGCTTCAGTGGCCGAGCTCGCTCGAGATGATGTCCCCGAACAGCTCCCATTTCCGGCCCTTGAACCGCATCATCTGTAGCTGCTCGATCGGCGCGAAATTATCGGCCGCGGTGTTGATCTTGATGCCGGGCAGCAGGGTGTCGGGCTCGAAATCCTTCAGGCTTGCCGCCTGCTTCATGACGTTGTCGCGGGTGAGATCGTCGCCGCACATTTGCAGCACCTTCACCATGGTTTGGGCTGCGGCGTAGCCGAACACCACGCCGGCATCGAGCTTGTTGGCCTTGGGATCGTATTTGGCGAGGAAGTTGTAGAACTTCTTCATGCCGTCGTCGGCATTCCATTGCGGGTCGGAGCCGTCCTTGGTGTAGCTCGCCGACAGGATGCCTTGCGAGATCTCGAGCCCGGCCGGCTCGAGCACGCCGCCGACCGAGGCCGAGACGTTGGAGATGATGTGGACCGGATGCCAGCCGATCTCGGCCGCCTTCTTGATCGCTTGCGCGGCAAATTTCGGCGTGGTGATGCTGACGAAGATGTCGGCGCCGGAGGCCTTCAATTTCACGACGTGCTCGTCGATTGCCGGCTCCGACGTGTCGTAACCGTCTTCCAGCACGATCATCGAGGCCTTGGGGCCGAGGCCTTCCTTCAGCCCTTTCAGATAGTCCTTGCCGAAATCGTCGTTCTGGTAGAGCACGCCGATCTTGCCGTCCGGCTTCTCCTTCATGATGTACTTGGCGTAGATGCGCGCCTCGCTGGCGTAGCTCGGCTGCCAGCCCATGGTCCAGGGATATTGCTTCGGATCGTTCCACTTTGAAGCGCCGCTCGCCACGAACAATTGCGGCACCTTCTTCTCGTTCATGTATTTGCGAATGGCGCCGTTGGTGGAGGTGCCGAGCGAGCCGAAGATCAGCAGCACCCCGTCGCTCTCGACCAGCTTGCGGGCCTGCTCCACCGTCTTCGGCGGCGAATAGCCGTCGTCGTAGGAGATGAACTTGATCTTGCGGCCGCCGATGCCGCCCTCGGCATTGATCTTGTTGAAGTAGGCTTCCTCGGCCTTGCCGATCGCCGCATAGGCGGAGGCCGGGCCGCTATAGGGCATGATGTTGCCGATCTTGATCTCGGTATCGGAAGCGCCGCTGTCGTATTTCTTCTGCGCCAGGGCCGGGCCGCTCATCGCAGTGCACAACGCGAATGCGGCCAGAACGCCCGCAACCTGAAATCGAACGGCAGTCATCTTTCTCCACCCGGAACGGATCGCCGCCGCATTGAACAAGATTGATGCGGGACGTCAACAAAAAGCCCCCGCGATCGTTCGCGGGGGCTTCTCGAAGTGTCGGACTATTGCGTCAGAGTGTCAGTCGGTGGCGATGTCGCCGCTGATGATCTCGCCGAAGAGTTCCCACTTCTCGCCCTTGAAGCGCTGCATCTGGAGCTGTGCGATCGGGGCGAAGTCGGTGGGTCCGGTGTTGATCTTGACGCCGGGCAGCAAGGTGTCCGGTGCAAAATCCTTCAACGAGGCCGCCTGCTTCATGATGTTGGCCCGGGTCAGATCGTCGCCGCACATCTCCAGGACCTTGGCCAGCGTCGACGCCGCGCCATAGCCATAGACCATGCTGGTGTCGGACTTGTCGGCACCCGGCATGTACTTGTCGACGAACTCGTTCCACTTCTTCATGCCGGGGTCGTTGGCCCACTGCGGGTCCGTGGAGTCCTTGGCATAGGCCGCCGACAGCACGCCCTGCGCAGCCTCGAAGCCGGCCGGCTTCATCACGCTGCCGACCGAGATCGACACGTTGGTGAGGATCTGCAGCGGCTTCCAGCTCAGCTCGGCGGTCTTCTTGATGGTCTGGGCCGCGAATTTCGGCGTCGCGTAGATCAGCAGGACGTCGGGATTGGCCGCCTTGATCTTGACGATGTGACCATCGATCGAGGGCTCCGACACCTCGTAGCTCTCTTCCATGATGATCATGGACGCGCCCTTGGCGCCCAGGCCGTCCTTGGTGCCCTTGAGGTAGTCTTTGCCGAAATCGTCGTTCTGATAGAGGATCGCGATCTTGGCGTCCGGCTTCTCCTTCAACAGCCATTTCGCGTAGATCTGCGCTTCGCTCTGGTAGGAGGGCTGCCAGCCCATGGTCCAGGGGAAGTTCTTCGGGTCGTTCCATTTGGTGGCGCCGGTGGCGACGAACAGCTGCGGGATCTTCTTGGCGTTCAAATACTTCTGGATCGCGCTGTTCGAGGGCGTGCCGAGCGGGTTGAACACGACGATCACTTCGTCGCTCTCGACCAGCTTGCGGACCTGCTCGACGGCCTTCGGCGGCGAATAGCCGTCGTCATAGGTGACGAAGTTGATCTTGCGGCCGTTGATGCCGCCCTTGTCGTTGATCATCTTGAAATAGGCTTCTTCGGTCTTGCCGATGATGCCATAGGCCGACGCCGGACCGCTATACGGCATGATGTTGCCGATCTTGATCTCGGTATCGGACGCACCGGTGTCGTATTTTTTCTGGGCGAATGCGGCGCCGGAGGTGAGAGTGATGACCGCCGTTGCCGTCACCAGCGCAGCGGTTCGCAGTGTTCTTTCAAAAAACAATTCGGGTCTCCTTGGCTTAATCAACGGATTGTCAGTTCTTTCTGAGCCGGCCGACGAGTTGCTGGCCCATGATCGCGATCTGCCTCGCGCCGTGTGGCACGAGGTAGATGACGGCGAACAGGAGTACGCCGAATACGGCGCCGGAGAGGCCCTTGGAGATGCCCTCCGCCATGTTCGGCACGAAGATGATGAAGGCTGCGCCGACGAACGAGCCGGGCAGCCAGCCGACGCCACCGACGACCATGCCGAGGAACAGCGAGATCGCCAGCGTGATCGTGTAGCTGTCGGGCGCGACGAACTGCACGGCGATGGCGCCAAGCGAGCCGGCAACGCCGGTGATGCCGGCGGACACGCCGAAGGCCAGCGTCTTGTACAGTGCGACGTTGACGCCCATCGAGGAGGCCGCGATCTCGTTGTCGCGGATCGCCATGAAGGCGCGGCCCGAGCGGGAGCGCAGCAGGTTGACCGAGAAGATGTAGATCGCGAGCACGACGGCGAGCGAGAAGTAGTACAGCCAGGTGTCCTGCGACATCGGCAGCCCGAACGGTGCGTCGGGCTTGGTGACGACGAGGCCCTGCACGCCGCCGGTCCAGTGCTCGAGGAAGTTCAACTTCAAGAGCTGCGGCATCGCGGTGGCAAGCGCAAAGGTCGCGAGCGCGAGATAGACGCCCGACAGCCGCAGCGCCGGCTTGCCGAACAGGTAGCCGAATCCGAAGCAGACCGTGGCGGAAATCGGAATGGTCAGCGCATAGTTGACGTTGAAGTACTCCATCAGCACCGCCGACGTATAAGCGCCCACGGCGTAGAAGGCGCTCTGGCCGAGCGAAAACTGGCCGGAGCCGCCCGTCAGGATGTTCAAGGCCAGCACCGCGAGTCCGTAGATCAGGAGCATCGTCATCTGGAAGATGATGAAGTTCTTGACGAACACCGGCACGACCAACAGCACCGCCAGCACCAACAGGGAGGTGCCCGTGCCCAGCGTCATCGCCCGCTTCGGAACTGCCTCGACGGCCGGGGCTTCCGTGACGACGTCTTCTGCAGCGCTCATGATCAAACTCGCTTGACGATTTGCCGGCCGAACAGGCCAGCGGGTTTGACGACCAGGACGGAAATGATCAGCGCGAGCGCGATCGGAAGCTTCAACTCGTTGCCGACGCCGGGAATGTAGGTGCCGGCGAGGTTTTCGAAGACACCGACCAGGAAGCCGCCGACCACGGCGCCGAACGGGCTGGTCAGTCCGCCGAGCACCGCCGCGGCGAAGCCGTAGATCAGCACGCCGCCCATCATGTTGGGCTCGAGGAACACGACCGGTGCGATCAGCATGCCGGCGATCGCACCGATCGCGGACGCCATGCCCCACCCGAGCGCAATCATCCAGCTGGTGTTGATGCCGACCAGCCGGGCCGATTCAGGCACGGAGGCGGCAGCGCGCATGGCGAGCCCGATCTTGGTGTACTGGAAGAAGAAGTAGAGGCCGAGCAGCAGCAGCACCGTCACGCCGATCATGCCGGCCTGGTGGGTCGAGATCAGCTGGCTGCCGAGGAACGGCGAGGAGCCGAACGGGGTCGGATACTGCTTGATGGTGAAGTCCCAGATCAGGCCGGCGGAGGAGTTGATGATCGCGAACAGCGCGATGAAGCCGGCGACGTTGGTCAGCACCGGCGCCTTGGCGAGCGGCTTGAACAGGATGCGCTCGATCGCGATGCCGCCGACAAAGGACAACGCCAGCGTGATCACGAAGGCGGCCCAATAGGGAATGCCCCATTGCATCAGCTGCCAGGAGATGAAGGTCGAGAACATCGCCATCTCGCCCTGCGCGAAGTTGAGATGATCGATCGCCTGGTAGATCATGACCACGGCGAGCGCCATGCAGGCGTAGATCGCGCCCGTGGCGATGCCGGCCAGCACTTGGTTGGTGAACAGCTCCATCGTGCCGGCTCCTCAGTAACCCAGATAGGATTTGCGGATTTCTTCGTTGTTCGCGATGTCCTTGGCGTTGCCCGACATCACGATGCGCCCGGTCTCGATCACATAGGCCTGGTCGGCGAGCTCGAGCGCGAGCTGGGCGTTCTGCTCGACCACCAGGATCGACACCTTGTCCTCGCGATTGATCTTGCCGAGGATGCCGAACAGGTCGCGCACCACGAGCGGCGCCAGGCCGAACGAAGGCTCGTCCAGCAGCATCAGCCGCGGCCGCAGCATCAGGGCGCGGGCGACCGCGAGCATCTGCTGCTCGCCGCCCGAGAGCGTGCCGGCCTGCTGGGTATGGCGCTGCTTGAGCACCGGGAAATGCGCATACATGCGCTCGATATCGGAGACGATGCCGGCGCTGTCCTTGCGGGTGATGGCGCCGAGCTGGAGGTTTTCCTCCACCGTCATGGTGGTGAAGGTGCCGCGGCCCTGCGGCACATGGGCGATGCCGAACCGTACGATGCTTTCGGTGGAGCGGTTGTTCAGCGGCTTGCCGTCGAACTCGATGCCGCCGGTCGAGCGCACCATGTTGCAGATCGCGCGCAGCGTGGTGGTCTTGCCGGCGCCGTTGGCCCCGAGCAGCGTGGTCAGCGATCCCTCGCTAAGCGAGAAGGACAGGCCGTGGAGCGCCTGGACCTGGCCGTAATAGGCGCGTAGGTCCTTGACGTTGAGCAGCGTCGTCATTGGTCCTTGCTCCCGAGATAGGCCTTGATGACGTCGGGATCCGCCTGCACCTGGGCGGGCGTGCCTTCCGCGAGCTTCTTGCCGAAATTCAGCGCGACGACGTGGTCGGCGATCGACATCACGAGGCCCATGTGATGCTCGACCAGCAGGACGGTCATGTGGCGTTCGTCGCGGATGCGGCGGATGAGGTCGCCGAGAACGTAGACTTCCTCGTGGTTGAGGCCGCCGGCGGGCTCGTCGAGCAGCAGGATCTTCGGATCGGCAGCGAGCGCGCGCGCCAGCTCGACGCGCTTCTGCGTGCCGAACGGCAGGCCCGACACGACGGTGTGGGCGACGTCCTCGAGGTCGAGATAAGCGAGGATCTCATGCACCTTCTTGTTGACGTCACTCTCGCTGCGGCGAACCCAGGCCAGCCGCAGCGAGTCGCTGATGATGTCGCTGGAGGTGCGGGCATGGGTGCCGACGCGGACATTGTCCATCACCGACAAATTCGGAAACAGCGCCACGTTCTGGAAGGTGCGGCCGATGCCGATCTCCGCGATCCGGTGCGGCGGGCGCGTCAGGATGCTCGCGCCCTCCATCAGGATGTCGCCGGACGACGGCTGGTACAGCCGCGAGAGGCAGTTGAAGAGCGTGGTCTTGCCGGCGCCGTTGGGGCCGATCAAACCGAGGATCTGGCCCTTGTGCATGTCAAAGGACACGCCGTTGAGCGCAATGATGCCGCCGAACACGACGCTGACGTCGCGAACCGCGAGCAGGGGCGATGTCCCCTGCGCGAGCTGTGCCTGCGTCATCTCGTCTCGCCCACTCTGTTCGGTGAGCGAAGGAGCGATGTGAACCGCTCTCGATGACAACAAAGGCTATCTGATCCCCTCGGCCACACGCGCAACTTTCCCTCCTGATTTCAGCTTTTTGCTGACGTCTTTTTTGGAATGCGGCATCAGACCCCCAAGTGCCGCTTCGATGTTCCTTACCATCGCAAGCAGACGCGGTCCAATGTCGTTGATCAAACGCTCTTCCGTGAAGCGGAATGCCGGCGCGCCGCAATTGAATGCGTAAGGACCGGTTCCGTCGTTGAGCCTGAGTGCAACGCCAGCGGCGCCGATGTCGTCGTGCCAGTCGCCGACCGAAATCGCAAATCCGTATTTCGCGACCGTCTCGCCGGAACGTTCCAGCCCGTCGCGCATCTTGGGCCAGCGGCTGCCGTAATGTTCGCGCAAGACACGAGACAGTTCCGCCCGATCGTTCTCCTCGAGCGCCCAGAAATAGGCGCGGCCCATCGCGCTGGTTGCAATCGGCACGCGGGAGCCGACGTCAAGTTGAACGCCGACCGTCTCGCTGCCGCGGCTTTGCCCGAAATAGATCATGCTGTGACGGTCGCGGCCGCCGACGGCAACGGCTCCGCCGGTCGCGCGCATCATTTCCTCGCGGAACGGTTCGGACAAATGCCGAACGCCGAGATTGGACAAGGCGGCGTAGCCGAGCGCCATCGCGGCCGGCGCAAGCTGATATTTCTCGAAGCGGGGAACCGGCGTCAGATAGCCGAGCTTGGTCAAGGTATAGGTCAGCCGCGAAACCGTCGGCTTGGGCAGATTGGTACGAGCCGCGATTTCCTGATTGCCAAGAAGTCCGTCGCTGGGCTGGAATGCGCGCAATACGTCTAGTCCGCGGGAAAGCGCGACGACGAAATTCCGATCGGTCGCGGTCTTCTTTCCTGTACGCTTCATCCCGGATCTGCTTCTTGCGCGGAGTCGTTGACAAGCCACGTGCTTCAAAATAACCCTGCCGTCAAGATGCGGAATTAAATTCCGCAGTGCGAAATTGAACAAAAGTTACCCCACCAAGGAGGGACACCGTGAGCGAAGTGGTCAAGCTTGAGCGTCATGACGAAGTCGGGATCGTCACGGTCGACAGCCCTCCGGTCAACGCGCTGAGCGCCGCGGTTCGCGGCGGAATTCTGGAATGCATCAAGGCCGCAATCGCCGATCCCGCCGTCAAGGGCATCGTGCTGACCTGTGCCGGCCGCACCTTCATCGCAGGCGCCGACATCACTGAATTCGGCAAGCCGCCGAAGGCACCCGCCCTCAACGACGTGCTTTCCGAGATCGAGAATTCACCAAAGCCGGTCGTGGCCGCGATCCACGGCACCGCGCTCGGCGGCGGCCTCGAGGTCGCGCTCGCCTGTCATTTCCGCGTTGCGGTGAAGGAAGCCAAGCTCGGCCTGCCCGAGGTGAAGCTCGGCCTGCTGCCGGGCGCCGGCGGCACCCAGCGCCTGCCGCGCGCGGTCGGACCGGAGCTCGCGGTCAAGATGATCGTCGGCGGTGATCCGATCGGTGCGGCGGAAGCGCTGAAGAACGGCCTGATCGAGGAGATCGTCGAGGGCCCGGCCGCCGGAGGAGAAGCCTTCGTACGAAAGTTGCTGGCTGAAAAGCGTCCGCTGCGCCGCCTGCGTGACGACGACTCCAAGATCGCGGCGGCCAAGGCCGATCGCTCGATCTTCACCAACGCGGTCGCCGCCATGACCAAGAAGGCGCGCGGCCTGGAAGCGCCGTTCGCGGCGGCCGACGCCGTCGGCTACGCCATCGACCTGCCGTTCGACGAGGGCCTCAAGAAGGAGCGCGAGGGCTTCCTGAAGCTCGTCGCCAGCGATCAGTCCAAGGCGCAGCGTTATGCCTTCTTCGCCGAGCGCGAGGCCAGCAAGATCGCCGGCGTTCCTGAAGGGACCAAGCCGCGGCCCGTGAACCGCGTCGCCATCCTCGGCGCCGGCACGATGGGTGGCGGCATCGCGATGTCCTTTGCCAATGCCGGCGTTCCCGTCACGCTGATCGAGACCGGCGAGGAGCAGCTCAAGCGCGGCATGGGTATCATGCAGAAGAACTGGGAAGCGACCGCAGCGCGCGGCGGCATCCCGGCGGATGCGCCCGCCAAGCGCATGGCGCTGATCAACGGCGTTGTCGGCATCGAGAACGTCGGCGATGCCGACCTCGTCATCGAAGCCGTGTTCGAGACCATGGCGGTGAAGAAGGAAGTGTTCGGCAAGCTCGACCAATACGTCAAGCCGGGCGCCGTGCTCGCCTCCAACACCTCGTACCTGAACATCGACGAGATTGCGAAGTCGACCAAGCGTCCGCAGGACGTGCTCGGCATGCACTTCTTCTCGCCCGCCAACGTCATGAAATTGTGCGAGATCGTGCGCGCCGACAAGACCGCGCCGGATGCCCTTGTGACCGCGGTCTCGATCGCGCGCAAAATCGCAAAGGTGCCGGCCGTGGTCGGTGTCTGCGACGGCTTTGTCGGTAACCGCATGCTGGCCCAGCGCGGCAAGCAGTCGGAGAAGCTGCTGTTCGAAGGCGCGCTTCCGCAGCAGGTCGACGCCGTCGTGACGAAGTTCGGCATGCCGATGGGGCCGTTCGCGATGGGTGACCTCGCCGGCCTCGACATCGGCTGGCGCTCGCGCAAGGACCGCGGCATCAAGTCGGAGATCGCGGACGCGCTCTGCGAAGCCGGCCGCTTCGGCCAGAAGACCGGCAAGGGCTATTACAGATACGAAGCCGGCTCCCGTTCGGCGCTGCCGGATCCGGAAGTCGAGAAGCTGATCGACGAGACGCTGCTGCGCATGGGCCGCAAGAAGCGCGTCGTCAGCGACGACGAGATCCTCGAACGCATGATGTATCCGATGATCAACGAGGGCGCAAAGATCCTGGAGGAAGGCATCGCCGCGCGCCCGTCCGATATCGACGTGGTGTGGCTCTATGGCTATGGCTGGCCGATCTACCGCGGCGGCCCGATGTTCTGGGCCGACACCGTCGGCCTCAAGCACATCGCCGATCGTCTCTCCTTCTATGCCAAGGAGACCAACGACCCCAGCCTCGAGCCCGCGCCGCTGCTGAAGAAGCTCGCGGCCGAAGGCAAGACGTTTGCGTCATTGGCCGCGACATCAAAGGCGGCTTGATGGAGCCTTGCGCTTCAATGCTCAGTCATTCCGGGTTCGATGCTTCGCATCGCCCCGGAATGACTGTCTGTGGTTTAAGGAAGCTATGACCCATCCCGGCGAACAGTTTTATCCCGAGGGCGTGCGCTGGGACGACACCATCGTCCAGGGCACGCTGCCTGACCTGCTGGCAAAAGCCGCGGCCGAGTACGGACCGCGCACCGCGCTGGAATTCCGGGATCGTCCGATCAGCTACACTGAGCTCGCCGCGATGGCCGAGCGCGCAGCCGCCGCCTTCCTGCGCGCCGGCTACGGCAAGAACAGTTCGGTCGCGCTGTTCCTCGGCAATACGCCGGACCATCCCGTCAACTTCTTCGGCGCGCTGAAGGCCGGCTCCCGGGTCGCGCATCTCTCACCGCTCGACGGCGAGATCGCGCTGACGCACAAGGTCACCGATTCCGGTTCGCGCCTGCTCGTGACCACCAACCTCGCGGCGCTGCTGCCGACCGCGCTGAAATTCCTGGAAAAGGGCCTGATCGACCGCCTGGTCGTCTGCGAGGAGGACAGTTGGGGCAAGGTCGGCACGCCGCAGGCACCGATCCCCGATGATCCCCGCATCGTCACCTTCAGGGCCTTCGTCGATGGCGCGACCGCGCCGGCGCAGTGGCCATCCGTGACGGCCGACGACGTCGCGCTGCTGCAATATACCGGCGGCACCACCGGCCTGCCCAAAGGCGCCATGCTGACGCACGGCAACCTCACCTCGGCGGTGTCGATCTTCGACATCTGGGGCAAGCCGTCCCGAGCCGCGCGTGGCGACGTGGTCGAGCGCGTGATCGGCGTGCTACCGTTGTTCCACATCTATGCGCTGAGCCTGGTGCTGCTGTGCTCGCTCCGCCGCGGCTATCTGATCTCGCTGCATCAGCGCTTCGATGTCGAAGCCGTGATGCGCGACATCGAGGTCAAGCGCGCGACCTATTTCCCGGGCGTGCCGACGATGTGGATCGCGATTGCAGCGCTCCCAGATCTCGACAAGCGCGACTTCTCCTCGCTCAGCACCATCGGCTCCGGCGGCGCGCCGCTGCCGGTGGAGATCGCGAGTTTCTTCGAGCGCAAGGTCGGCAAGAAGCTCAAGAGCGGCTGGGGCATGACCGAGACCTGCTCGCCCGGCACCGGCCACCCGCCGGTTGGTCCCGACAAGCCGGGCTCGATCGGCCTGATGCTGCCCGGCATCGAGCTCGACGTCGTCGCGCTGGACGATCCGACGCGCGTATTGCCGCCGGGCGAAGTCGGCGAGATCCGCATCAAGGGCCCGAACGTCATCAGGGGCTATTGGAACAAGCCCGAGGGATCCGCCGAGGCTTTCGTCGACGGCCGCTTCGTCACCGGCGACATCGGCTATGTCGATAGCGACGGCTATTTCTTCCTGGTCGACCGCAAGAAGGACATGATCATCTCCGGCGGCTTCAACGTTTATCCGCAAATGATCGAGCAGGCGATCTACACCCTACCAGGCGTGCACGAGGTGATCGTGCTCGGCATCCCCGACTCGTATCGCGGCGAGGCCGCAAAGGCCTTCATCAAGCTCAGGCCCGGCGCAAAGCCGTTCTCGCTCGACGAGCTGCGGGCGCAACTCGCCGGCAAGCTCGGCAAGCACGAATTGCCGGCGGAGGTCGAATTCGTCGACGATCTGCCGCGCACGCCGGTCGGAAAGCTGTCGCGCCATGAGTTGCGCCAGCAGCAGAAACCATCACAATCCGCCCAACTTGCCACCCGACTTGCATCAGGAGATCGCTCTTGACCGACGCCGTCATCGTTTCCACCGCCCGCACCCCGATCGGGAAGGCCTATCGCGGCGCGCTCAACGCTACCGAGGGCGCAACCCTGCTTGGCCACGCCATCGGCGCGGCCGTCGCGCGCGCCAAGGTCGACCCCAAGGAGGTCGAGGACCTCGTGATGGGCGCTGCGCTGCAACAGGGGGCGACCGGCGGCAACATCGCGCGCAAGGCGCTGCTCCGTGCCGGTCTCCCCGTCACGGTCGCCGGCACCACCATCGACCGGCAATGCGCCTCGGGACTGCAGGCGATCGCGCTCGCCGCACGTTCGGTGATTTTTGATGGTGTGGAGATCGCGGTCGGCGGCGGCGGCGAGTCCATCTCGCTGGTGCAGAACGACAAGATGAACGGCTTCCATGCGCAGGACCCGGCGCTGCTCGAGATCAAGGGCGAGGTCTACATGCCCATGATCGACACCGCCGAAATCGTGGCCAAGCGCTACGGCATCTCACGGGAGAAGCAGGACGAATATTCGCTGGAGAGCCAGCGCCGCACCGCCGCGGCCCAGCAAGGCGGCAAGTTCAAGGATGAGCTCGCGCCGATCACCACCAAAATGGCAGTGACCGACAAGGCGACCGGTGCAGTCTCGTTCAAGGACGTCACGCTGTCGCAGGACGAGGGCCCGCGCCCCGAGACCACCGCAGAAGGCCTCGCCGGCCTCAAGGCCGTGCGTGGCGAGGGGTTTAGCGTCACCGCCGGCAATGCCAGCCAGCTTTCCGACGGCGCCAGCGCCTCGGTGATCATGAGCGACAAGGAAGCGGCGAAGCGCGGGCTGAACCCGCTCGGTATCTTCCGCGGCTTCGTCTCCGCCGGCTGCGAGCCGGACGAGATGGGCATCGGCCCCGTGTTCGCCGTGCCGCGCCTGCTCAAGCGTCATGGCCTCACCGTCGACGACATCGGCCTGTGGGAGCTGAACGAAGCCTTCGCGGTGCAGGTGCTGTATTGCCGCGACAAGCTCGGCATCGACCCCGACAAGATCAACGTCGACGGCGGCGCGATCGCGGTGGGCCATCCCTACGGCATGTCGGGCGCGCGCCTCACCGGCCACGCTCTGATCGAAGGCCGCCGCCGCAAGGCGAAGTATGCGGTCGTCACCATGTGCGTCGGCGGCGGCATGGGCGCGGCGGGGCTTTTCGAGGTGTTGCAGTAACCGTCGTCCCGGCAAAAGCCGGGACCCATACGCCGCAGCAGGCGTTTGGGGCACAGACAATAATGGCCTGTGCAAGACAACAAAGAGTTGTGGTTATGGGTCCCGGCCTTCGCCGGGACGACAAGGGTAGGAGGATCCGATGGATCTCGCATTCACGAAAGAAGAGCAGGCGTTTCGCGAAGAAGTGCGGTCATTCTTCCGCGACAACGTGCCGCCGGATACGCGGCGCAAGCTGGTCGAGGGCCGCCACCTCTCGAAGGACGAGATGGTGACGTGGTGGCGCATCCTCAACAAGAAGGGCTGGGGCGTCAGCCACTGGCCGAAGCAATATGGCGGCACCGGCTGGACCTCCGTGCAACACTACATCTTCAACGAGGAGCTGCAGTCCTATCCGGCGCCGCAGCCGCTCGCCTTCGGCGTCAGCATGGTCGGTCCTGTCATCTACACCTTCGGCAATGAAGAGCAGAAGAAGCAGTATCTGCCCCGCATCGCCAATGTCGACGATTGGTGGTGCCAGGGCTTCTCCGAGCCCGGCTCCGGCTCCGACCTCGCCTCGCTCAAGACCAAGGCCGAGCGCAAGGGCGACAAGTGGATCATCAACGGCCAGAAGACCTGGACTACGCTCGCCCAGCACGCCGACATGATCTTCTGCCTCTGCCGCACCGATGCGACCGCCAAGAAGCAGATGGGCATCTCCTTCATCGTGTTCTCGATGAAGTCGAAGGGCGTCACCGTGCGTCCGATCCAGACCATTGACGGCGGCGCCGAGGTCAACGAGGTGTTCTTCGACGACGTCGAAGTGCCCTACGAGAACCTGATCGGCGAGGAGAACAAGGGCTGGGATTACGCGAAATTCCTGCTCGGCAATGAGCGCACCGGCATCGCCCGGGTCGGCGTCTCCAAGGAGCGGCTCCGCCGCATCCGCGATCTCGCCGGTAAGGTCGAATCCGGCGGCAAGCCGATCATCCAGGATGCCGCTTTCCGTGACAAGCTCGCCGCCTGCGAAATCGAGCTCAAGGCGCTCGAGCTGACGCAGCTCCGCGTCGTCGCCGACGAAGGCAAGCACGGCAAGGGCAAGCCCAATCCGGCTTCCTCCGTGCTGAAGATCAAGGGCTCCGAGATCCAGCAGACCACCACCGAGCTGCTGATGGAAGTGATCGGTCCGTTCGCCGCGCCCTACGACGTGCACGGCGACGACGGCTCGAACGAAGCCATGGACTGGACCGCCCAGATCGCGCCGAGCTACTTCAACAACCGCAAGGTCTCGATCTACGGCGGCTCCAACGAGATCCAGCGCAACATCATCGCCAAGGCGGTGCTGGGGCTGTGATGCTCTCTTCTTTCCCCCTCTCCCCGTTCTTACGGGGAGAGGGAGGGGTGAGGGGCCTCTCTCCGAGCAGGGACTGTCGAGAGAGCGGTACCCCCTCACCCGGCACGCTTCGCGTGTCAACCTCTCCACGCAAGCGGGGCGAGGTGAAGAAGAGCCCCACGCAATGCTGACACCAGTGACTTGAGGAAACAGAAATGGATTTTGATCTGAACGAGGAGCAGCGGCTTCTCAAGGAAAGCATCGACGGCCTCTTGACCGATTCCTACGATTTCGAGAGCCGCAAGAAGTACATGAAGGAGAAGGGCGGCTGGAGCAAAGCGGTCTGGGGCAAGCTCGCCGAGCAGGGCTTGCTCGGTCTGCCCTTCGCGGAGGCCGATGGCGGCTTCGGCGGCGGCGGCGTCGAGACCATGATCGTGATGGAAGCGCTCGGCAAGGCACTGGTGCTCGAGCCTTATCTCGCAACCGTCGTGATCGGCGGCGGCTTCCTGCGCCATGCGGGCAGCAATGCGCAGAAGGCCGCGCATGTGCCCGGCATCGTCGACGGCAGCAAGACGCTCGCCTTTGCCCAGCTCGAGAAGAATTCGCGCTACGATCTCTTCGACGTCACCACGACGGCGAAGAAGAAGGGCGAGGGTTGGGTCATCGACGGCGAGAAGTTCGTCGTGCTCAACGGCGAGAACGCAGACACCCTGATCGTGACCGCGCGCACCAGGGGCGAGCGCCGCGACAAGAGCGGCATCGGCGTATTCCTGGTGCCGGCCAGCGCCAAGGGCGTCGCCAAGAAATCGTACCCGACCCAGGACGGCCTGCACGCCGCCGACATCACCTTCACCGGCGTCGAAATCGGTGCCGATGCCGTGCTCGGCAATCCCGACGATTCGCTCGCGCTGATCGAGCGTGTGGTCGACGAAGCCCGCATCGCGCTCTGCGCCGAAGCGGTCGGCCTGATGGACGAGTCTCTGAAGACAACGGTTGAGTACATCAAGACGCGCAAGCAGTTCGGGGTCGCGATCGGTTCGTTCCAGAGCCTCCAGCACCGCGCCTCCGACATGTTCGTCGCCACTGAGCAGGCGCGATCGATGTCGATGTTCGCGACCATGGCTGCTGATTTCGAGGACGCCAAGGAGCGCAGCAACGCCGTTGCCGCGGCCAAGGTGCAGATCGGCAAGTCGCTGAAGTTCGTCGGACAGCAGGCGATCCAGCTCCACGGCGGCATCGGCATGACCATGGAGGCGAAGATCGGCCACTATTTCAAGCGCCTGACCATGATCGAGAACAGCTTTGGCGACACCGACTACCACCAGCGCCGCGTGGCGGACGGTGGCGGGTTGATCTAAGCGCCCCCACCGTCATTGCGAGGAGCGCAGCGACGAAGCAATCCAGATTTTCTCCGCCGAAAGATCCTGGATTGCTTCGCTTCGCTCGCAATGACGCAGTCAACGGAATCAACGGAGCAACAACAATGAAAAACACCCCGTTCGATCTCACCGGCAAGGTCGCCGTGGTCACCGGCTCCAGCCGCGGCATCGGCCGCTCTTCCGCCGAGCTGCTCGCAAAGCTCGGCGCCAAAGTGGTTGTTTCCTCGCGCAAGGCCGATGCCTGCAAGGCAGTCGCCGACGGCATCAAGACGGCTGGCGGCGACGCCACCGTCATCCCCTGCAACATCGCGCGCAAGCAAGAGGTCGAGGCGCTGATCGCGGGTGCGACCAAGCATTACGGCAAGATCGACATCCTCGTCTGCAATGCCGCGGTCAACCCGTATTACGGCCCGCTGCTCGACATCACCGACGAGGCCTTCGACAAGATCATGGGCAGCAACGTCAAGAGCAACATCTGGCTCTCCGCGCTGGCGATCCCGCAGATGGCGGAGCGTGGCAACGGCTCCGTCGTCATCATCTCCTCGATCGGCGGCCTGCGCGGCTCGACCGTAATCGGCGCCTACGGCATCTCCAAGGCCGCCGACTTCGCGCTGTGTCGTTCGCTCGCCGGCGAATGGGGCCCGAAAGGCGTCCGCGTCAACTGCATCGCGCCCGGCCTCGTCAAGACCGACTTCGCTCGCGCGCTGTGGGAAGACGAAGCAAATCTAAAGCGCCGCACCGCCACCACGCCTCTTCGCCGCATCGGCGAACCCGACGAAATCGCCGGCGCAGTCGCCTACCTCGCCTCCGACGCGTCGAGCTTCATGACCGGACAGACCATCGTCATCGATGGCGGCGTGACCACGGCGGCGGCGTAGGTCTCTCAGCTCGTCGTCCCGGCCTAGTGCGCAATTGCGCACGGGGGCCGGGACCCATAACCACAAGGAGTGGTTTGGCGAAGACTGGTCATGCTGGATCGGCATCGTGCGCAATCGATGAATCACGCGGTATGGGTCCCGGCCTTCGCCGGGACGACAGCTGAGCCCGTCTTGACCTTCCCGCCCTAATCCGCTCCCTTTGGCGAAACACAATAGCCCCTCACCGGACAACGTCAAAGAAAACGCCAAAGAAACCCCAAGGTTTGCCGCCATGTCTTTCGTCCTCGCCATCGACCAGGGCACCACCTCCTCGCGCGCCATCGTGTTTCGCGGCGACATTTCCATTGCGGCGAAGGCGCAAGCCGAGTTTCCGCAGCATTTCCCCGCCTCGGGCTGGGTCGAGCACGAGCCCGAGGACATCTGGACCTCGACCGTGACGGTCTGCCGCGACGCGATCGCGCAGGCCGGCATCAGTGCAAAGGACATCGCCGCGATCGGGATCACCAACCAGCGCGAGACCACCGTGGTGTGGGACCGCGCCACCGGGCAGGCCGTGCACCGCGCCATCGTCTGGCAGGACCGCCGCACCGCAGACATCTGCGCCAAGCTGAAAGCCGACGGCCGCGAGCCCGTGATCTCGCAGAAGACCGGCCTGATCATCGATCCTTATTTCTCCGGCACCAAGGTCGCCTGGATTCTCGACCACGTCCCCGGGGCACGGGCGCGTGCCGCGCGCGGCGAATTGATGTTCGGCACCGTCGATTGCTATCTGCTGTGGCGCCTCACCGGCGGCAAGGTGCATGCCACCGACGCCACCAACGCCTCGCGCACGCTGCTGTTCAATATCCACACCGGCCAGTGGGACGACGAGCTGCTCGAGATCATCGGCGTGCCGCGCTCGATGCTGCCCGAGGTGAAGGATTCCTCCGCCCGTTTCGGCGAGAGCACGCCGGACCTGTTCGGCGGCGCGATTGCGATCTCCGGCATCGCCGGCGACCAGCAGGCCGCGACCATCGGCCAGGCCTGCTTCCGCCCGGGCATGATGAAGTCGACCTACGGCACCGGCTGCTTCGCCCTGCTCAACACCGGCACCACGCCCGTGGCCTCGAAGAACAAGCTGCTCACCACCATCGCCTACCAGCTCGGCGGCAAACGCACCTACGCGCTCGAAGGCTCGATCTTCGTCGCGGGCTCGGCGGTGCAGTGGCTGCGCGACGGCCTCGGCATCATCAAGCACGCCGCCGAGACCGGACCGCTCGCCGATCAGTCGGACTCCATGCAGAGCGTCTATCTGGTACCGGCCTTCGTCGGCATGGGCGCGCCATACTGGAATCCGCGCGTCCGCGGCGCGCTGTTCGGTCTCACCCGCAACACGGGCCCGGCCGAGCTCGCCCACGCCGCGCTGGAAAGCGTCTGCTACCAGACGTTTGACCTCTGGGCCGCAATGCGCGCCGACTGGCCGAGCTCGGAAACCGCCAGCGTGGTGCTCCGCGTCGACGGCGGCATGACCGCATCGGATTGGACCATGCAGCGCCTCGCCGACCTGCTCGACGCGCCCGTCGACCGCCCCGTGATCCAGGAGACCACGGCGCTGGGCGCCGCCTATCTCGCGGGCCTCGAGGCCGGCGTCTATCCCGAACCGACCAAATTCGCCGACAACTGGCGGCTGGAGCGTCGCTTCAAGCCAAACATGAGCCAGGCGACAAGGGAGCGGAAGCTGGCGGGCTGGGCGAGGGCGGTAAAGGGCGTGCTCGCGAGCGACGAGGGCGAGGGCTAGGAGGATCTCGTAGCAGGGATAGAGCGCAGCGAAATCCGGGGTTCTCCATGGCACGATTCCCGGATTACGCTGCGCTCCATCCGGGCTACAAGAAACAGCAACAAAGGGAGCACCAACAATGAACACGGATTTCAACCGGGTCATGCAGAAGCTTTTTGGCGCAGCGATCTCCGCTGCGCTGCTCACCTCGACCGCCATCGCGCGTGAGAAGCCGGACCCGCTCGGAAGCGCGCGTCAGGTCAAGACCGACGTCGCCGGTCTCAACGCTCCCGCGCAGATTCTGGTCGATGTCTGGGGCATCCCCCACATCTATGCCGGTAATGAGCACGACCTGTTTTTCTTGCAAGGCTTCAACGCCGCGCGCGACCGGCTCTGGCAGATCGATCTCTGGCGCAAGCGCGGGCTCGGTCTGCTGGCCAAGGATTTCGGCCCGGCCTATGCCGAACAGGACAAGGCGCTGCGGCTCTTTCTCTATCGCGGCGATATGAATGCGGAATGGGCGGCTTACGGCCCCAAGGGAAAGACCTATGCGGAGGCATTCGTCGCCGGGGTCAACGCCTATGTCGCCGACGTGCGCGCGGGCAAGCGCCCGCTGCCGATCGAATTCAGGATCGCCGGCACCAAGCCGGATCCGTGGACGGCGGATGACATCGTCCGCATCCGCAGCCATGGCTTGACGCGCAATGTCGCCTCCGAGGTCAAGCGCTCCTTGGTCGCCTGCGCGGCCGGCCTCGATGCCGATCGCTTTCGCGTCAAGCTCGAGCCGGCGTGGACGACGAAGGTGCCGGATGGTCTCGATCCCTGCAGCGTGCCGAAGGCCGTGCTGGCGCCTTACGATCTGGCGACGCGCCCGGTCGCCTTTGCCGCGCCGAAAGATCGCCAGGCCGCACTCGCGCACGATCCCGACAAATACCTCACCGAGGCCGACCAGCAACGCGACACCATCGGCTCCAACAATTGGGTGATCGCGGCGTCGCGGACCGCGACGGGACGGCCGATCCTCGCCAACGATCCGCATCGCGAGCACAGCGTGCCGTCGCTGCGCTACATCGTCGGCCTCAATGCGCCCGGCCTCTCCGTGATCGGCGCGGGCGAGCCGGCGCTGCCCGGCATCTCGATCGGCCACAACGGCACCATCGCCTTCGGTCTCACCATCTTCAACGTCGACCAGGAAGACCTCTACGTCTACGAGCTCAATCCGCAGAATCCCAACCAGTACCGCTATGGCAGCGGCTGGGAGGACATGCGCATCGTGCACGAGAAAGAGCCGGTGAAAGGCGAAGCCGATCGCGACCTCGAGCTGAAATTCACCCGGCACGGTCCGGTGATCTATGTCGACGACGCCAACAAGCGCGCCTTTGCCGTCCGCTCGATCTGGTTCGAGCCCGGCACCTCGGCCTATTTCGGCTCCTCCGACTACATGACCGCGAAGGATTGGAACGGTTTCCTTGGCGCCATGCGGCGCTGGGGCGCGCCGTCGGAGAATCAGGTCTATGCGGACACCAAGGGCAATATTGGCTGGGTTGCCGCCGGCAAGACGCCGCGGCGCGCCAACTATGATGGCCTGATGCCGGTGCCCGGCGACGGCCGCTACGAATGGCAGGGTTTTCTCTCGCTCGACGAACTGCCCAAGGCCTATCAGCCCAAGCAGGGCTTTCTCGCCACCGCCAACCAGATGAACCTGCCGGCGGATTATCCCGTCGGCGAGCGCAAGGTCGGTTTCGAATGGGCGGACAATGCGCGCTGGCAGCGCATCACCGAGGTGCTGCAGGCCAACAGCAAGGTGACGCTGGCCGATGCCATGGATCTGCAGAACGACGACACCACGATGCTGGGGCGGCGGCTGGTCAAGCTGCTGCAGCCGCTCACTTCGGACGATGCCAACGTGAAGAAAGGCCTCGAACTGCTCAAGCCGTGGGACGCGCGTGATGCCGCTGAAAGCGCCGCTGCCGCATTGTTCGAGGTCTGGATCGCCAATCATCTTGGACCGGTACTGTTGAAGACCACGGCGCCCAAGGCCGCCGACCTGATCGCGCCCGAGGCGTCCAGCATTTCGGCGCTTGTCGCCTTCCTGGAATCTCCGGACGCGTCGTTTGGCTCCGACCCCGCCGCCGCCCGCGACCAGATCCTGCGCGACAGCCTTGGCGCCGCGGTGGCCGATGTGACGGCCAAGCTCGGGGCCGATTCCTCGACCTGGCGCTGGGGTCGCCTGCACGTCGCAAAATTCGACCACGCGCTGATGCCGCTTGCCGACAAGGCGACGGCCGCTCAGCTCTCGGTCGGTCCGCTGGCCTATGGCGGCGCCGCCAATGTGCCGCGCGCGGCCACCTATCGCCGCACCGATTATCAGCTGTTCGCCGGCGCCTCGTTCCGCATGGTGCTCGACGTCGGCAATTGGGATGCGAGCCGCACCATCAACACGCCGGGCCAGTCGGGCGATCCCTTCAGCGGCCATTATCGCGACCTCGCGCCGCTCTGGGCGACAGGGCAGTATGTGCCGCTGCTCTACAGCCGCGCTGCGGTCGAGGCGGCGACGGCGGAGGCGATCACGCTGACGCCGCGGTGAATGAGGCGTATCCACAAACTCGGCCGTCGTCCTGGCGAAAGCCAGGAGGTGGATTCACACTCGAAGTGCAACAGTTGAGAGGAGAAGGCCTCTGCCGGGGTT
>NZ_JBVVOS010000026.1:0-122345 GCF_055807515.1 Bradyrhizobium sp. Kon69 | reverse complement strand
TTCCGCTTCATCTCTGGTCCTTCCCTAAAGGGCCAGACTCCAGTTCAACATGGATTAAGCCGCGGGGGCAACGTCACCCGAGAGATCGCAAGCGCTGTCGGTAATTCGTAGGATGCGTTCAGCGCCGCGAAATCCATCCTGGGGACTAGTTCTCGTGCGCGTTCGCGAAAATCGCCAATCCTCCGCCGCCGGTCGCAACGATCGATAGCCTCGGAATGCCGATGTTCCATCCCTCATAGCCAGAGGACACGTTGAGAATTTCCAAGAGGACATTGCCAGAAAACCAGATCGACAGGTCTCCTGTGTCCGAGCGGATTGCAACCCGCTCGATGGGCTTCTCTCCGAGAAGACTTAACGCTACTTTCTCGCCATCGAGCGGAGCCGCCAGACCAAACTGATGACCATCATCGCTGCTTGCGAAAGCAATTCCGTTCGCGTGGATAATCCGCCACGGACATTCGGCGCTCAGGCCTGAAGCGACAGCATCCCCGAAACTGAAATTCCAATCGAACTCTCGGCGCGTCACCCTTACGAGATGGCGACCCCCAAAATGAGCAGTTAGGCTCTCACCGACATCCATCCCAATCTCCGTGACGTCCGACGCTCAGGTCCGCGCAGCACGATGGGTTTCGCTTCGGTCGCCCATCCTACGCGGACCAATCTGCCCCAACAGTCATACGGCCTCCTCACTGTCGGGAAAATTCACGCCGATCTTTCTCACCACTGGCGCAAACTTCAGGAGAGCCGCGCTGTCGGAGGTCGCCTCCACGCCGTCACCCGACAGCGAGTGGATTTGCTTCGCAGCGCTCACGATGACGATGGTTGTAGGCCTCGGTGAAGCCCCGCAGCCCCGCAGCTACGCCGCCGCGCGCTGCTTCGCCACCATGGCCTGACCGAACGCCTCGAACAGTTTCCGGTTGATCGGATTGTGCTGCGGATCGTATTCGGCGTGCCATTGCACCCCGAGCGCAAAGGCCTTGGCTTCCGCGATGCGGATTGCCTCGATGGTGCCGTCCTCGGCAATGCCCTCAATGAGCACGCGCTTGCCGGGATCGAGGATGCCCTGGCCGTGCAGCGAATTGACCCTGATCTTGTCACAGCCGAGCAATTCTGCGAACGCGCCGCCCGGCGTCAGATCGACGTCGTGACGATCGGCGAACACCACGGTCGGATCGGGATGGATCTCACCGTTCTCGAGCCTGGGCATGCGATGGTTCATGCGGCCGGGGATTTCGCGGATCTCGGGATGCAGCGAGCCGCCGAAGGCGACGTTCATCTCCTGGAGGCCCCGGCAGATGCCGAACAGCGGGATACCGCGGGCAACGCAGGCGACCGAGAGCGCCAGCGCCACCTCGTCGCGGTGAATATCGTAGGGCTCGTGCGCCTCGCACGGATCGACGTTGAAACGGGTCGGGTGCACGTTGGCGCGAGCACCGGTGAGCACGATGCCGTCGACGGTATCGAGCAGCGCGCCGATATCGGTGATGTCGGGCGAGCCCGCGAACATCACCGGCAGGCCACCGGAAACCTCGGCCACGGCGCGCAGATTACGCTCGCCGACCATCTGGACCTGAAATCGATTTTCAACGCGATGGGCGTTCCCGATCACGCCGACGACCGGCTTTCTCATCTTCCGTTCAGACCTCTCGCCGAAGAAGATTCTCCAAACATGCCCCTGGGATGGAACAAATTCAACAGAAGGGTACGCGGGACGGCAATGCTATTTTCGCGCAAATGCCTCCCGGGCCACGATCGCGCCGCCGAGGGGCAGGCCGGCGGCCTTCAGTGCGGTCGCCGCCGGGTCGCCCGGCGCAGCCAGCCAGGGCAGTTTCGTCTCGATTCCACGCGTCACGGACTCCCCGAGCGCGCCACCGAAATCGATCGGCCAAAGCCCGTTGGGCACCATTTCGGCGGTAAGGCCATGGAGTGCATAGCCGTCGCCCAGGACCGCCTCCGCATGGTCGCCGGTGACAAGCCGCGCGGTCGCAGGGTCGAGGGGATCGCCAAAGCTCACGAGCACGGGCATTAGGTCCCCCTGCACCGCGACGACGCCGGTCTGCCGGTTGAGCTCGTTGAACGAGACGCGGTTGCCGCGCGCGGCACCATAAGCGCGGAGCGCGACATAGTTGATGTCGTCGAGATCGAGCTTCGCGCCCTGCTGATGCGCGAGCAATGCCACCACATTCTTTCCCCGGCCGAGGTCGACGAACACAGCCTCGCCGCGCATCGTGGTGCGGCCGCCCCGGCTATAGCCGCGATCGGGCACGACGGACAGAATGCCCGAGCCGGTCTTGATCCCGTCAGGCGTCGTCACCTCGACCGTGAGGCGATATTTGTGACCGGGCCGGTTGATCCGGATCTGGTCGCCTATCACGAGCACGGCGAGAAGGCCGAGCAGACCGGCCCACTTGCTGATGAAACTCAAGCACCCTCACCTGTTCTTTCCTCATCGCTCTGCACGGTTCACGCGGCAGCGTCAAACCAGCGCGTTGACGCGGTCTTGATCCGGATCGCGTTTGTCGAAAGAGTACGGCGCACCGCGCTGAAGAGGACCCGATGTGACCATTCCCGCAGATGAACGACCCCGGACCCGCACCGATCTGGCCTGGGCGATCTCGGTCGGGGGCATCGGAATCGTGCTGTTCACGGCAATGCTGGTCTTCACCTGGTATTTTGCCGCCACCCTGCTCCTGATCTTCACCGGAATGCTGCTCGGCGTCGGCCTCAACGCGCTGACCAACGCGCTCGGCCGCCGCGTGCACCTGCCCCACGCGGTCCGGCTCGCCATCGTCTGTGCCGCGCTGGCGGTGATGCTCGCAGGCGTTGCCTATCTCGGCGGCGCCACCATTGCCGAGCAGGCCTCGCTGCTGAGCAAGACGATCAAGTCGCAGATCACCAACGTCCGGTCCTTCCTCGAAAACCATGGGATCGACACCAGCTTCTTCGATCTCGGCAACGCCGCACCCGCTGCCTCCACCGATGCGACGCCGACGCCCGCGCCGAACTCGGGCTCGCACGGCGGATTGCCGGGCGCGGGCGCGCTGGCCTCGAGCGGCGGGGCGATCGTGAGCCAGACCTTCAAGCTGCTGCTCGGCACCATCAGCGCGGTCGGCAACATCTTCATCGTGCTGTTCCTGGGGCTCGCCTTCGCCGCGCAGCCCGCGGTCTATCATGACGGCCTGTTGTTTCTGGCGCCGGCCAGGCATCGCGCCCGCATCACCCTCATCATCGACGGCATCGGCGAGACGCTGGAGCGCTGGCTGATCGCGCAGATCATCGTGATGCTTGCGGTCGGCGTGGTGACCTGGATCGGGCTCGTCCTTATCGGCATTCCCGGGTCGTTCATCCTGGGGATCCAGGCAGGCTTGCTCGCCTTCATCCCGACCGTCGGCGCCATCATCGCCGGCGTGGTGGTCGTGCTGGCGAGCCTCGCCTCGGGATGGATTCCGGCGCTGTCGGCCTTTCTCCTCTTCATGGGCGTGCACGCCATGGAGAGCTATGTGCTGACGCCGATCCTGCAGCGGCAGGCACTGGACATTCCGCCGGCCACGCTGTTCGCGTTCCAGATCCTGCTCGGCGTCGTGTTCGGAATCTGGGGCCTGGCGCTGGCGCTGCCTCTGGTCGCCATCGCCAAGGTCGTGATCGACCACTTCAAGACGTATGAAGCGCTGCCTGTGGCCGAGGCGACCTGAGCCGCCTCAGGTGGTGAGCACGGTTTCGGTGTGCTCGACCTCGGGGGGTGCCGCAAAATACTGGCCGACGAGGCCGCGCCATTCGGTGAAATTCTCGGAGCCGCGGAAATCGACGGTGTGGTTCTCGAGCGTTTCCCACTTCACCATCAGACGATAGCGCTGCGGCTTCTCGATCGACTTGTGCAGCTCGAAACCATGGAAACCCTTGGAGCGGCCGAAAGCGGCCTTGGCCTTGGCGACTGCGGCCTCAAAGTCCTTCTCGCTGCCAGGCTTGACGTCGATTTGCGCGATCTCGGTGATCATCTGTTTCCACCCATTTTGTTCGATGGGCGTGTCTAGCGCAGCCCGCGACAAAGAAAAAGGCGCCGAAACGGCGCCCTGCCCGGTCCAAAAATGCGGATCACTCAGGCAAGCAGCAGAACGGTGCCCGCCACGATCAGCGCACAACCGGCGAACAGCGCGAGCGGCCAGTAATCGCGGCCTTGCGTGTAATGCCCCTGGGCGCGGCGCTCGGTGATCAGCGCGCTCTCGTATTCGTCCGCGGTCGAGAACAGGCAGGCGAAGCCGCCGCGTGCCGAAGTCGCCGCGGCTTCGAGCGACATCAGGGCGGTCTGCGGGTTCTGTCGACGGATCGATTCCATGACCGCAATGGTAGGGATCGAATGGTAAACAGGGGATTACCGCAAGGCCTCCTTTGCCTAGGCTGTCGCCGTCTGCGCCTTGGACTGCGTGCTGGAGACGCCGATCCGTGCGGCGCTCTGGCGGCGCCAGTTCTCCAGCGACAATGGCAGCTCCTCCGCCGCCTCGACGCGGTTACGGCCGCCGCGCTTGGCCTGGTAAAGCGCGGTGTCGGCCGAGGCCAGCAGCACTTCGAGCTCGGTGCCGGCCGGACCGCCCGCGACGCCGATGCTGACGGTGGTGTCGACCGGGCCCTCGTCGACCACGACCCCGGAGGTCTCGAAGGCCTCGCGCACGCGCTCGGCGACCAGCACGCCCTCCTCCAGCGAACACGGCAGGAGGGCTGCGAACTCCTCGCCACCGATGCGACCCGACATGTCGCTGATGCGCAGATTGCTGACGACGACGGTCGAGAACAGTTTCAGCATCTCGTCGCCGGCGGGATGGCCGAAGCGGTCGTTGATCGACTTGAAATGATCGATGTCGAAGATCATCACGGTCACGGGACGGCCGGCCTTGGCCTCGCGCTCGATCACGCGTCCGCAGGCTTCCGAGAAGCCGCGGCGGTTGAGCATGCCGGTCAGCGGATCGGTGGACGCGGCGGTCCGGTGCGCGGTGACCGTGCGCTCGGACACCAGCATGAAGATCACGAACACGGTGCCGACGGCATAGAGCACGAGCTCGACCGCGAACAAGGTGACCCAGATGCTGGTGGAGAAGCCGGCATCGTTCGGGCGCAGGAAGCTGCCGAGCAGGATCGGCAGCATCAAGACGCAGCCGTGCATCACCGGGACCACGAAGGCCGGCCAGCGCCGTTGCAGGCTCTTGCGCCGCTCGACCCAGAGCTCGCTCGCCGTCAGCGCCGCATAGACCGAGACGATGCCGGCGCCGACGATCATGCGGAGCATGGATGCGGCGGGATCGAGCAGCGTGGCGGCAGCGGTCCAGGCGAGCGCGCCGACCAGGAGACCCGGCCAGTTCGGCTTGCGGCCGTGGAAGACACGCGCCGCATTCCACACCATGCCGCAGGCGACGAAGCCGACCGCGTTCAGCGCAAGGTAAAGATGCGGCCCCAACTTCTCGCCGGCCGCCGTCCAGAGCGCCACCGATGCAGCGCCAAGGAGATAGGCGGTGCCCCACCATTTCAGCGCAGGGCTGTTCTCCTGCCTTCCGAAAAATACCATCATGGCGCCGAGCAGTGCGGCGACCATGGTGGCGACCAAATAGAGCGTGATGCTATCGAGCGACATCATGTCGGCCCCCTCTTAGACATAGCAGTTACGCGATCGGCTCAACCGATTTGCGCGCCCTTCCAAATGCGACGCTATGTCTCGCGGGTTCCATTCAGGTTTTCATGCGGGCCCAAGTTTTCAGGAAACACGCCATCAATTTGCATACAAACGAACAACAAAAAGGGCGCTGAAATCAGCGCCCTTTTGCATCTCATTGAAGCCGCTTTCGCGGCGAATGCGACCGAAGCGATTAACGCTTCGAGAACTGGAAGGACCGGCGGGCCTTGGCCTTGCCGTACTTCTTGCGCTCGACCACGCGGGAGTCGCGGGTGAGGAAGCCGCCCTTCTTGAGCACGGTGCGCAGCTCCGGCTCGAAATAGGTCAGCGCCTTGGAGATGCCGTGACGGACGGCACCGGCCTGGCCGGACAGACCGCCGCCGGCGACGGTGCAGATCACGTCATACTGGCCGGAGCGCGCGGCCACGGAGAACGGCTGCTCGATCATCATACGCAGCACCGGACGGGCGAAATAGACCTCGACCTCGCGCGCGTTGACCGTGACCTTGCCGGCGCCCGGCTTGATCCAGACGCGGGCGACCGCGTCCTTGCGTTTGCCGGTGGCATAGGCGCGGTTGAACTTGTCGACCTTCTTCTCGTGCTTGGGCGCGTCGGGCGCGGCCGCCGTCTTGAGCTGCGAGAGCTGGTCGAGCGACTGGATGGATTCGGCCATGTTATGCGGCCCTCGTGTTCTTGCGGTTCAACTTGGCGATGTCGATCTTCTCGGGCGTCTGGGCCTCGTGCGGATGATCGGCGCCGCCATAGACGCGGAGGTTGCCCATCTGGACGCGACCGAGCGGGCCACGCGGGATCATGCGCTCGACGGCCTTCTCGAGCACGCGCTCGGGATGCTTGCCCTCGAGGATCTGGCGCGCGGTGCGCTCCTTGATGTGGCCGACGTAACCAGTGTGCTTGTAATAGGTCTTCTGCTCGCGCTTGCGGCCGGTGAGAACCGCATGCTGCGCGTTGATGATGATGATGTTGTCGCCGCAATCAACGTGCGGGGTGTAGGTCGGGAGGTGCTTGCCGCGCAGGCGCATGGCGACGATGGTGGCGAGACGGCCGACGACCAGACCCTTGGCGTCGATCAATACCCACTTCTTCGTCACCTCAGCCGGCTTTGCCGAAAAGGTTTTCATGTCAGAGTTTCCGTGGACGGGGAGCATCGGCGCGAACACCGCACCGGACTGGCGGATTTCTAGAGAACAGCGGCGCCGCGGTCAATGCCCAAAGGCGCAATTTACATGTGTAATATCAAGTGCTTAGAAATATGGTATTGAGATACCCGCAAAAAGCTCAAACGTTTGGAATGGAATAGGTCGAGGTGACATGGGCAATCGGATCGGGCGAGGTACCGGACAACAGCTTCACCTCACCGACCGCGAGGCGCTTGCCGAGCTTGAGCAGCCGCGCCTCCGCCAGCACGTCCTGCCCGGGTTGCCCCTTGCGCAGGAAGTTGATGTTGAGATTGGTGGTGACGGCGAGCCCGATCGGCCCGATCGCGGACAACAGCACCACGTACATCGCGAAATCGGCGAGTGCCATCAGGGTCGGGCCGGACACGGTTCCGCCCGGCCGCAGCATCTTTTCGCTATAGCGCTGACGCAAAAGGCAGGCCTGACCGTCCGCGCTCTCGATCGTGATGTCGTCGCCGCTGAAGGCCTGGGGAAACTCGTTGCGGAGGAACTGCTCAAGCTCCGCCACGCTCATTTTCGCTAACGCCATGCTACCCCTCACCCTCGCTTCACGTCCCCTGTTACATTAAGTTATCCGCGTCATCCAATCGCAATAATCCAACCGGAAACGCTTTGATGTCCGTCCAGGCCGCCCGCGTCCCCTCCCCGCAACCACCGATCCTGCTGCGCGAGACCGTGGGCCCCATCGCGGTCCTGACCCTCAACCGCCCGGCCGCCCGCAACAGCCTATCGGCGACGATGATCGCAAGCCTGCATGCCGAGCTCAACGAAATCCGCGACGACAAGTCCGTCCGCGGCGTCGTGATCGCGGCCAACGGTCCCGCCTTCTCCGCCGGCCACGACATGAAGGAGCTGACCGCGCGCCGCACCGACCCGGACCGTGGCCGTGCCTTCTTCGCCGAGATGATGACCGCCTGCAGTGCGATGATGCAGGCGATCGTGCACCTGCCCAAGCCTGTGGTCGCATCCGTCCAGGGCATCGCCACCGCCGCGGGTTGCCAGCTCGTGGCAAGCTGCGATCTCGCCATCGCCTCGGAAGCAGCACACTTCGCCACGCCCGGCGTCGACATCGGCCTGTTCTGCTCGACGCCGATGGTGGCGCTGTCGCGCAACGTGCCGCGCAAGCAAGCGATGGAGATGCTGCTGACGGGCGAGCCGATCCCGGCCGCGCGCGCCCGCGAGATCGGACTCGTCAATCGTGTCGTCGCGGCCGGCACCGAGCGCGCTGCCGCCATTGCGCTGGCCGAACAGGTCGCGCTGAAATCCGCCTACACCGTCAAGCTCGGCAAGGAGGCGTTCTATCGCCAGGCCGAGATGAGCCTTGCAGACGCCTATCGCTATGCGGCAGAGGTGATGACCGACAACATGATGGCGCGCGACGCCGAGGAAGGCATCGGCGCCTTCATCGAGAAGCGCACGCCGACATGGCGGGATGAGTAGTCAACTCCTCATCCTGAGGAGCCGCGGAACGCGGCGTCTCGAAGGATAGAGGCCCGACTGCGGCTTCATGGTTCGAGACGCGCGTGCCGCGCTCCTCACCATGAGGGTCAGAGAAAGAAGAAGATGAGCCACGACGCCTATCCCGACAATTACATCCGGGGCATCCTCAACAACGTGAAGTCGATCGCGATGGTCGGCGCTTCGCCGGCCAACGTGCGGCCGAGCTATTTCGCGTTCAAATATCTGGCCCAGCGCGGCTACGACATGATTCCGGTCAACCCCGGCCATGTCGGCAAGGAGCTGCTCGGAAAACCCTTCGTCGCCTCGCTGTCCGACATCGGCCGTCCCGTCGACATGATCGACATTTTCCGCAACTCCAGTCACATCATGCCGGTGGTCGAGGAAGCCCTCACGCTCGATCCGCTGCCGATGGTGATCTGGATGCAGCTGGGGGCGCGCGACGATGCGGCGGCGCTGAAGGCAGAATCGTTGGGTATCAAGGTGGTGATGAACCGCTGCCCCAAGATCGAATATGGCCGCCTCTCCTCGGAGATCTCCTGGATGGGCGTCAATTCACGCACGCTGAGCTCCAAACGCGCCCCGGTGCCGACGCAGGGCATGCGGCTATCCCTCAATCGGATGAGTGTCGGCGGCGGCGAAACCGCGGCATCGGACCGCGCCGCCAAGAACAAGAGCGAGCAAAGCTGACGCAGTTGCGAAGGTTTCATTTCGCGAACGCGACAATGCGTAGCACGATCGTTCCGATGTGAAGCCGCGCCTTGACGGCAGCCGCGGCGCCAATCAGCATGCCGCGCGATTTCAGACCACGAGAACAGGACGCCCTCAATGAGCGATCGCCTTCCGGGATTTTCGACCCTCGCCGTGCATGCCGGTGCACAGCCCGATCCCACCACCGGTGCGCGCGCGACTCCGATCTATCAAACGACGTCGTTCGTCTTCAACGACGCCGACCACGCCGCCTCGCTGTTCGGCCTGCAGGCGTTCGGCAACATCTATACCCGCATCGGCAATCCCACCAACGCGGTGCTGGAAGAGCGCGTCGCGGCCCTCGAAGGCGGCACGGCCGCGCTTGCGGTGGCCTCGGGCCATGCCGCGCAGGTCGTGGTGCTGCAGCAATTGCTCCAGCCCGGCGACGAGTTCATCGCCGCGCGAAAGCTCTATGGCGGCTCGATCAACCAGTTCACGCACGCGTTCAAGAGCTTCGGCTGGAACGTGGTGTGGGCCGATCCCGACGACATCGCGAGCTTCGAACGCGCGGTCACGCCGCGCACGAAAGCGATCTTCATCGAATCCATCGCCAATCCCGCCGGCAGCATCACCGACATCGAGGCGATCTCGACGGTGGCGCGCAAGGCGGGGGTACCGCTGATCGTCGACAACACGCTGGCCTCACCCTATCTGATCCGTCCCATCGACCACGGCGCCGACATCGTCGTGCACTCGCTGACGAAGTTTCTCGGCGGCCATGGCAATTCGATCGGCGGCATCATCGTCGATGCCGGCACCTTCGACTGGTCGACCGGCGGCAAATATCCGATGCTGTCGGAGCCACGGCCCGAATATCACGGCATCCGGCTGCAGGAGACGTTCGGCAATTTCGCCTTCGCGATCGCCTGCCGCGTACTCGGCCTGCGCGACCTCGGACCGGCGCTGTCGCCGTTCAACGCCTTCATGATCCTCACCGGCATCGAGACATTGCCGCTGCGCATGCAGAAGCACTGCGACAATGCGAAAGCGGTCGCCGAATTCCTCGCCGGCCATCCGGCGGTGGCCGCGGTGAACTATGCGGGCCTTGCGAGCGACAAGTACAACCAGCTCGCGCGCAAATACGCGCCGAAGGGTGCCGGCGCCGTGTTCACCTTCAGCCTGAAGGGCGGCTACGACGCCGGCGTCAGCCTGGTGTCGAAGTTGCAGCTGTTCTCGCATCTGGCCAATGTCGGCGACACCCGCTCGCTGGTCATCCATCCGGCCTCGACCACACACAGCCAGCTCGACGACGCCGCCAAGGTCAAGTCCGGCGCCGGCCCGGACGTGGTGCGGCTCTCGATCGGCATCGAGGACAAGGAAGATTTGATCGCCGATCTGGAGCAGGCGCTGGGCGCGTAGCTGTCCTGGTCATTCCGGGGCGCCTGAGTGCGCCCCGGAATATGGCTCCAGTTAACAGTCATTAACCATATCTGCCGCATACATCGTCACTGGATCGCCCCTTTTGATTCGGAGCCGACGATGCTGCGCTGGATGGTGCCTGCCCTTGCGGCGATGCTGACGGTCTCAGCTGCGATTGCGGCCGATTTGCCGGCCACGCCGCGGCGGCGGGCTGCCGCTCCGCCGCAGGAGCCGCCGCAGGTCTATGTCGAGACCGATCCGGATGCGCTGATCTCGCCGGCCTACGGCATCGGCAGCTACATCCGCAATTTGCCGGGGACGCCACTGCTGCCGGGCTCGCATACGCTGCCGGGCTATTACGGCCGCCCGTGGGACTACGATTACCAGGGCGCGTATTACGGCGGGAAGCAGGTCGATTATTTCTGGCGCCTGCCCTATTCGTGCGGCATCTACGGCTATTGCTGATCAGCCGGGCTGATGGTGATCAGCCGGCCTGACCGACGGGAACTGCGCGCGGCTGCGCTTCGGTTGCGCCACGCGTCGCGAGCCGCTCGGTCTGCATCACCGCAAGCGTCAGCACCACGATCGCGACCGCCTGATGCGCGAGCGCGAGGTCAATCGGCACCTGGTTGAGCAGCGTGAGGATGCCGAGCACGCCTTGCAGGCTGACCGCGCCCAGCAGCAAAAGCGCGCCGCTCGCCGCAGACCCCGCGCGTGAACGCACCGCATCGAACGCGTGCAACGCCGCCAGCGCGAACAGCGCATAGGCCGTCATGCGGTGCTCGAACTGCACCGTCAGCACATTGTCGAACATGTTGCGCCACCATGGCGTCTCGAACCACAGCCGCTCCCCTGAGGGAATGAACGCGCCGTCGATCTGCGGCCAGGTGTTGTAGGCGCGGCCGGCGCGTAGTCCCGCAACCAGCGCACCGAAATAGATCTGGATGAAGGTCACGACCAGGAGCAAGGCGCTCGTGAAGCGCAGCCGCGAGGGTGCTGCGATCGGCGGACGCTCGGCGAGCCGCCGCACCGTCCAAACGATGCCGGCGAAGATGATGAGCGCGAGCACAAGATGCGTTGCCAGCCGATATTGCGACACCTCGACGCGCTCGGAGAGCCCCGAGGCCACCATCCACCAGCCAACTGCTCCCTGGAGCCCGCCGAGCCCGAACAGCAGCCACAACCGCCGCTTCAACTCGCCGGACAGGCCGCCGCGCCAGAGGAAGAACAGGAACGGCAACAGATAGGCGACGCCAATGAAACGGCCGAGCAGCCGGTGGCTCCATTCCCACCAGAAGATCTCCTTGAACTCGGACAGGCTCATGCCGGCGTTGAGCTCGCGATATTGCGGGATCGTCTTGTAGGCCTCGAAGGCCGCCGTCCACTGCGCTTCCGAGAGTGGCGGAACGCTGCCCGTGACCGGCTTCCATTCGACGATCGAGAGTCCGGATTCCGTCAGCCGCGTCGCGCCCCCGACCAACACCATCAGCGCGATCAGCGCAGCGACTGAGATCAGCCACCAGCGCACGGCGCGATGCGGCTCGGACGGGGCGGAAATCGTCGTCATTCGAGGCAAAACCAGAGCTTGAACGGGCAAGGCTTGAACCAAACTGCGTGCCCCTTATAGTCCCCCGCTTCCGCAGCGCAAGTTACGCGAAAGCCGCGATATTCCGTCATGACGATCCGCACCCGCAAGTTCCTCGGCACCATCCTGCTCCTGGTGCTCGCCACCGTCTGGGCCCTGCTCGGCATGGCGCTGGCGCAGATGCCGTGGATCGCCGAATCCGGCTGGCGGCAGGCAATCTATTATGTGGTGGTCGGCATGGGCTGGGTGCTGCCAGCGATGCCGATTGTGAGCTGGATGCAGCGACCGGACCGCGCGAAAACTAGCTCGTAGTTCCACCCGTCGGCTTCACCGGCGCAAAAGCAACCCCCGACACCAGCACCCGCATGATCCGCAGCGAGCGTACCCGGCCATCCCAGGAAATGCGCGGCAGCGCGCGCAGATTGGTGCGTCCCTCCGCGTCCACGACGCCCGGGATCGTCGTCACCGCGCTGGCAAAGCCGGCCTCCTCCGCCATGATGACATGGCTGCGCCGGAACGAGGCGCGATCGCCGAACGGAAAGGCGAGATGCCGGATGTCGCGAGCGAAGGCCGCTTCCGCCACTGCCTTGCCCATCGTCATCTCGCGCAGCGCGGCCGCATCCTTCATGTTGGCGAGAACGGGATAGTTCACGGTCGCACTGCCGATCGTCACCAGCGGATCGGCCGCAAGCCTCGCCAGATCCTCCCAATTCATCGATGCCTCGCGTGAGAGCGCGGCAAGGTCGACCCGATAGCGCGTGCAGAGGTCTGCGATCGCAGCCGACACATCCGCCGGCGGCAGCGAGCGCAGCCAGGCCTCGACGAACGAAAACAGCGCCTGCTTCTCGGCGTTGCCAGTCACAGTAAAGCGCTGCTCCTTCTCGCCCATCATCAGGCTGACACGGCTCTCGCGCGCGATCACCTGTTCGAGTCCGAGCCACCAGGCCTCACCGACGCCGTCGGGAAACGCCGTGGGCACGTAGATCGTGAAGGGCACGGCGTGGCGCGCCAGCACCGGATAGGCAAAGTCGATCAGATCCTTGCCGGCGCCGTCGAAGGTGAGCGCCACGAAGCGGCGGTGTTCCGACAGCGTCACCGCGCGCCGGCAGACCTCGTCCATGCCGAGAAAATCGTACTTCCACCGCTTCAGCGCGCGAATGGCGCGATCGAGGAAATGCGGCGTGATCTCGTTCTCGCGCTGCGGCTGAAACCCGCCGCGCCGCCGCGGCCGCACATGCGCAAAGCGCAGGATGGCGCCGGCACCACGACTGCGCAGCGCGGCCTGGCCCGTGAGCCAGGTCAGCTCGAGGCGCAGCCGTTCCAGCCATCTGTCGTCGGATGCCAATGTCACACCTCGCGCCCGTCGGCGGCCGTTCCCCCTCTTATAGTCATTACTCTTTGTTGACATTTCTTTGCAAAGGTCGGCCACAGGCCGAATTACGCATATTTTTGATTTCTCGACAGGTTCGCGAATGACCATGGCTGCGGCGATGCAAAGCCGGACGGCAGAATTGCCCGCGCGGTCGAAAGCGGGCCGCATCGCGCATGTCGATATCGTCACCGATCTCAGCGCGGCCGAGGCCGTCTGGCGCGCCTTCGAGCAGCCCGGCCACCTCTTCACGCCCTATCAGCGATTTGATCTGCTCAGTCCCTGGCAGCGTCTGGTCGGCGAGCACGAACGCGCCCGCCCTTTCGTCGTTGTTGCCCGCGACGCCGAGCATCAGCCATTGCTGCTGCTGCCGCTCTCGCTGCGCCAAAACCACGGCGTCCGCACGGCCTGCTTCATGGGCGGCAAGCATACGACCTTCAACATGGGCCTGTGGAACGCCGAATTTGCAGCGCAGATCGCCAGCGCCGATCTCGATGCGCTGCTTGCGCCGCTCGGCGAGCATGCCGACGTGCTCGCACTGACGCAGCAGCCGCTGCACTGGAACGACCAGCAGAACCCGTTCGCGCATTTGCCGCGCCAGAGCGCGATCAACGGCTGCCCGCTGCTCACGATGGAACCGGGCGGCCCGCCGGCATCGCGGATCAGCAACTCCTTCCGCCGCCGCCTCAAGAGCAAGGAGAAGAAGCTTCAGGCGCTCGCCGGCTATCGCTATCATTTGGCGACCACCGATGCGGACATCGCCCGCCTGCTCGACTGGTTCTTCCGCGTCAAGCCGGCGCGGATGGCCGAACAGAAGCTTCCCAACGTCTTCGCCGAGCCCGGCGTCGAGCCATTCGTCCGCAGCGCCTGCCTTGCGCCACGCGGTGACGGCCGCGTCATCGACATCCATGCGCTCGAATGCGACGACGAGGTGATCGCGATCTTCGCCGGCGTCGCCGACGGCCAGCGCTTCTCGATGATGTTCAACACCTACACGATGTCCGAGCACGCCCGCTACAGCCCCGGGCTGATCCTGATGCGCTACATCATCGACCGCTGCGCCGAGCGCGGCTACCGCTCGCTCGACCTCGGCATCGGCTCGGACGAGTACAAGCGGATGTTCTGCAAGGACGACCAGGACATCTTCGACAGCTTCGTTCCGCTGACGTCACGCGGAAAACTCGCGGCGATGGCGATGTCCTCGCTGAGCCACGGCAAGCGGCTGGTGAAGCAGAACCAGATGCTGTTCGACCTGGCGCAGCGGCTGCGGCGGGCGTTCGGGTAAGTTCTCAGCCTCTTGATCTCTCGCCACTTGCGAGCTGCCCTTCCTCTCCCGCAAGGGGAGAGGGAAAAACAATCACGCCGCCACGACGCGTGGCGCGTCCCTCGCATCCGACGGCTGCACGGACCTGCTCAGCATCGTCACTTCGCTGAAGCCGACGGCGCCGAGCTGCTCGCACATCAGCGCGCGCGCATCCGGCGTCATCGACACCTCGGGCACCACGACGGCGCGGGCATTCGCCGTCAGGAGCTCGGCCGGAAGGTCGGAGGCACTGCCGGCATCGAGCAGCACGTGGTCGTAGGCGCGCAGCAGCGCGTCGATCGCGAGCGTCACGCGCGGCGACTGCAACAGGCTGCGATCGAAGCCGGGGCGGCCGGCCATGACCAGATGCAGCCGCGAGAGCTTGTCCCGGGTGATGATCTGCGCGAACGATGCCTCGCCCTGCATCAGCTCGGCAAGGCCGGGTGCCGAGGCATCGACGGACACGGCGGCCATGGTCGGCGAGGACGCGGCGAGATCGACCACGACGACCCGCGCATCGCGCGCCAGGTGCCGGGCCAATGTCAGCGTCGACAGCGTGATGGCTTCGCCGCTCGCGGTGCCGAGCACCGTGACTTTCTTTGCCATGGTCCCGGCGGCGCGCAGGCTGTCGGCCAGTTGCTCGATCTCCGCGAATTCGGTGACATCGGCATCAGCCGTCATCTCCGGCTGAAGCGGTGCGGGTTCTGCCATGACCGGATCGACGAAGGGCTCGACGACCATCGGTTGGGCAACCGATTCATAGCGCGCCGGCGTCCGCGTTTGCGTGAACACCGCGACCGCACGAGGCGCAGTCTGGCGCAACAATTCTCCGGTGACGACGACGCCGGACGAGAGCAGCAGTGTCGCGATCGTCGCGATCAGCACGATCGGCAGCTTCTTCGGATAGGCCGGCGTGTTCGACACGACGGCGCGCGAGATGATGCGACCATCCGTCGGCGCGGTGTCGATGGTCTCGCGGGTGTTGGCTTCACGGTACTTCGCGAGATAGGTTTCAAGCAGGTCGCGCTGGGCCTTGGCCTCACGCTCGAGGGCGCGGAGCTGCACGTCCTGGCCGTTGGTGGCCGTCGCCTGCTTCTTGAGCTGCTCGAGGCTCGCCGACAATTCCTGAACGCGCCCGCTTGCGGCACGCGCATCGTTTTCGAGCGTTCGGGCGAGCTTGGCGGCCTCGTCGCGGATCTGGGTGTCGAGGTCGGCGAGCTGTGCCTTCAATTCCTTGATGCGTGGATGGTTGCCGAGCAACGTCGACGATTGCTCGGCTAGCTGCGCCCGCAACGCCACGCGCTGCTGCGAAGGCGTCCGCATGGATTCCGAGTTCAAAATTTCCGACGATTCGATCGGCTTGCCGCTCTGGATCATCTCGCGGATCAGGCGCGCCTTGGACTCGGCGTCGGCCTTGAGCGCGCGCGCATTGTTGAGCTGGGTGTTGACCTCGCCCATCTGCTGGTTCGACAGTGTCGTGTTGTTGGTGCCGACGAACAGGCTCGACTTGGAGCGGAAGTCCTCGGCCTTCGCTTCGGCCTCGGAGACATTCCGTCGCAGCTCGTCAATCCTGCCGGCATACCACTGACTGGCGTTTCGGGCCTGATCCTGGCGCGCATCCTGCTGGAGCACGAGATAGCCGTCGGCGATCGAATTGGCGACGCGCACGGCGAGATCGGGATCGGCAGACTGGAATTCGATCACGATGACGCGCGACTTGTCGACGGCGTAGGCCTGCAGGCGCTCGTAATAGGCGTCCAGCACGCGCTCTTCGGGCGTCATCGAGAACGGATCGCGGCCGATGCCGATCAGCGCCGCAAGCGACTTCAGCGGCGAAATACCTTGCAGCACCGGATCGAACTCGGGCCGCTCCGCAAGCTTGTTCTTCTTGATGATCTCGCGCGCGAGATCGCGCGACAGCACGAGCTGCACCTGGCTGGTGACGGCTTCGGCGTCAAGCGCCTGCCGTTCCTCGGCGCGATCGCTGTTGGGGCGCAGAAACACGTTCTCGCGGCCGTCGATCAGGATGCGGGATTCAGACTTGTAGCGCGGCGTGATGAGATTGACGATCGCGACGGACGTGACGAGTGCCAGCACCGTCGGCACGATGATCCAGCCGCGCTTGCGCGCCAATGCCGCACCGAGCGCGTGCAGGTCGATGTCGCCGGATTCGACTGGCGCCGGCCGCGGAGCAACGGACGCAGGCTTCGCTTCAATCCGAGGATCGGGTTCGGCCCGCTTGGCTGCAGCTTTCGCGACAGCCCGCTCGACCACCGCCTTGTCCTTGCCGGCACGCCAGAACGCTAAACGCATCGAACACTCCCGCAGGCGCAACGCCACGAACCTACCTCAACCGGGGCGATTACACTCCATTAAGGTTGCCGCTGGGTTAATCGCGGCGTGCGGCAGCTCGCGCGTGCACGTCCGTCACCGTTTGTTAACCACGAGGGCTCTTAATCCGTCTCGATATTTCGTCAGATTGTTCGAGCATTCGCCGTCGAGCGCTGGTTTTGATCATGCCCCCCTCTCCCGACCAGCCGCTTCGCATCCTGCACGCCGTGCGCGCTCCGGTCGGCGGCATCTTCCGCCACATCCTCGACGTCGCCAACGGCCAGGTCGATCGTGGCCATCATGTCGGCATCCTCGCCGACAGTCTCACCGGTGGTGAGCGCGCCGACAAGGCCCTTGCCGAGCTCGCACCGCGGCTGAAGCTCGGCGTGCACCGGATGGCGATCCGCCGCGAACCCTCGCTCGACGATGTCCTGGTCTGGTTCCGCTTGCGGCGCCTGATCGCCACGCTCAAGCCCGACGTGATGCATGGCCACGGTGCCAAGGCCGGCGCTTTCATCCGCATGCGGCGGCGATCCGGCGACAGCATCCGCATCTACACCCCGCATGGCGGCTCGTTGCATTATCCCCTCAACACCTTCAAGGGCGAGTTTTACGCGCGGCTCGAGCGTACGCTGATGGACGCGACCGACCTGTTCCTGTTCGAAAGCGCGTTTGCCCGCGACACCTATCAGCGCATCGTCGGCAAGCCGAAGGGCGTGGTGCATTGCGTCTTCAACGGCGTGACGCCGGAGGAATTCGAACCTGTCGTCATGGCCGACGACGCCACCGACCTCGCTTATGTCGGTGAGTTCAGGCACATCAAGGGTGCCGATCTGCTGGTCGACGCGGTGGCGCGCCTGCACGAGGGCGGCAAGAAGGTCACGCTGACGCTCGGCGGCGATGGCGAGGAGACCGCGGCGCTGAAGGCGCAAGTCGAGAGGCTCGGCCTCTCCAGCGCTATCCGCTTCATCGGTCACGTCAAGGCACGCTACGGCTTCTCCAAGGGGCGATTGCTGGTCGTTCCCTCGCGTGGCGATTCCATGCCCTATGTCGTGATCGAGGCCGGTGCTGCCGGCATTCCGATGATCGCGTCCAAGATCGGCGGCATTCCCGAGATTTTCGGCGCGGAGAACCCGGCGCTGTTTGCGCCGAGCAACGCGGACACCATGGCGGAAGCGATTGCGGCCGCGCTCGACGATCCGCTGGGAACAGCGCAGCGCGCCTCGTCGCTTCGCGAGCGCATCTCCGCGCATTTCTCCCAGCAGGCGATGGTCGAGGGCGTGCTCGCGGGCTACCGCGACGCATTTACCAATCACTAACCACTCTTAAGACCCGCTTTAGAGAATCTTCCGATTTGTCCGATAATCCAAGCGCCAGGGGATGCTCGCCCGGGGCGCAAGGACGCGGCCCCGCGGGTTTTTGGAATGGACGTGGACGCCCGTGGAACCGCTCAACGCACGCTCGATGCTCGATGCCGCGACCAGCGCCGCGGCAAAGCCGGCTGATCGGTCCTTTGTGGAGCGCCGTCAACGGCTCTCGCCCGCCGCGCTCGACGTCGTCAACCAGAAGGTCGCCCGCGCCTATTCACCGATCGTGATCACCGGCTTCGTACGCCTCGCCGATTTCGCGCTGCTGAGCCTCGTCGGCATCGTCCTCTATCTCGGCTATGTCATGCCGCACGCCGGCTCCTTCAGCTGGATCTATCCCGCGCAGGTCATCGCCGTCGCAGTGTCCGCCGTGGTCTGCTTCCAGGCTGCCGACATCTATCAGGTGCAGCTGTTCCGCGGCCAGCTCCGGCAGATGACGCGGATGATCTCGTCCTGGTCGTTCGTCTTCCTGCTGTTCATCGGCATCTCCTTCTTCGCCAAGTTCGGCAGCGAAATTTCGCGGCTGTGGCTTGCCGCCTTCTACGTCCTCGGGCTCGCCGCGCTCCTCTGCGAGCGTCTGGTGCTGCGCTCGCTGGTGCGCGCCTGGGGGCGCGAGGGCCGGCTCGACCGCCGCACCATCATCGTCGGCTCCGACCGCAACGGCGAACAATTGGTCGAGGCGCTGAAGGAGCAGGAAGATTCCGACATCCACGTGCTCGGCGTGTTCGACGACCGCAACGACAGCCGCGCGCTCGACACCTGTGCCGGCGCGCGCAAGCTCGGCAAGGTCGACGACATCGTCGAATTCGCCCGCCGCACCCGCGTCGATCTCGTGCTGTTCGCTCTGCCGATCTCCGCCGAGACGCGCATCCTGGAGATGCTGAAGAAGCTCTGGGTGCTCCCGGTGGACATCCGCCTCTCCGCGCACACCAACAAGCTGCGCTTCCGCCCCCGCTCCTATTCCTATATCGGCGAGGTGCCGACGCTGGACGTGTTCGAGGCGCCGATCACCGACTGGGACCTGGTGATGAAATGGCTGTTCGACCGCGTGGTCGGCGCCCTCGCGCTGCTCGTGGCCTTGCCGGTGATGGGATTGGTGGCGCTGGCCGTGAAGCTCGACAGTCCCGGCCCCGTGCTGTTCCGCCAAAAGCGCTTCGGCTTCAACAACGAGCGCATCGACGTCTACAAGTTCCGCTCGATGTACCATCATCAGGCTGATCCGACGGCCTCGAAGGTCGTGACCAAGAACGACTCGCGCGTTACCCGCGTCGGCCGCTTCATCCGCAAGACCAGCCTCGACGAGCTGCCGCAACTGTTCAACGTGGTCTTCTCCGGCGATCTCTCTTTGGTCGGCCCGCGTCCACATGCGGTGCAGGGCAAGCTGCAGAGCCGGCTGTTCGACGAAGCCGTCGACGGCTATTTCGCCCGCCACCGGGTCAAGCCCGGCATCACCGGCTGGGCCCAGATCAACGGCTGGCGTGGCGAGATCGACAATCAAGAGAAGATCCAGAAACGCGTCGAGTTCGACCTCTATTACATCGAGAACTGGTCGGTGCTGTTCGATCTCGTGATTCTGCTGAAGACGCCGATCTCGCTGCTGACCAAAAACGAGAACGCGTATTGACTGAGTTTCTCCTTCATGCCCCGCCTTGTGCGCTGTTGCGCACTGGGGCGGGGCATCCAGTACTCCGCAGCGCCAGCCGTTCTCTGCAAAGCGCGCCGCGGAATACTGGATCGCCGGTCAAGCCTCGCGATGACAGCGGTGTTTGTGGGCGTAGCAGTTGCGTAAACGTATGAGCGTGTGATGGCGTATGCGGCGACAGCCGGGGAGATGAATGCAGCGGTTCGCGCTGCGCCCGGCGTGCTGGCCCTCCAGCGCGCGCTGGTATGGCTGGTCGGCGCCTCCGGCGCGATCGTCTTCATCGAGCCGAGCCCCTACGAGATCGTGACGCTGCTGGCCACCGTCACCTTCTTCGCCACCGGCCTGCGTCTGCGGCTCGCTTTGATGCCGCTGGTGCTGATGCTGGTTCTGCTCAATATCGGCTACACGATCAGCGCGATCCCGCTGTTCGAGCAGTCCGAGGTGGTCAGCTGGATTGCAACCTCCTGGTACATGGCGGTGACGGTCGTGTTCTTCGCCATGGTCACGTCGGAGGACACCGCGGCCCGGCTCGACATGCTCCGCCGCGGGCTCGTGGTCGGCGCGATGGTCGCCTCGCTATTGGCGGTCGCCGGCTACTTCCACCTGGTTCCCGGCGGCGACGACCTCCTCACACTGTACGGACGCGCGCGCGGCACCTTCAAGGACCCGAACGTGCTCGGCGCCTTCCTGATCCTGCCGGCACTGTTCTCGCTGCAGAGCGTCGTCTCCGACAAGTTCGGCAAGGCATTTCGCAACGTCTTCGCCTTCGGCATCATGTCGCTGGCGATCCTGCTCGCGTTCTCCCGCGCCGCCTGGGGCGGGCTGGTGCTGACATCCGCCTTCATGCTGGCGCTGATGGTGCTGACCAGCCGCACCAACGCGCAGCGCTCGCGCATCATCGTCATGGCGATCCTGGCCGCAGTGCTCGGCCTCGCGCTGATCGCGGTGTTGATGTCGTTCGATTCCACCGCCGAGATGTTCAAGCAGCGCGCGAGCTTCGACCAGAGCTATGACGAAGGCAGGTTCGGCCGGTTCGGCCGGCACATCCTGGGAGCGGAGATGGCGCTCGACCTGCCGTTCGGCATCGGCCCTCTGCAATTCCACCGCTTCTTCCCCGAGGACACCCACAACTCCTATCTCAACGCCTTCATGTCCGGCGGCTGGCTGTCAGGCATCTGCTATCCCGCGCTGGTCTTCACGACCGTCATCATGGGTGTCAGGCACATCTTCGTGCCCGTGCCCTGGCAGCGCGCTTATCTGGCGGTGTTCTCCGCCTTCGTCGGCACCGTCGGCGAAAGCTTCGTGATCGACACCGACCACTGGCGGCATTTCTGGATGATGCTGGGCGCGATGTGGGGCATGATCGCGGCTGCGCAGATCTACAAGGCTAGGGCTGGCGACGAAGCTTCTTCAGCTTGAGATCGGGGCGTTTCTCCGGCGGCGTGTCGAGCAGGCCCTTCAGCGCCGCGGTCGCCGCGAGCACGCCCTTGTAGCCCTCATTGGCGAAGCGCAGCAGCAGGCGCAATTCCTGGTCGGAATAGCCGCCAAAAACCTTCTCCATTGCCTGCTGCATCGGCACGTAGAACTGGCCGACCCTTTCGATCGCCTCCGGCACGACGGCAATGAAGACCTTGCGACGGTCGGCATCGTCGCGCTCACGACGGACAAGGCCTGCCTTTTCGAGCCGGTCGACCACGCCGGTAATGGCCCCCGTCGTGAGCCCCGTGACCTCAGCGAGCCGGCCGGCGGTGACGCGGCCTTCGAGATACAGGATGTCCATGCATTCGAGGTCGGAATTGGCAATTCCGGCAACGTTCGCAACGGTCTGGCCATAGAGCACGCCCTGCGCGGACGACCTGCGCATCGCCTCCTCGAGTTCCTGCAGCAGCGCAGCGCGCGCCTTCGTCCTTGACAAGACAGACCTCGTATCTTACTCGATATATATCTTAGTCACTAAGATATTTAGCGACCATAATTCTCCTAGCACCACGGAAACGTCGGGAGCAAGCCATGTCCTATCGTCCTCGCAAGGCCCTGATCATCGGCGCCGGCATTGCCGGCCCCGTCGCGGCGGTTCTGCTGCGTCGCGCCGGCATCGAGTCCGCGATCTACGAGGCCTGGCCCTATTCGAAAGGCATCGGCGGCGGCCTTCAGATCGCGCCGAACGGCATGCAGGTCATGGACGAGATCGGCCTTTCGAACGAGCTGATCAGCCGCGGCTCGATCGCGGAATCGTTCGACTTCTATTCGCAAGGCGGGAAGAGGCTCGGCTCGATCAATCGCGACATGGCGCGGCGTTTCGGCCAGCCCGCGGTCAATGTCTGCCGCGCCACGCTGAACGAGATGCTGATCGACAAGGCCTGGTGCGCGTGCGTTTCACTCTATTTCGAGAAGCGCCTGATCAAGATCGAGGATCGCGGCGACCAGCCGATCATCGCCTACTTCGCCGACGGCACCACGGCCGAGGGCGACTTCCTGATCGGCGCCGATGGCGTGCACTCGGTAGCGCGCCGCCAGGTGGTGCCGGACGGGCCGCAGCCGTTCGACACCGGATTGATCGGCTTCGGCGGTTTCGTGCCGCACGCCGTCCTCGACGGCCGGCCGATCGGCCGGCATGTCGAGACCACGTTCGGGCAGAGCGGCTTCTTCGGCTACGGCTATTGCAGTCCCGATCCGGACGACGGCGTGATGTGGTGGAGCACGCAGCCCGCGCACGGCATGGACGCGGCGATGTTCCGCGCGCTCGACCGTGCGACGCTGAAGCAGCACCTGCGCGGCTTCCACCGCGGCTGGCACGATCCGATCCCCGGCATCATCGAGGCAGCCGAGAACATCGTGGTCACCGACACGCTCGACGTCGCCACCCTGCCGACCTGGTCGCGCAAGCGCTCGCTGCTGATCGGCGATGCCGCCCATGCGACCAGCCCCCATGCCGGCCAGGGCGCCTCGCTCGCGCTGGAGGATGCGATGCGCCTCGCACGGTTGATGCAGCAAGGCCAGGAGCTCGGCGCCACCTTCCAGGCCTTCGAGGCCGAACGGCGCCCGCGCACGGAAAAGATCGTCGCCCTGGCCCGCCGCAACGGCAACAGCAAGCGCGAATTCAGCGCCACCGGCGCGTGGATCCGCAATCGGATGATGAAGTGGCTGTTGCCACTGGGCGCAAAGAGCATGGATTTCATGTACGCGTATGACGCTCGGGCGGTGTAAGCGCATCAGGTCGAACCGGCCTCGGCACGGGCGACGCTAGAAGGACGCAGAGCGTCACCACTTGGTCGATGTCGGCACGACGATTGATCAAGCCTCTGTAGCACTCTCTTGGTCTTCAAGCCTCTTGCGCAGCGCCTTCATGAGGCGACCGGCGGTCCTGAGGTCTTCCATAGGAAGACCTTGCACAAGGGAGTTGATCCTTGGGTCATACTGGCGGATGGCAGCGTCGTAAGTCTTCCGCCCCTTGTCCGTCAGCACCACGAGGTGGGCGCGACGGTGATGTGGATTGGGCTCAAACGTAACGAGCCCGTCCTGCGCCAGGTCATTGACGATGCGCTGAACGTTCTGGCGGTTCGCTCCAAGGTCGCGGGCGAGCCAGGCGACCGGTTGGGCGCGATCCGCGGCTACGATTGCCCCCAGAATTTGCCAGCGGGCGCTTGTCAGGCCGAGCGAAGCGACCAGCCGGTCGCCCCACGTCACGGTCAGGTTATTGACCCTGAACAGATCGAGAATGAGGTCAGTCAAGGCATCACCAGCCGGAGATCGCTTCGTAGCGCGCATATTGTCACCATGAATTTATTGACATCATAATGTCAATATGGTTCCTTGAAGCATAAATATCGACACCATCGTGTCACATTGAACAAGCTAGCCGTTCTCGGTCAAGGAAACCTAATTATGATCAAGGTGATTCATCCCATCGCTGGCGCCATCGCGCTTCTGACCATTTCGACATTTTGGCTGTCGACTGCGCTCAGTGAGCTTTTCGCGTCCCAAGCCGTCATCACCGCCGTCAAGACGGCCATACCATGGGGCTTTCTTTTGTTGGTCCCGGCGCTGGCGGCGGCGGGCGGCACGGGCTTTACACTGGCACGGGGTCGGCGAGCCGGCATGGTCGGCGCGAAGATCAAGCGAATGCCGCTAATCGCCGGCAATGGCATCCTGGTGCTGGTCCCTGCCGCACTGTTCCTCGCACATAAGGCGAGTGCCGCCGAGCTTGATGCAGTGTTCTATGCGGTGCAGGCTGTCGAGCTTGCCGCAGGAGCTGTGAACATCACCTTGCTCGTGCTCAACACGCGAGACGGCTTGAGGATGAAAGGTCGGCTTCGCCGCGTGGGAGAGGCGAAGGTGACAGCTACTTCTCCACGGCGAACGTCAGCCCGGCGTTCTCGACCAGCCGCTTGATCAGCTTGTGCTGCATCGCCGCGCCCGGCGTCCAGAAGCCGGCTGCGACGTCGGTCGTGTCACGCAGCATGCAGATGGCACATTCGGAGATCATCTTCGAGGTCGAGCCGTAGCCGGGATCGCGGTCGCCGGTGACGCCGGCGCGAACCATGCGGCCATCGGGTGCGATCGCGATATAGAGCAGATCGAACAGACCGTTTTCGCGCTCTTCCTTCGACGGCCCCTCGCCCGGCTTCGGTGCGTCGGGGCCGGTCTTGCCCGCATTGGCAGCCATCACGAGCTTGGCGTTGGCCTCGCCCTTCTCGCCGGGACCGGTCAGGACCATCTCGTCGTAGACGAAGTCCTGGCCGTAGGGAAATCCCATCAGCATGTTGGAGCGGTGAACGTTGCGCGTGTTGATCAGCGCCATCATGAACGGCGCCGCCCAGGATTGCAGGTCCTCCTCGAAGGCGGCCCTGTTGCCTTTCGGCTGCTTCGGACCGGTGAAGCCGGGCGTCAGCGCAAAATGATCGTTGAGAATGGCGACAAGGCTGAGATCCTTGGCCACGGCATCGAAGGTCGCCTTCGCGCTCGCGGCGGTGCCGCCCGAGAGCGTGCCGCGCATGTCGCGCACACGCCCTTTCACCCGCGGGGCCGGCGCGCCGAAGACACGTTTGGCCTCTTCCTGGACGAAGAACGTGCCGAGCTCGAACGGCACGGAATCGTAGCCGCACGAAAACACGATCCGCGCGCCGCTCTCTTTTGCAGCCGCCTCGTACTTGTCGATCATCTGGCGCATCCAGATCGGCTCGCCGCAGAGATCGAAATAATCCGTGCCGGTGGCCACGCAGGCGGCGAGCAGTTCCTCACCATAGAGCTGATACGGGCCGACAGTGGTGATCACCGACATCGTCCGTTCCGCCATCGCCTTCAGCGAGGCCGCATCCGACGCATCCGCGACAATGAGCTCCGTATTCCCGGGCGCGCCGATCGCATCGCGCACCGATTTCAGCTTGCCGAGGCTGCGGCCCGCCATCGCCCATTTGAGCGAATGGTCGCTCTTGTAATGCTGGGTCAGATATTCGGCGACGAGCTGGCCGGTAAAACCGGTCGCGCCATAGACGACGATGTCGAATTTCGCAGAGCTCATGGTCGGCCTTTACTTTACTTCTTCGCGTAGCTCACGCCCATGCCGGCACGGACATCGCTTTGAATACCATAGGGCGGGATCGGATAACGCAGGCCGTTCTTCGCCAGCGCCTTCATGCCCACAACCGCCTTGGCGAGATGTTCCGGCTTCAGGGCCATCAGCATCTCCTCGTCCGGCACGCCGCCATAGCGCCGTTCGGCATAGCATGGCAAGGACAGGCTGGGCTCACCGCTCTTGAGCGCCCTGCCCCAGGAATCGGCGCAAGCGGTCTCGCCGACCACGCCCCATTCGAATTTCTTGTAGCCGGTATATTGCAGCCCGTTGATCAGGATGATCATCTGCCCCGGCGTCGCATAGACGAGACAGATATCGGGCGGGTGGAGCCGGCCGCTCGCCAGCGGGCTGACTGCGAGCGCCTGATATTGCCCGAACGGAACCACGTCCAGCGCCTCCTGGCGCTTGCGTGCGTCCTCCGCGGTGCCGTGCCAGACCCCGACATAGTTTTCGCCGGCGAGCCATTTCTCGTCCTGCGGTGCAAGGCCGATCACCGCGCGGCATTGTGCGCCGACGAGATCGTCGGCCGTGATGCCCACGGTCCAGCCCAGACGCGCAGCCATGCTGACGATCTGGTCGGTGGTGTGGACTGCGTTCGGCCGCCGGATTTTCGGGATTGCCTCCATGTCCGCGGTCCGCGCGAACAGCTTCATGCCGATCACCGTGGTCTTCAGCCGCAGCAGGCTGTTGAGATCGGCAACGAGGCCGGCAAGATCGATGCTGTCTGCACTCTGCTGTTGCATGGCGTCCTCCCGGCCGGGCGTTCGCGCACCGGCGCTGTTATTGTTTCTTGAACGGTTCTAGTCCTTCGCCGGTCCCGGGAGCAACTCGCCAGTGCGGCCCATCAGGCGGTAGGCGACAAGCCCGATCCATTCGCGCACGGCGACCTCGGTTCGGCCGAGCCCGTCCGCACCGACATTGGTGAACGAGAAAAGATCGTCGCGCCCGCCCATTCGCCAGTCCACGGGATAGGCTTCGACGTCAAATCCCGCCTTGCGAAAGATCCCCATCGAACGCGGCATGTGAAAGGCCGAGGTGACCAGGAGCCAGCGCTCGCCCGGCTTGGGCGCCACCAATTGTTTGGTGAAGATGGCATTCTCGTAGGTGTTGCGAGAGTCCCGCTCGAGGATCAGGCGCTGCTTCGCGATGCCCAAATTCTCCAGGATCGGCGCGGAGTAGTCGGCCTCCCGGGCGTCTGTCGAAACCAGGTTCGCGGTGCCCCCGGTGAAAACAACGCGCGTGTTCGGATAGCGGCGCGCGAGCTCGGCCGGCGCAAACAGGCGATCGGCCGCGTGCGCGACGACCGGCGTGCGGTGTGCCGCCGACAGATCGGTGTCGACCGAGCCGCCGAGCACGATGATGCCGTCGGGCGCGCCGCGCGACGGATCCCACGGCGGAAAACGCGACTCCAGCGGATAGAGCAAAAGGTTACCGAGCGGCGAGAATGCGGCGAGCGCCAGCATGATCAGCGTGGCCGCGGCGAGCTTGCGGCCGAAGGCGGCAAAGCGCGTCGCCATCAGGACGACCGAGACGATCCCGAGCTCGATCATCAAGTTGATCGGCAGCACCGCTGTGCCGAGGGTCTTGGACAGGACAAAAAGCAGGGGAGCCTCGCTGGAATGATCGTGCCTGGTGCGCGCGGACTTGACCCGCCCGTCGATCTTCAGAAAGCTTCTTGGAAGAGGATCGATTGCCTGGTCAAGCCCGGGCCTGTGAAATGGACGGATACCACATGACCCATCACCACCTGCATTCCAGCCCCGAGACCTGTCATTGGGGCTTCTTCGAAGCCGCGCTCAAGCCGGTCCTCACCATCGCAAGCGGCGACGAGGTCACGATCGACACCATCAGCGGCGGTCCGGACATGCTGCCCGACCCCAGCAAGTTTCACATTCCGCCCGAGATGCACGAGGTTCACGCGAAGAACGAGCGCATGCTGCCCGGCCATATCCTCACCGGCCCGATCGCGGTCGAGGGGGCCGAGCCCGGCGACGTGCTCGCGGTCGAGATCCTCGACGTCCAGCTCCGGCAGGATTGGGGCTGGAACATGATCAAGCCGCTGTCCGGCACCCTGCCCGACGATTTTCACGAGACGCGCATCCTGAACATCCCTCTCGACCGGTCGCGGATGGTCGCCCGCATGCCGTGGGGGCTCGACCTGCCGCTCAAGCCGTTCTTCGGCGTGATGGGCGTTTCGCCGCCTCCCGCCTGGGGCCGCATCTCCTCGCTGGTCCCGCGCGCCATGGGCGGCAATCTCGACAACAAGGAGCTTGGCGCCGGTGCGACGCTGTACCTGCCGGTGTTCGTCCCGGGCGCGCTGTTCTCCTGCGGCGACGGCCATGGCGTGCAGGGCGACGGCGAGGTCTGCGTCACCGCGATCGAGACCGCACTCCAGGGCCGCTTCCGTCTGACGCTGCGCAAGGACCTCAAGCTCGATTATCCCCGCGGCGAGACGGCGACGCACTACATGACCATGGCGATGGACCCCGACCTCGACCAATGCGTGGTGCGGGCTCTGCGCGACATGATCGTGCTGCTGGGCGAGAGGCGCAATTTGTCGCGCGAGGACGCCTATACGCTGTGCAGCCTGGCGGCCGATCTGCGGGTGACCCAGACCGTGAACGGCTCCAAAGGCATCCATTGCATGATCGACAAGGCGATCGTGCACGGCTGAGCCGACCCGCCCTCTCCTGACCTCTCGAGGCCACGCCGCCGACTGCCTGCTCGCGGGGCGTGTCCTGCCATGCCTGATTTCCCTCGCGATTCCAACGAGCTGACTAAGAGTCGCAGCCTGCATTTGACTTCCGCTGCCAAACCTAAATAGAGTCTTAATAGTAACTTTTATGTACCCGCGTATGAGGCTAGCGTTTAGGCATGGCCACCGAAAAAGCCGAGACTGACCGCATTCCCGTAACCTTGGCGCTCTCGACCATCACCTATCTGGAGAAGCTGGTGAGACAGGGCACCCACGGCACCAGCGTTCCCGGCGTCGCACGTACGTTGATCGAGGAAGGCATCCGTCTCGCCATCAAGGACGGGCTTTTGTCGATCCGCGACAATGGCAGGACGTGAGCGCGCGCCGAACGTGAGGCGGACGGATCTCGAGAGGCGGATGGCCGACATCTGCAACCTGGGACCGCACCAATGCCTGTTCTCTCACCCACCTGGACCGACGAACGAATTGAACTTTTGAAGCAGCATTTCGAGGCTGGCCTCTCCTGCCGCGAGATCGCGGCCGACATCGGCGTCAGCCGCAATGCCGTGATCGGCAAGCTGTCCCGCCTCAATCTGACGCGCGGCCGGACGGTCGACGACCGCAAGGTTCAGGACAGGGGCCTGGCGCCCTCGCGCGCGTCACGGACCGTGCCGCGGCTGCAATACGAGATGCTCGCCACGATCTACGGCGAGACCGGTGCGCCGATGGTCACCGGTCCGATCGACGACGCCAATCGCTGCTCGCTGCTGGAGCTTGCCGAGAACCGCTGCCGCTGGCCGATCTCGACGCCTGGTGCGGACGATTTCTGCTTCTGCGGCAACTCCGCACCCGACGGCCAGTCCTATTGCGCCGGCCACAGCCGCCTCGCCTATCGGCCGAATTCCCGCGCGCGCGTCATGCGCGCTTAGAACCATATCCTAGAGCCGTGTCCTCAAACGAAAAACCTCCGGCAGGGCATTGCCGGAGGTTTCTGGAGGTTTAGCATCAAGTCAGAGCCGCGACTTTCGTCATCGGCTGAAAACTATATAGCTTAGTAACTCAGGTAAGTAAATAAATTTGGGCCGACCGAATCGCATGGCTCGTCTTCGTCGCCCGCACGGGCCGCCGGATTTTCCGAACGCCCGCTCATAAAAAAACATCTCGTAAAAAAGCCCCGGCGGTTGTCCCGCCGGGGCTGCGTCATATCCGAAGACCCATATCTGAAGACCAAGTCCGAAGACCAAGTCCGAAGACCAAGTCCGACGATCAAGGCTTACCAGTTGCGCTGGGCGCGAACCAACAGGCTGTAGGTGTCCTGGTCCTTCAGCTCATAGGCCGCCGCAGGCTTGGCAACGCTGGTGAGCGCCGGCGTCGTGATCACGCCCGAGTACTTCTGGTCAAGGTGGCTGTAGGTGAAGTCAGCCGAGAAGGTCAGGTTCTTGACCGGGGTCCAGCGGGTGATGACACCGATCTGGCCGATGTTGAAGTCCGGGTTGCAGGTGCCGGTCAGGGTCGCGAACGCGGCACTGCCGCAGATCATGCCCTTGGCCGTGCCGCTGTAGCTGACGGCGGCCCACGCACCATAGAGCGCCGAGTTCCAGTATGGGCTCCAGTTGTGGGTGTAGGCACCACGGAAGCCGTAGGTCTTGGTCAGCTCGAGGCCGCTGCCGGGTGCGAACACCGCGTCAGACACGCCGGCGAAGCCGATGCTCTGATACGCGCCGCCCGAACCGCCGAACATCGAGTAGCTGGTCGCTGCCAGCTCCTGGAAGTTGTAGCGGCTCGCGCCATCAGTGTAGACGCCCGAGATGTTGATCAAGTCCCCGGCGCCGGTCGGGATGTTCTTGATCGAGAGAGCCAGCTGGACGGCCCAGCCCCACTTGTCTTCAGGATGACCGGTGGCTTCGCTCGCGCCGTAATAGGCGACATGGTTGTCGTGCGCCGCGACCGAGGCCTGGAACAGGCCCCAGGCCTGGTCGACACGGAGCGTGCCGACGAGATCGGGGGCGCGGGTGCCGCCGAGATCGTTGGAGCCGTAGGCACCGCCGAGGACGCCGGTGGTGGACATGCCGGCCGTATTCCAGAGGGCGGTCTGGAAGACCTGCGTCTGGTCCTGGGCCGAGACGATCGCCGTCACGCCCTGGCCGAGATCGGCGGTGTAGGTGAACTGGGCAACACCGTTGGTGCTGCCGCTGCCGCCGACGAGCTGGTCGAAGTTGTTGCCGGGATAGTTGATCCAGGGCGCGTCGAACTGCGACACCGCCTTACCCATGGTGAAGCCGGCGAACTGGATGAAGGCGTAGTAGACGCCGAGCGCGCCGCCCGAGATCCCGCCGTCGGTGCCGTTGATGGCGCCGCCGCTGGACCCGATCAGACCCGTGCCTGCGGCGTTGACGCCGAGCGTGCTGCTGTACTGGGTGGCACCCGTTCCCGAACCGGCGCCGACATAGTTGCCGGTCGTCCAGGTGAAGACCGCATCGAAATAGGTGCGGACAACGCCGTACTCGGTCGCGGTGCGCGTGTCGATGTTGAGATCTTCACGAGCGCGCATCGAGTAGTAGTTGGTCAGGCGGTTGTTCGCCGCGAAGACGTTGTTGTACTGGGCGCTGTAATTGCCGCCGGCATTGAGCGCCACTTCGGCACGCAGATAGCCGCCCAGCTTGATGCAGGTGTCGCTGCCCGGGATGTAGTAGAAACCCGCGCCGTAGAGCGAGCAGACCTTCACGTACTCGACCGCCTTGGCCTTGACCGGAAGATCAGCCGCCTGAGCTCCACCGACGGCGATCAGACCCGCCGCAGTGCCGAGCAAAAGGCTCTTCACCAATTTCATATTAAAACCTCCAAGTTGCTCATGTTACGAAGACCGGACCGTGAGGCCCCCCAGATCCCCGTCTTACAAATCCGCTCGGCCGCTTTGCGCTTCGGACAGCCCCTCTTTCGATGCGAGGGACATGAGCAAACCACCTGCAACGGGACGATCGAGTACCCCCCACCGTCACAAGCAATATGACCGCGCCGTTCACTAATCAAAATACCTTATTTGGTCAGCTATGTAGTTTCGCTAAACCTGTGCCCCTTACGCAACACCATTGCGGAGCGATTCCATGAGCTGATCATCTTTGTAGTTTTAGTGACAAAATTACCCTGCTCTGCACTTGCGTCAGAGCAGGCTTGCGTGGACTATGGCTTGCACGACACCGGCCGCATACAAATCAGATCACGGGAGTGACGCTGTGTCAGCGACGAGGAAAGAAGGGGCGCGCCTCCGCTCCATCGGCAATCTGGATATCATCAGGCGCTTCACCTGGGAGATATCGTCGATCAACATGTATCTGGAGGAGCTGCGTCAGTTCTGGGCGAGAACGCTCGGCATCAGCGGCCCGCAATGGCTGATCCTGATGGCGATCTCCGACCTCGACAAGGACGACGGCATTCCGGTCAACGTCGTCTCGAAACTCCTCCACGTCGATCCGTCGTTCGTCACCACCCAGTCCAAGCTGCTCGAGAAGAAGGCCCTGTTGCGCCGTCGTCCCTCGCCGACCGACGCAAGGGTGGTCCGGCTGTCCCTGACCGAGAAGACGCAGAAGCACCTGGCGAGCCTCAACGATCAGTACAAGACGATCAAGGAATTCGTCTTCCAGGAGTTCGACGAGAAGGAACTGACGGAATTCACGACCAAGCTCGCGATGCTCAAGACCCGCCTCGAAAAGGCCTGCGTCCGACTGACCCTCGACTTCTGAGGTAACGTCCCTAGATGCGCCCCGCGGCGCCGAGCCGCGATTCGAGCCAATCGAAGATGTATTCATTGGCAAGGCTCGGGTTGTCCGCATGGGCCTGCGCCGCGCCGGTTTCGGCCGCGGTGAACACCTTCAACACGACATCCGAACTGCCGAGCCGGGACGTCTGGACGATCTGACGCGCCCGATCGGCCTTGAGCCAGCCGTCCTCACCGAGCGTGATCAGCACCGGACAGTCGGCGCTGGAGGCCATCAACGGCGCATGCGGCACCGGAACGATGCTGACGTCGCTCATCGCGAATCGGCTGGCAAAAAAGGCCCGCTCGTGCAGGTCCCACAGGCCGCCATCGCAGACGGCGGCGGCAAGCCGCGGCTCCTGCAACACCGCGCGCGCCACGAAGGAAGAACCCCAGCCATCGGCGACGATCCCGACACGTGCGAAATCGACCTCGCTGCACGTCTCCAGATAGTCCATCACGCACGGAATCGCACTCTCAAGATCCCGGCGCCGCAACAGCGCGTCGAGATGATCGTCGCGCTGGTCGCCGAACAGGTCCAGCGCCAGCAGCGAGAAGCCGCGCTCGCGCGCATGCGGCGCGAGCTTGAACAGAAATTCCTCCTTGCGGTGGCCGGGTTCGCCGATGCAGATCACGGTCGGAGCCCGCACACTTCCCGACGGCGCGTGCGCGGGCAGGAAATAGCCCTGCAACGAATGGCCGTCGAGCCAGGGTATCGTCAGGACCTCTCCGGCTGGATCGCGCGCGGCGAGGAAGCGGCGGGCGCAATCCTGCATCGCGAGCACCGCGACCCAGCGGCGCTCGTCCGCCTGATCGAGCGGCATCGCGGCCGCGCTGTAGTAATTCATGGCGCGGAGCCAGTTGCGCTGCGCGGTCGCCCTGTGACCTTCCGCGAACGCGGCCTCGGCACGAAGCCGATTGGCCTGCGCCAGATTCTTCCACTCGCGATGCCAGGACTGGTCGTTGCCCCGCTTCAGCTGCCGCGCGATCATCAGGCATTCGGCGATCGTGGCGCCGCCCTCCTGGGCCGCGGTGAGGAGCCGCGTGAACTCAGCGGAGATGTCCTCTCGCTCCGGGCAAAGGGTCCAGTCGTCGGAGAGGCATGCGGGTATCATCGGGAGCTACGCTCTGGTCATCGCCTTACAGATGACTGAGTAAACTATTTTGGTTCCCTGACCAAGCTGCCGTGCGCCGAATGAGAGCCGTTCGAGATCACCATCGCTTGAACGCAGGGACGTGTTGCATGCGTGACATTCCTATTCGTCATGCGTGACCGAACACCCGCAAGAAGACTGGCAAGAGGTGGCACGCGAAATTGCTGTGCGCCTCTTGCCATGATGAGCATCATACCTATATCCGCGCGCGCTCGTTGACCGCCTCAGCCGAGCCGCCAGCCGACCTCCTGCGTAAAGCTTTCGAAGAAGGCGCGATCGTAGGCCTGCTCCGGCGTAGCACGAACGCGCTCGTCGAGGCGCTTTGCGTCCTCGCCCACGAGAATGCGCCATTGCTCCGCCTTGACCCCGTCGAGGATGATCCTGGCGGCCTGCGCCGCCGTCGTCGGCGCATCCTCGAGGAAGCTGCGGGCGCGTTCGGTGAACACCGCATGGATGTCGTCGTCCGACATCTTGTCGGCATCCGGCACGCCGGCCGCGACCATGCGCTTGCGGGTCAGCGCGACCTCGTCGGCATTGAGCCGCTCCGAACCGTCGGCGCTCTGCACCTTGCGCGAATTGGAGACGATCGAGGTACCGATATGGCCGGGCATCACCACCGAGCATTTGACGTGCGGCGCGTGCAGGCGGAGGTCGTTGATCAGCGCTTCGGTAAATCCCTTCACGGCGAACTTCGCCGAGCTGTAGGCGGTGTGCGACTGGGTCATGCCGATCGAGGCCCAGAAGCCGTTGACGCTCGCGGTGTTGACGATGTGGGCCTCGTCGGCCGCGACCAGCATCGGCAGGAAGGTGCGGACGCCGAGATAGACGCCGCCCCAGCAGATGTTGAAGGTGCGCTCCCACTGCTCGCGGGTGTTGGTGAACAGGCTGCCGCCGCCGCCGATGCCGGCATTGTTGAACAGAAGATGGATCCGGTCGGTCTTCTGCTGCTCGGCGAGCTCGTCGCGGAATCGCTTGAGATGATCCTCGATCGAGACGTCGGCGACGTGGCTCGTGACGCGCAGGCCCTGCGGCAGCTTCTCGACCTCGCACAGACGCTTGGTCTCGGCCATCGCGGCTTCGGAGACGTCGCACATCGCGACATTGCAGCCCTCGGCGACGAGCTGCCGCGCGAGCTCGCGCCCCATTCCCGTGCCGCCACCGGTAATGACGGCGATCTTTCCTGCAAAATCCTTCATGGGACTTTCGGCCCCTCCCTTGTCGGTATGTTTCTTCACAGCTCGCGCCGCGCGCATCGGAGCGCGCACAAAATGTAGCAGCGCCGCATCCGCAGGTAAAAGCGGATCGGCGCTGCCCTGTTCACCAGTAATTTCGGGGCGTGGACTATTCGGCCGCCTCGACACGCCGCCCGTTCAACGCGCCGAGCCCGTCCAGCGCCTTGCGGATCGCCGCCTGCTGCACGGGCGAGGCCTCCGGCATCGGCGCACGCGGATAAGTCCTGGGCAGGCCCTGCAGCGTCTGCGCATAGCGCGTGCAGGCCGGCAGATTGTCGGCGATCACAGCGTTCCACAGCGTCAGCAGCTTCTTGTGCAGGTCGAGCGCGCGCGGATGGTCCCCCGCCTTCACCGCATCCCACAGCGCGACGGAGGCATGCGGTGCTGCGGTCAGGATCGCGGCGATCGAGCCATGGGCCCCCAATGTGTAGGACGGATACATCAGGGCATCGACCGCGCTGTAGATCAGCTTGTCCGGGGCCATCATCATGAGGTCCGCGAACAGCTTCAGGTCGCCCGCGCTCTGCTTGACGCCGACCACCAGCGGCACCTCGGTCATGATCCGCGTCAGCAGCGCCGGCGACAGATACGACCACGGCACCACGTTGTAGATGATGATGGGCATCCCGGTCTCATCCGCCATGGCGCGGAAATGCGCCACCATCGCCTCGTCGTCCGGCTTGAACAGATAATGCACCGGCGTGACCTGGAGGGCGGCGACATTCATGTCGCGCACCAGCTTGCCGCGGCGGATCGCATCACGCGTGGAATCGACGATGATGCCGGCGATGACGGGAATGCGCCCCTTCACCGCGGCGACCGTCGCCTCCATCAGGTCGCGATATTCCTCGTGATCGAGCGTGTGCCCCTCGCCGGTCGAGCCGGCGGCCGCGACGCCATGCGCGCCGGCGCCGATCATCCAGTCGACCTGTGGCGCCACCAGCGTGTAGTCGATCTCGCCATCCTTGCGGAACGGCGTCGTCATCGGCGGGATCACGCCGGTCGGTCGTGCCTTCATGGTCTGCCCTCGCGTTTCCATATCCCTTGTGGCGGTCCCGCTCTTTTGGCGGGTGGCCACGGTCCTTCCGAGCCTACCGGCTGCGCGCGGCCTGTGAAGCGCCACCGGCGCGGCGCTGCCCCCGGAATTCCACATCCCTGCGACTCACCCCTGCAGGTTCCCCGTATTTGCCCGGCTTCGGTTTAGGGGCAATTTTTTTACAATCCGAATCGCTAAATGGAGTCCGGACGCTGGGTCGAGTCGGCCAGGCCAGCGTGTTGTTTGCGTCACAGGCTCTGGCACTCCGCTTGCATCCTCTTCGTGGTCAGAAACTACCGATGAGGTGACTGGAATGTTCGTGACCGTCGTTGCCGTGCTCTGCCGGCTGAGTGCAGCCAGCTCAGGCAGTTGCATCGAGGAAATCGTGACCGACAGCAACATGACGCCCGAGATGTCGATGATGCAGTGTGCGATCGGCGCACAGGCCCCCCTGGCGAAATGGATGGGCGAACATCCGATCTACCACGCCAACTGGCGGCTCGATCGCTACAAATGCGTTCCGGGTCGCTACGAGATCAAGGGCCACGCCTAAGGCCCCGCAAAACTACTGATACCAAGACGACGGACCAAGACTAAAACGAGGAAACGCCCCGGAGGCCGACTGGCTTTTCCGTGCGGGCATCGACAGCGCCAGTCCCCATTGCGGCGGCGCGCTTTGTGACAACGATCACACCTTCCTCTTAAGCCACCGCACGCAGAATGATCGCACGCGCGCGTCGCCCCTCCGGCGTCGGCATCAGCGCATAATTGTGCGGCTGGTCGCGGAGCAGATGCAGTTCGACCGGCACGCCCGCCGCCCGCGCGGTCTGCGACATCGACGCGGTCAGATAGAGTAGATCTGGAACAAGCTGAGATGCCGTCGGAGAAGATGGTGAGGACACTGGTGGACGGAACGACGAGGATATGGCGGTGGGGTATTTGAGGTAAGGTCGAACCTCGTGCAGTTGCGCTCATTTGTGGACCGCTGCCTTACGATTGTTCGGCGCGGTGCCAACATAGAAGATATTGTTGAACTCAGCGAAAGTCTCTCAATCTGGACCCTGACTAGGCAATGACATCCACCGAAGCAGTAAAACGCGAGATCGAACGGTTCTTACGCTCTCCTGCCCCCGAAGTGCTGTGCATTACCGGATCGTGGGGCGTTGGAAAAACCTATACGTGGCAAACGATTCTAGATCGCGTTCGGAGCAAACATGAAACGGGACTGTCGCGACACTCTTATGTTTCACTCTTTGGAATTGACTCTCTGGAGGCAATGAAGACGGCAATATTCGAGAACTTGGAATTTCTGCTACCAGAAGGCAGCACAAGTCTTGAACGATTTCTCTCAGGAGGTAATGCGGCTTTTAAAGGCGGAAAAAAGCTGGCGGGCGCTCTCTCTGCCCTCCCCGTTCCTTATCTGGGTGGCGCATTATCGAAGGCGCAGCCGCTTCTATTCTCGGCGATCCGCAATCAAATCGTTTGCGTCGATGATCTTGAGAGGCGCGGCTCGATTTCGGTGAAAGATGTCTTTGGTCTAATCTCTTACTTGCGCGAACAGCGAGCGTGCAAAGCTGTGTTTTTGCTCAATCCGGCGCAACTGGACGATGCCGGACAGAAGCAGTTCGATGATTACTTTGAGAAAGTCATTGATACGCAACTCGTTCTTGCCCCGACCAGTGCAGAGGCACTTGGTATCGCGATCACTGATAGTGACGATCTATCCAGCCTCATTCGGGAACACTGCGAGAGGCTGAACATCTCGAATATTCGCGTTATCAAGAAAATCGAGCGTCTAATACGGATGCTCGACGAACAGATTCTCAGCAAATGCTCGCCTGACGTTATGCGTCAGATTGTTCACTCGATGGTCATGTTTGGGTGGCGCAGCTGGATGCCGGAGCCGCACCGCCGCCGAGTTCTTACCTCATGCGTGGACAGTTCGAGCGGTACACGATGGGGCGCGGTGAATTCCAAGACGAAGAGCACGGTAGTGACGACCCAGAACGTGAGCGTTGGGACGTAATTCTCGACGGTTACGGTTGGGGAATGATGGACGATCTTGATAAAGCGCTCCTGAATTTCGTTGAAACGAGCCTCTTGGATGCGGACGAGTTATTGTCGAGGGCGAAAGAAGTCGAAAATGGCTTAGGTCAGCGGAAACAAATGGAAGCGTTTGAACAGTGCTGGCGTCCGTTCCATGACAGCTTCAAGGATAACGAAGACGAAGTATCCGCGAGCATCGTTCATGGGATCAAAGACAATTTCGCTGTAGTATCGCGTCCAAGCCTCGATGCAGCTGTTGCGATACTCGAGGAAATTGGGCGCGATAGCGACGCGGCCAACTTGATCGACTACGCGGCGGCAAACGGCAGCTCGGAGTTTTGGACGTCCGACGACCCTTTCTATCGCGGGGTGAAGAACGAGCGCATCCTACAAGTTATGCAAGAGCGACGACGGGTAGCGCAGCCGACCCTTGATTTCGAGAATGACTTGCGCTCGGTGGAAAGCTTGAAGCGCGAGAAGCTGGCCTTGCTGGCGGCCGTACCCGTGGAACGATTTGAGCAACTATTCAAAGACAGCTCTGGCGAACAGCTGAGAAGCTACATTTACGCGCCTCTGGAATTGGGCAAGGTCGGAGGCATAAGTGACGATGCAAAGCTGATCGCGGCCAAGGTCAAGGAGGCTCTGAGGCGAATAGCGAATACGTCCAAGCTAAATGCAATCCGAGCGAGTAAATATGGCGTGTCACTAGACTCCGATGAGCCACTTGATGCTGGGCGATCAATCGAGTAGCCGATGATGCCTCTCCGCCTACGGACCGCGCCGGTACCGAACTAGGACCATTCGCGATGGCGACTCAGTGGCGTTTCGAAAGATCTCGAGAAAAAACGCTTCCCGCTAGGTCTTTGATCTGATTGATCGGCGCGAGAGGATTTGAACCCCGCCGCCTGGTCTCTCAGACTGGGGTATTACTGGGCCGCCGCCCTGAGGCGCACTGCGAATCCCCGCACAGCACTTAAGCCCCGCTGTCTCTTCCCCATCTCGTAAGGCCGGCATGATGACACCATACCCCTGTTTTGCCCGACGCGTCAAATCGCTTCGGAAAAACGAAATCCAATCAATGACATCGCTACTGTGCATGGGGTTGTTTTCGGCATTTTAGTTTGCCGGCCACCGAAGCAGCCACCGCAACCAATCGTAGCGCATGCGTCACCGGCGGCAGCTGGCTCCATGCCGCCCCTCGATCACCCGACAGATGCTTTGGAAAAAATGGTCGGAGCGAGAGGATTTGAACCTCCGACCCCTAGTCTCCCAGTGATGCAATTAGGGTTTCTCGGGGATGCTCATTAAGTCTCAGCTACTCTCTTAAGTACTTGCATGTCAATAACTTTCGACGCCTCAGCTTGTATCGGAACATCCCGTCGGATATCATTGTATCCGATGCAAAAGTTTCCTCGGGTTTCCCGGCAGGCGTTGACGGACCGTTTCGTGAAGGCGCTTAAGGCGTCCAACGGGCGTGTCGAAATCGGGGACGCCAGGTGCCGAGGGCTATCCATCCGCTGCACCCCCGCCGGCATCAAAACCTGGACATTTGCCTACAAACTGAACGGCCGGATGCGCCGGATCACCTTAGGCGAATACCCTGATCTGGGCCTGAGCGAGGCCCGCGAACAGGCCGATGAGCGGCGCCGACAGCGGAACGGCGGGAACGATCCTCGCGCCGTTCAGGACGCCGAACGCGCTACGCAGACTAGGGCGGTGCTGACCTTCGGCGAGCTCTGCGACCTGTACATCGCACACGTGAAAGCCGGCGGCAAAATCAGCTGGAAAACCGACGAAGGGTACCTGAAGCGCCCCAAGGCTAAGTTCGGAACGCGGCCAGCGGTCTCCGTCACCAAGCGCGAGCTGATGGACTTCTTCGAAGAGGTCGCCCGATCGTCGAAGTCCAGCGCGAACCGGACGCAGTCGACGGTTCGGACCGTGTGGGGCTGGGCCGCAGAGCGCGATCACGTCCCGATGAATTTTCTCGCTGGCCTAAAAAAGGTCGGAGGCAAGGAAACCGAGAAGGATCGCGTGCTCACGGCAGATGAGCTTCGGGTGCTCCTTGGGGCGCTCAACGACCCTGAGGTGGAGGCGACCGAAACCGTCCGATTGGCACTCAAAGGCGTCCTTCTGACTGCCCAACGCCCCGGCGAGGTGGCAGGGATGATGCTGTCAGAGCTCCACGACCTCGACGGCCCTACTCCACACTGGATCATCCCCAGGCTTCGGACGAAGAACAAGAAGACCGAGCATACGGTGCCGTTGTCGTCGGCGGCGGTCGACCTGATCCGGCAAGCGCTCGAGCTGAGCGGCAAGTATGCAAAGGACCAAAACGACAAGCCAGTCTTCGCGAGCCGGTTCGAAAAAGTTACCGCCCTCGCCCGCCACTCCCTCAGCCAAGCGGTTAGGCGGATCCTGGACGATAAGCGTTACAAGGATGCCTTCGCAAAATTTACACCGCACGACCTACGACGAACCGCTGCGACGCTTGCGCAGTCGCTGCGCATCCAACGCGACTATGTGAAGGCGCTGCTGAATCACAAGGACGACGATGTGACCGCCATCTATGCGCGCTGGCACATGTTCGACGAGAAGCGCGAGGCGGCCCTGGCGATCGAAGCAGCGTTGTCAAATCTGCCGACGAAGTCGTTGGAATTGGCGGCGTGACGGCCCGACCGTCCGAACGAGTCTCAACAATGCCCTTGCGTACATCACGAAAACGTGAGAACCTAGTTTTGTAAACGTCGCGCAACGGAGACGCGCGTGACGTGGAGCGAGGGACACGATCCCCGGCTGTGTAGCGGCGAACACCCGCAGGTACTACCGCAAGGTAGGCCGTCTGCTTCGGCAGACCCCACAAGGCGCTTTAAGCAAACTCGATCCGACTGCGCACTCGGGCTCCAAGATCAATCGATTGGAGCAAAGCTGTGTCCAGAATTCAAACCCGCCTTCTGCCAGATTTTCCAAATGAAAACCGCCTTGGTGATGCGCTTCTTTTCCGCGAGCTGCTCGGGAATCCCGGACGAAGCACCTTCGCCCGCTATCTGTCGCTGGGATTGATCCCTCCTCCCGACAAGAAGCTAGGAACACTGAATCGCTGGTACGAAACCACGATCGCGGCCGCGGTCGAGGCGCTGCCGACCGCACGATCACCAAAGGGTACACCGCGCGCTCGCTCTTCCGCCAACGAAACGGCGGTGGCGTGATGACACTCGCGCTCATGCCAGAGACCCGGCCCACCAACGTCGTGTCGTTCGTCCAGAACGGAACAGCCTGCGTGATTTTCTTCCCCTACGCGGCAGAATTTACCGAATCCGATTGGAAGAGGATCGACGCAGCGCCTCGCATCCGGTTTTTTCTGTACGCGTGTTCGGACGCACAGGTGCCACCGGGCCAATCTGGTGGTTACGGTGAATTCGAAGACTACTATCCCGTTGCCAGTGTGCGATCCGCGGTCAACAGGTCCACGTACATGTGTTCGGAGATCCTGTCTCCCCGGCAGCGATCGCGCGCTGGGCTTGTCAAAACGCTGATGAACCTGGCCGCGAAAGCATGCAGCGACGATCACAGCTGCGCTATTCTGGCCGTGACCGATCGTCAGTCTCTCGTCGACGATTACGCGGTGTATCGACCGCACCCACGGTTGAAGCCCCGACCGCCCCTCCGTACAGACCAAACGTCTGATGGGGACGTTCCAGTGGGAGGCGCGCATGCAGCCCGCTGACATCCACTCGCTGTCGCAGGTGCCTCATGCACCGTTGCCAGCCATTGCCCTGTCGATTGCCGAAGGCATCGCGACGATAACGCTCGAGCCCCATGTGCGGGAGCTAACGGCATCAGAAAAGAAGGCCGTTCTGGCCGCAAATCGCATCCGAGTTTTCATTGACGGCCGCGTCGCCGGCAACTTGTCAAGGAAGCCGCCCGCGCCGATCAAGCTTTCTGACTATCCGGCGGACACACTTCGATTCTGCTTCCAACACGCCACGCTCGTCTGTGTGGGGGTCGTCGATTGTCGTAAAGAACAGTCGGCAGACGACGTCGAATCGCTGATGAGGCAGTTCGACGGGAAGGACGTCGAGGATAGCCGCTTTGTGATTAGGATGCTCACCGATGCGCCGTACGATGTCGGCGACTATATCTCCCGACATAGGCCGTACGTACCGTTTCGTGTCGCCTCCCCGCATTACACGGAGACCGTGGAGGGCGACGCGTAAGCGCGGGGATGTCGTTAATAGCTGCCTGCAGTAGCGGCCTTCGGGCCGTGGTGGTTCGCAACCGCGCCAACCCTCGACGAAATTCGAGCATCCGACCACAGACCGGGTCGCCGAGCTGCTTCGCTTCAAAGCGAAAGCCCGGCCGGAGTGACCAGCTCCGAACCGGGCTTATAAGGTTTTGCAAGTGCCCAATATACATGAAGACCGCGCGCAACACAATGTTGCGCCGTCTACCCGTGCAGACGCGCCTTTGCCCTATAGGGCGCATGACGCCATTTGCATCGGCTCGCGCCGATCCGCGCACCCGTCGAGGTGCGACCAATGACCGGCGCGACAAATGTAGAACACGCGCTCGACGCCGCCCGCCGCGGCCTCCGCGTGTATCCGTTGGCAGCTAACACCGACGAAGCTGCCTTTCCCGAGGCCGACACCGCAGCAACCACTGACGGAAGTCAGATACGAGAATGGTGGGCCCTCTGGCCAGACGCCAACATCGGCATCGCAACTGACAATCTGCTCGCAATTCGGATTGATCCTCGATGCACCGACGAGGCGTTCCGCAACACGCTCGGCACGTTATTCCAGCAGCATGGTGGGCGGACCGGCAGCCTCGTGCTCGTGGGAGAGCTCGTCGGCAGCTACGTCATGTTCGAACTGCCAGTTGGCGCGTCAGTGCAAGGCGGGCCGGACTTTCTGTGCGATCGCATGAGCATATTGTCGTCGGTTGACGACGTGCTGATCGGACCGGGGTCCACCATCAACGGTCTCGCCCCTTATCGCTTCCATAATGAGAGATCGCTGTCGCCGGCGCCCCCCTGGCTTTTGGAGCTGTGCGGCGTCGAGCTGCCTGCAGAAAGCAAGTCAATGGACGTTGTGGCTTTGAAGAAACCCGCGCCGGCCGTGCCACTGGCACCCGTCAAAACAAAACTCGACTGGGCGCTCGAGGCCTCGCAGCACGTACCGGTGCACCCCTGCCGCTGGTACGTTGACCCCGGCCCGGGCGCCACTCCGAAGGAACGCGAGCAGGCAATAAGTGCGGCGAAAGAACCGCTAACCAAGTGGAAGGACTTCGCCACGCAAGATCCGGAGCAGATCCGCAAATGGTGGGGCCGGTGGCCGGACGCCAACATCGGTGGTGTCACTGACCAGCTCTTGGTGGTCGACGTCGACAAAAAGAACGGAGGTTGCGAGACGTATGAGTTCTTGCGACTCCTTGAAGATTTCCCCGAGACAATGACGAACAACACGCAGGGCGGTGGCCAACATCTATTTTATGTATTGCGTGCAGATGATCCACGCAAAAACGGCACACATACGCTAGGCCCGGGCATCGATGTTAAGACCGATGCCGCATACGTCTTGATGCCAGGCAGCACGATTGAAGGTCGCTCGTACACGCGCGCTAATAATGCGCCGATCGCATTCGTGCCTCCCTGGATTGTCGAGCAGTGCAAAAACGCAAGGTCGAAACCGAGTGCAGCCGGCAAACGCGTCGTCGAAGAAGACGATATCGCGATCGAACTGTTCACAAAGTGGATACGCGATCGAGCGCCATACGCCGAACTCGGCAAGATCGACGATACGACCTTTATTGTGTGCGCGCGAGGTTACGACTTTGCTTGCTCGCCGCAAACTGTCTACGAAAAAGCGCTGGGTTGGAATGAAACCCACTGCAACGGGCTCGGTGACTTGGAGCGCTTGGCTGTAGTCGTCGAATCTGCCGGCCGTAACCGTCAAAGACCCATCGGGTGCGATCACCCGTTGGCACCAGGTTTCGATGCGGTTGAGATCGACGAATCCAAAGCGCCCCTTGCAGCCGAGATCGACACGAGTGAGGCGGCCGCAGTGGACGCCTCAATACCGACCGCGAGAAGCGGCGATGTAAGAGCGTGGGAAAATGAGCCCAATGCGATCTTCGTTGACCATCTGAAGCCCGGTGACTTGCCGGCCGGCGTTCTCCCGGAAGTGGTGGAGCAGTTTGCGCACGACAGTGCTCGCCGGCTCGGCGTAGACGCTGGCGCGCCTGCCGCGGCATTGGTAACCGCGCTCGGATCGCTTGTGCCTGCCGGGAACCGTCTGCAGATGCGTCAACGCGATACCAAGTGGACCGTGAAGCCCATCCTCTGGACGGCCATCATAGCCCCGTCTGGCTCGAACAAGTCGGCGACCATCAATGCCGCGATGGACCCCGTAAAAACGCTTCAACAAAAGTGGCGGAAAACGTTCACGGCTGACGAGCACAAGCGGAAGCTTGACGAGACGCGCCGCGCAACGGCCGAAAAGGCAGCCAAGGTCAAGCCGGAAAATACCGACCAGGTTTTTGAGGACGAAGCCGAAGCGGAGAAACCTAGATTCAGGCAGAAGATTTACAACGACGCGACGACGGAGGCCCTCGCAGTGGCACTTTGCGAGAACCCGGAAGGACTGCTGTATCACGCTGACGAACTTGCGGGCTGGCTGGCCGGCATGGACGCATATCGCGCCAAGGGCGGAAAGGACCGCGCCTTCTGGCTGCAGGCGAAGGAAGGCGGCGACTTCATCGTCAACCGGAAACTGTCAGAGCGGATATGCGTCGAAAACTGCGCCATCTCGGTCTTGGGTGGTATCCAGCCCGACAAGATCAAGGCGCTTAAGACCAGCATGTCGGATGACGGGCTGCTGCAGCGATTTACGCCAATTGTCCTTCATCGCCGGGATAGCGGCGCCGACATCGACCCCGATACATCCTTGGACGAAAGGGTATCGACGGCCGCAAACGCGATCGCAGAAGCAGGCAACAGCACCCTGTTTCGATTTTCACCTGAGGCTGATGCCGAGTTGCACGCCATTGAGGCGTTCAAGGCCGGGGAGATCGCGCGGCCGGACGCATCCCCCACGCTCTGCCAGTGGCTCGACAAAATGCCCAACGAGTTCGGCAGGCTTTCCCTCGTTTTCCACTTCATCGAGCATTACGGGGCTTCTGGCGCCGCTGTAGGCACGCCGCCGGCCATCATCAGCCGCGACACCGCGGTGCGGGCGCGACGGTATCTGACCGAGTTCGTCTATTCGCACGCGTTGACATTCTACCTGAAGGATCTGGGTGCATCCACGATGGACGAGCACGCCCTTTGGATCGCCGGCTTTGTGCTGGCGCGCGGGCTGCCTGCCATCTCGAGCCGGGACATTTATCGCGCCTATCCCGCCCTGAAGTCGCCGGAGAAGCGGAGCCTGATCGTGGCGACGATGCGCGTCCTGGAAATGCACGATTGGGTCAAGCCGGCCCACATCGATCGACATGGCGCCGAGGACCGTTGGACCGTTAATCCGGCGGTACATGACGGCAGGTTCGCAGAAATCGCGGCAACGGAACGGAGCCGGCGGGATGGGGTGCAGGAACGCATCAAACTGGGTGCAGCTGCATGATTGTCACCGTTGTCACCGCCTGTCACCGCGTTTCCAGACAGTCGCGGCGTAACGGTTTGTCACCATTGTCACCGTCTGTCACTTGCGCGCGTGAGAACCATAAAAGCCCTTCTTCTAATAATAGAAGCCAGAGACCCACTGGCCGTCTTTCCTTCAAATTCCCTCAAGTGACAACGGTGACAACCGGGGCCAGTCCTGAGCGATGCCAATTACGTCAACACTGGCCGATTCCAAAAAAGGAAAGCCGACTCGCCGCCGGCGCCCATCAATCGATCCACCTTCGAGACTCTCAACATGCAGCGATCAACACCTTCCGCCACTGGCACCAAATTCACCGTTCGCGGCCAGGTCTACATCCAAACCGGTGCGTTCTTTCACGCCATGAGCAACGAGCGCGAGGTTCGCGTCCTCGAACTCGAAACGATCTGCCCGGATTGTTCGCAACCGTTTCGGGCCACGGCATCAATGCGCCAGATCAAAACCCGGCAGTTGGTCCGACGCTGCCCGACATGCCGCAAGATCCACACAGGCCCGGTGTCCACCGCGGAGCCAGTCGCGCGCAAGACCGTCAAAAAGAAAGGCACTGGCCAGAAGATGCCAGCAGCATCACGCCGACCTGTGGTCCGCAAACTCGAGTCGCCTTCCCAAATCGCACTTTTGGAAATCCGGCCCGTAGATGTACGACCAGGGGAAACGCCGGCGTCGGCGATGCAGCGGGCTTTGTCGGGGACGCTGGACGGACCAGCCGAGCCGCCGGCGGCCCTGGCACAGCGCCAGTGGTGCGACATCTCGGGCATGCTCGATTAGGACGGAGCGGTCAACGAATCGTCCTGTGTCATAATTTCGCGAGCTATTCCGTTTATCGAACCGCATTTTTGTGGCGGTTACCGAGCCGCCTGCTGCGGATTTGGAACGTTGGATAGATCGCATCACGACTAGGGGTAGGCATGCCTGCTTTCAATCTTCAATTCCCGGCGGATCCGGATGAATGGCTGGCAAACATCTGGCGCCTGCTCGACGAAGCCGACCAAACGTGGCGGTTTACGAAGAAAGGCGACAAGCGACCGCTGTGTGACATCGATGCGTCGGTGTCGGCCAGACGAGGGATCAAAGCGGCAAAACAGCTCGCAGCCGCCGAACGCATCTTGGCTGCAGCTCGAGCACGCAACTTGTGCCGCGCTCTCCCCGGTCAATCGATCGCTGATCGAATGCTGCGGGTGATGCGGCCAGGCGAATGGCTCGGCATGGGCGATATCGCCCGGATGGCCGGCGTTCACAAAAGCGGGCGCGGCAAGGTGCACCAGGTTTTACTGCGCCGGGGATGGGTCGAGAAGGCTCGCAATCCAGCATACCGGGGGATCCTAGACCCGTGGCAGATTAAGGCCGGCGCTGAGCCGGAGCCGTTGCACCTCTTCCGGCTGACAGAGTTGGGTGAGCGCATAAGGGCGGCCTTGCCGAAGTAAGGGCCGGCCCGGCGAGTCGGCAACTATTCGCTGCGCTGACCAAACACCCGCCAGACCGCTCCGAACACCAACAGGATGCCAAAGAAAACCGCGTGGCCGTATCCACTGGCGGAGCCATCGTCCCGCCAGAGATGCGGCACGTTGTAAATTAACATTGTGATGCCAAGCGCGGCCAAAACGGCGGCAAGCTTCATGTGTCCTCCAAGCAAGCCCGCGCCACACTGGCGCGGGGCACGTCGCTACTTCAAGAGTTTCGCTATTTGTCGCTGACGATTTTCTTCGGCCGGACTGCTGACGCGCGCTGGCGTTTCGGCTCACAACCGCGGAGGCCTCGCTCTGCGTCGTCGACGGCAATCGCTTGAAGGATTTTGACTCCAGCGGGGACGCTGACGTTAACATCAAAGGCCAAGCGCACGTCGCCCGATGGAAGAATGTCCACGTTTAGGGGCTGCTTCATTGCACGGTTCTCCGGGTTCAAGAGGGCATTACGTGAGTCTCCCGAACGTCTCCTGTCAAACCGCCCCTGTGGAAAGAAGAGTAGAACTGAGAGAACGAGGTGATGAAAGAAAAGCCCGCCGCGCGTTTCCGCGCAGCGGGGCCATTAGGTCCCCCGGGCTAGGCTGCGGCCGCTACGAGGGCCTGGAATTCTTCTGCGATGGATGAAGGTACACAGGCGTCAATCAACATCATTCCCCACGACTTCGGCTGTGTCATGTCGAGGGACACACCTGCGCAATCCCCGCAGCGATTGAAGAGTGCCAAAAACCGCAATGCCAATTCGGCGGGCACGCACGCATCGATATGGGAAAATCCGCCTTTCGCGGCCAAGTCGATATCGCAGCTGTAGGTAGCGGGAGTAATCGGGGTGACGATCTTGGACGGGAATGGGATGATGTTGGACATGGTGTGCCTTTCCGCTTTCGGGCGGGATGCAGTGAATGATCCCGGTGCGAAAAGACCCGCACACGGTCCGCAGCGCCTTTGGACTCTCGTCTTGGACATGTCGCTGCCACCGGGACTCTGAATTTGAATACGCGTGCTACTTCGGGTTTTCGGCCCTAGAACGCATAATGCGCCGATTCCCATCGTAGTCAACTAAGCTATTGATATCATTGCATAAAACTGAGTGAAGCATTCTCTACACGTCAAGAATTGGAGTGATGCGCGAGCCACTTAGCGCGAGCACAAACTCTACAAAATATTTCGCGCGAGCACCGTGTGCGCGATCGATTTCGACCATACGGAAAACCCCGGCTCGCATCAGCGCTGCCAAGTGTTGCGATCGTTCAACAATTTTCGCGCGCTGTCGGCATACGCAAAACATTTGTTTTCCGTATGAGCGTAGCGTACAGTGCGAGGAACGCGAAGCGCGCCAGGAGCAAACCATGAAGAAAGTAGCGATCTATCTGCGCGTGAGCACCGACAGCCAGACAACAGCAAACCAGGGCCGTGAGCTCCAGGCAGTCGCGGCGCGCTCCGGCTGGGAAGTCGTGAAGGTCTATGAAGACGCTGGCATCAGCGGCGCGAAGGGTCGCGACAAGCGCCCCGGCCTCGATGCGATGATGAGGGCCGTTAATTCGAAAGAGTTCGATATGGTCGCCGCCTGGTCCGTCGACCGTTTGGGGAGATCGCTGACGGATCTCCTCTCCATTCTCCAGGCGCTCCGCGATAAAGGAGTCGATCTCTTCCTGCACCAGCAGGGATTGGACACTTCGACCACTGCAGGTCGCGCGATGTTTCAGATGCTCGGCGTTTTCGCCGAATTTGAACGCGGCATCATTCGCGAGCGGGTCAACGCCGGCCTTGCGCGCGCCAGGGAGAAGGGCACACGCCTTGGACGTCCGCGTACGGCGATTGCGGTCGAGAAGCGCATACGAGCTCTCCGCGGCAAGGGCATGGGCGTTCTAAAGATTGGGCGGACCCTAGGCGTCGGCACTAGCGTGGTGCAACGTGTTGTCGACGCGATGTGACCAGCCCACTGGCGGGTGGCCCCCACCCCCGCCCACCCCCCTCCTCTACGGTGGTAAAGGTGCCGTACTGCCATCCGACTAGTGCGCGATTTTTTGAGATTCCGGGTCGCGGTGACGGCAGTTTAAAGTAGCGATTGCTGCAGCTAGGCATAAACCGAGATCGAGACTGGATCGGCCGGCTTCCGCTCTAATGCTGCATACCGGCCTCAACTTGAACATCGGGAAGAGTCCGCAAAGGGCCGTAACCGGACTCAAGCCCCGCAGCGAGCTGCGTGTTTATGCCATTTGACCGAAATTGGGACCCCCATTGTGCGTGCTACTGCTGCTTATCTTTGGCACTCAGTCGCATCATCATCGCTTGGCTCAGGACGATTTTGTGGCTAATCTCGCTGGCCTAATCTCCGCCCCTGCCAGCCAATCAGCTTTCAAATCCGGCTTGTAGAGCGGAGTCATGAGCCTGGCGGAAAAGCTGTCATTCAAATCGGGCCAAAGAAGCCGCGAGAGACCTGTAGTCAAAGGGAGATGGCACAATCCAGTTGGCTCGGTATTGGAAACTAGTCTGTTTTCAGTGTTGCACGGCGGCAATGACACGCGCGCCGCTGCAGTTCGTCTGACGTCACCCACATACGGCACCCAAACAGTAACAGTCAGATTCGGGGGTCTTCATGGAACATTACTTCCTTAAGCTTTCATATTCGACGACGGGCTGGAAAGATATCGTCCAAACGGCACCCACCTTCGATCAGAGGTTAAAGCCAGTCCGCGATCTCATAGCCTCGCTTGGCGGATCGTTCGCTTCGTTTCATTTCTATGAAAGGGCGCCCTATCGCAACGAGCAGTTGCAGCACGTCGTACTGGAAAAGTTTGCAATGTTCGGGCGTGACGATCTCTTCGCCGTTCTCGCTTTCCAAGAGCGGAACTCTGCGCAAGCCTTCAGGATTGCGCTGTCGACGCAGCCAGGAATTAAGAGCGTCGAACTCGTTTCGATCATGCCCTTCGAGGACGTCGTCGCAGACTCGGTTGGAAAAGCGAAGAAGGCGATCACCGGAAGCAAGTACGCCGGTCCAGGATGAGAGCAATCATAGTCTGTAGATTAGACTGAACTCCAAAGAAGCGCGCCAAAGGGGCGGAGGAATGTCCAATACTCCATCGCCAGAGCCTTGTTCCTGCCCACGATGCGCGAACCCCGCTCGAGCGGGGGCGCGCTTTTGCGATGCCTGCGGTACTCGATTGCATCCAGAAGAGACTTCTCATTCAGACCGAGAGGGAGAACTCAAGCATGTTACGGTACTGTTTGCAGACATAGTCAATTCAACAGACCTTGTCGCAGGCCTATCCCCCGATGACGCAGAAGCGATTCTCAACCCGACCGTGACGGTGATGCTGGATGCCGTACAGGCATTCGGAGGGATCGTGAACCAATTGCGCGGCGATGGTGTGCTGGCACTATTTGGTGCACCGCAAAGTCAGGAGGATTACGCGTTGCGCGCCTGTTGCGCGGCATTGCGTATGCACGAGCTAGCTGCTTCATCGGAACAGCGCATGTCGCTACGTGTTGGCCTCGCCTCAGGTCTCACATTCTTGAGCACGACTGGAATCAGCATAGCAGGGATCTATGGAGCTTTTGGAGCGACGCTTCACCTCGCGTCGCGGCTCCAGGCAATGGCGAATCCGGGCACCACACTTTGTGATGCAAGCACGCGAGCGGCCGCTGGACCCTCCGTTGAGTTTACCTCGTTGGGGCTGAAAGCATTGCGAGGGTTCAGCAATCAGCAGGATGTGTTTGCTTTGACAGGAGTGCATCATCGCACTTCCAGATTTAGCGAAGCGGTATCGCGAGGCCTAAGTCCACTCGTTGGGCGTGATAGCGAGCTCGACGAACTCTGCAAGATCGCCGCGCGTGTTCTCGCCGGCTCATCCGCCGCAGTTTCAATCACCGGTGAGGCAGGAGTAGGTAAGTCCCGCCTCGCTTGGGAGTTTACCAAACAGCTTCAGGTAGGTGGCTGGCGAATCGTTCAGGCAGATGCCGTTTCATACGGGCGGAACGTGCCGTATCAACTCATCGGCTCCGTGCTTCGCTCGACTTTTGGGATCGATCCAAGCATTGAACCATCTGCGTCAGCCGATGGCATTCGAAAGCAAGTAGCCGAGATTGGCGATCCCACGGTTCAGTTAGGTGCTCTTCTGTCGCTCCTGGCGCTGCCGTTGGGTGAAGATGCCGCCGCGTGGGATGAATTGGATCCACTGCATCGAGGCGACGCCTTGCGCGACACTGTGCGGATTCTATTTGACGCGATCAGTGGACGCCGGCCTGTCGTATTATTGTTGGAGGATTTGCAGTGGGGTGACGAGCAGAGTCGAAAGCTTCTCGACTTTGTTCCATCATCTGGTTGCAGGCTATTGCTTCTAGCAACTCTTAGGCCGGATTTCGCCCCAACGACAACCGGTCAAGCCACAAGCGTAATCTCTCTTGCAGCTCTCTCGCCTAGCGATACGCAACGATTGATGCAAGGGGCATTCCCAGGCGTTGCTGATCATTCATTGCGCCAGAAACTGGTGGCGCGGTCTGCGGGAAATCCATTTTTTCTGGAAGAACTAGCTCGCAACGTATTGGCGACTGACATTTCCAACAATGCCGGGCAGACCCATCAGCCTGAAATTCCGCTCACAATCCAAGCGGTCATTGCTACTCGCTTAGATCGGCTGGATGCCGAACACAAACGGATTGTAACGGCTGCTTCTGCCCTTGGAAACCGGTTCTCTCTTCAAATACTCCGCGCCGTTTTTGATTCCAGCCCAGACGCGAGTTTTCGTCGGAGCCTGCGTTCGTTATGCGATTCCGGAACGTTTCAGCAACCCGACATGGACGAAGCCAGCTTTTCACATGCTCTCATCCAGGAAGTCGCATACTCGAGACTTCCACGAGGGCAGCGCCGCGATCTGCACAGCCAGATTGTGGCGGCACTGTTGCGAATACATCCCGGCCGCCTCGATGAACACGCCGAGATGATCGTTTATCACGCCGCGCTTGGGGAGGTTTGGGAGGAGCTGCTCAAGGCTGCTGTCATAGCCGGGCGCCGAGCCGCCGGCCGATCCGCGTATGTAGAAGCATCGCGGCTCTTCGATCATGGAATCACCGCGTGCAGGCACCTTCCGCATTCGTCGGATCGACTCCGGAACGAAATTGATTTGCGCTTCGAGCTGCGTAATACGCTTTTTCCTACCGCGGGTATCGAAAGAAGCTTGGCCAACTCCACGGAAGCAGAGAAACTTGCGGTAGAGCTAGGAGATCGGCGTCGGTTGGGATGGGCGACCGCTTATGTTGCTCGGGATTTGCAGCTTGTGGGTCGTCCTGGTGCGAGCATGATGTCGGCAGCCCGTGCATTGGAATTTTCCGATGGGGACAGAAGCCTGACACGCGCGGCCCAATATTTTGGAGCACAGGCTGCTTATTCGCGGGGCGACTATGCCAACTCCGCTGCTACGCTCCGGAGCTTGATCCATGATTTGGAGTCGCGCGATCCTTTGGCGTGGGCAGGGACGCCAGGGCCCTCAGTCATCTTCTATCGGGCGTGGCTCATTTGGGCACTATCTCAACAAGGACATGCTGATGAGTCGATAGCAGTTGCGCGCGTGATGCGTAGGCTGGCCGATGAGGTAAACTTGCCGCTTTGCAGGACAATCGCACACTTGAGTGAAGGTTTCGCCCTCGCTCTTGCCGGGCGCCCTGCAGAGGCGGAGGTCGCCCTGCGAACTAGTCTCTCATTGTGCCGGAAGTGGGAGTTCTTCGCCTGGTCAACCAACATCTGTCTGAATCTAGGCTACGCTCTGGCTCAATTGGGCGTGTTCGAGGAGGCCTTTGACCTTTTTCAGCAGGCTATACATCGTACAACGACTAGCAGCATCTTCGTGAACCACGCTCTTGAACTTGCACGGTTCGCCGAAGCAAACCATCGTGCGGGTCGCCTCGAAGAAGCCGTTCGGCTCTCCCAGCGAGCCATTGAAGTGGCTCGTTTGTACGAGGAGAGAGGCAACGAAGCATTGGCGGCGGTGGCATTGGCGGAGGCCTTATCAGCTCTTGGATCGGTCCTTAGCGCTAAGACTCACTATGCCGCCGCCCTTCGTCTAGCCACCGAATGCCAAATGGCACCTGTCATTCGTCGGTGCAATGAAGGGCTTTCGAAGCTTCACGATGTGCCGGACCGTGCTCGCGCCGCGAGCACGCCGATCACCGCGAAGGTAAGCGGCGCGCCGTAGTTCTGAGCCCCGAGGCATCCGCTGACATGAACGGTCGAGCCTCAACGGAAGCCTCGGATAACCCGTCAGGGCGCGCAATGCCGCCGGAAGCTTACCTCACGTCGGCCAGCGCATAGCCGCATAGCGGCTCCTTTACGCGGATATCAAGGAGAGGTGTGGCGACTTCACTGATAGGCCGCTCTGTCGAAGAAGGGCGGACTAGTCGCCGAGGCGAGCCATCAAGCGCTTGGGACCGCGGAAAGCGATGGTTCGGATGTAGTCGATTGGCTGTTCGTCCACCAGCGCAAGCGCGGGATAACGCCGGACGATCTCCTCGATCAACACCATGAGCTCCAGCCGGGCCAGGGGCGCACCGATGCAAGAGTGCGTACCACTGCCAAAGGATACGTGCTCGCTCGCATTCGACCGTCCGATGTCAAGGCGGTCGGGCTCGGGGAACAGCTCAGCATCGTGGTTGGCTGCACCGAGGGCAAGCAGAACATTGGCGTTGGCGGGAATGGTGACTCCCTGCAGTACCGTAGGCGCCCGAGTCCTCCGCCTCCAGTACACGATCGAGGTGCTAAAGCGTAGCGCTTCCTCGATGGCGCCAGGAATCTGCGAGGTATCGCTGCAGATCGCCTGCCAGCTCGGGCGGTGGCTGAGCAGTGCCAGGAGCGCGTTGGCGGCAAGGTTAGTGGTGCTCTCGTGCCCTGCCAGCAGCAACCCGAAAACCAACGAGGAGATTTCGTTATCGGATAGCTCCGGTTCGACATCCCCGCGGTGCGCGATCAGGAAGCTTGCGTAGTCGCTTTGCGGGCAGCGCAGGCGGTCATTGACCATGGCGACGCAGTAACGCCAGTAGGCCACCATGTCCTCGGCGCCGCGGCGTTGCTCCCCCGGTGAAATATCCCCAAATGTAATTAGTACGCGATAGCTCGCCCAGCGCTTGATTTGCGGTGCATCGTCGGCCGGAATACCCATGAGTAGGAAGAGAACCCGCGCCGGAAACTCATACACAAGGTCGGCAACGAGATCGACTTCGGCGCGACCATCGAGGGCGCTGATAGCCTCGCGCGCTAGTCGACGTATCTCCGGCTCGAGCGTCAGGAAACGTCTGGCATTTAGGAAGCGTCCAGCGACTCGCCGAATACGGTCGTGTTTGGGCGGATCGCAATTGACCTGTGTCGGCTCCGCTCCCATGCCAGCCTTCAGGATCGCCAAGGCTTCGGGCGCTAAGGGGGTGACCGGGGCCAACGCGATATCGGCTGAGCAACTGACCGCATCCCGCAGAAGGCACAGAACATCCTCCCGGGTCGTCACGACCCAGTAGTTGATCTCCGGGCAGAAGAACACTGGCTCCTCGGCACGGGCGCGCTCGAGAAATGCGTACATGCCGTGATGATCGAACGGCTTGAATTGTGCCCCGATACCTGAAGTGCTGATGAGCGAGTCGCTCCCGGTGGACACCAACGTCGTCATCTTCGGCTACCCCCAGAAAGGTACGCTGCCCCTGGTGAGAAACTCTATCACACTGGTTGTATCGTGCATTCCGACAAATCGATAAATCTGGCTCTGCAATGCCGGAGTTGGTCAATGGTGGCGGTCAGCCAATCACGCACGGCAGACGCCGGTCGAAGGTCCGGTCAGGGTCATTCTCGACCGAATTGGGCTGTCCGCATGATGTCCGGTTTAGGATCGTTAGCGGACAAAGACGCCCCCGGCGGGCTGCGTCGAGCGGGTCGTTCTCAATTTGCGCCAGTATTCTCTCGTCTGAGAGGGCGCATTCGCCAAGACCATCTTGAGTTGGGCGGCTGCGATCTTAGAACGGTGACTTTCCCACCGGTTGTGCTAAACTCCACTTTCCGCTGATGCCTTCCGGAATTCGCGAAACCGGCCTCTCACCATCAACTTGAGACGCTGGATGCCCCGCATCATCAATGCATATGCCGACAACTCGACGCTAGCCAACTCGCTGAAGGATCTCGGCGAGGCGATGTTCGGCGATCAGGCACAGAAGGAAGTTTACCGGCAAAAGGCGTTCGGCCTGAAACGCGAGAACGACAGTGCCGAGCCCCTCGCCTCGGCAGTTCGCGCCGGCAATCGCAACGACATCGGCTACTACGGAGTGCTCGCGGGCAAGACCGGCCAGGACGCCGCCGACTACGGCCGGTTCTCGGCAGCGAACCACGCATCCAGTTTTGACGATCCTCGGCTCGCCATTTCGATGTTGGGTGCCGGCGGGGCCGCAGGAAGCACTGCCATTGGTCAACGTCGCTCTCTCGATAACGCTATCACGACCACTGGCATGAACAACGCCACGACGCTGGAATCGCAACGCATTGCGTCGGACCGCGCGCGTGAGACTCAGCTTGCGATTGATCAGCGCACGTTGACGCCGGTTCTCGACGATGCCGGCGTGGCTCACTATGTTCCCAAGTCGCAAGCGGTCGGCGGCGAAGCGCCAATGACTTCCGACAACGTGGTTGCAAACATGCTGCGTCGGCAAGCCGCTGCGGCGCAGCCGGGTCAGACGTCATCGGACCCGCTTGGTGCCGTCGATCCCCGCATCCTGAAGAAAGCCGGCCTGGACCTACCGGAGCAAACTTTAATCGAGCCACGCACCGGCCAAACCGCCATTTCTCGTGACGGCGGCCGCACAGCGATCCTGCCCGACGGCCGGACTGTGCCGGCGACCGGATTTCAACCGGTAGGCACGGACGCGGCCCTGGCCCAGGCTCGGGATAACAACGTGCGCTCGAGCTCATCGACGCCACTGGTTGTTGGCGACCCCAAGAAGAGCCAGGCGGCCGCCGACGCGTCGAGGACATCGGGTATCGGCCCAAAAATTGCAACCTTCTTCAACGACGAGCTCGGCGCGCTACCAGCCGCGACGAGCGTGATGAAAGCGGCCACTGGCTCGTCTGAAATCGCTCCGGACATTCAGCGGGCACGATCATCACAAGATATTCGGAACAATCAGGCTCGAAGCGTGCTGCTCGGCGGCCCCGGTCGGCAGACCGTTCAGGCACAGCAGTGGGTGAACGACTTGCTTCCGCAAGGCAACGCACTCACCAATCCGGAGACCGAGGCGGCGAAGATCCCGACCATCGTGAATGCACTCAAGGGCGACCACGAACAGATTCGCCAGCTTGTCATCGATCCCAACACGCTGCCTGCCGAACGCGTCAAACTGTCACAACAGCTTCACCAGATCGAGAACACGATCCGAATGTACACGGAGCCGCCGCAGCAGGCTCCCTCAACCCAAGCTGCCGCGGCACCTGCTACGCCGGCCGCGTCCGCTGCCGCAGCGCCAACACAGACTGCCACCAATCCGCAGACTGGCCAGAAGCTCGGCTTGGTAAACGGACGGTGGGTGCCGCTATCGAGCGCCGACAGCGACCCGGCATCGCCGCAGAATGCGGCAACGTCGAGCAACGATCCGCTATCTCAGGCACGCGACGCGATTGCCCGCGGCGCCGACCCCGCAGCGGTGAAGCGGCGGCTGCAGCAAAACGGCATCGATCCGGCAACCCTCGCCAAACCGCAGACAGTTCTTCAGAACGGGCACACGTACAATCTGCAGCCGGACGGAAGCTATCAGTGACGCACGTAAGGCTGGGAACGAATTCATGTTATGCTAGCCCCATCATCTCCGCGGCCGTGTTTTGTTGCACGGCATCGAGATTGCGGCGGCCCCTCATCTATAGTACCATCTTAGTGTTGGCTGATTTAGTCGCGTCGCCGGCGGCGTCCCTCCTTTCGAGGATGCCCCGTGTCTCGGCCTCAGCCATATTCTCCCGTTCACTCGTTCATTTCAGACGTCTCGACTGGCACCTTTCCGGGCCAGGCGCTCGACGTTGAGTTCAACGGCATCAAGTCCACCACAGACGCGATCCGCGCGAATCTCGCGCTGATCCAGCGCGACGATGGCGCATTGGCAAACGGGAGCGTCGGATACGACCAGCTTTCCACGTCGCTGCAGGCCGCCGGGCTCGCGCCGGCCGCTGCGTGGTTGACCGCGACGGCTTATCAAGTCGGCAACGCGGTCGTGGCCAATAGTTCGCTGTACCGGTGCCTTGTCGCGCACACTTCCGGCGTATTCGCGACAGACCTGGCTGCCGCCAAGTGGATTTTGGTGTCCTCGCTGGTTTACTCGGCCGGCAGCAACATCACGTTCGCCGGATCCACGATTTCGGTGTCAACTTCGCCGTCATTTGTGACCCCGAATCTGAACGTTGCGACCGCAACGAGCATCAACGGGAATTTCTTCACTTCTGGCAGCTACACGCTCACCGGAGGCGCCGGAAAAACGTTTACGTTCAGCAACACGCTGACCTTGGCGGGCACCGACGGCGCTTTGTTGACGTTTCAGGGCTCCGACACCTATGTCGGCCGCGCCACGACCGACACGTTGACCAACAAGACGCTCACGGCTCCGGCGATCACGGGCGCCACCATCAGCACCTCGTCTTACAACGGATTGACGGTGACGGCGACGACTGGAAGCTTTACGCTTGCCAACGGCAAAATCCTTGGGGTCAACAATTCTCTGACCCTTGCCGGCACCGACAGCACCACGCTCACGTTCCAAGGCACCGACACCTACATCGGGCGGGCGACCACCGACACGCTGACGAACAAGACGTACGACACCGCCGGCCTAGGCAACGTTTTCAAGATCAACGGGACGCAGATTTCTGCAAACACCGGCACGGGCAATAACGTGCTGGCGACTGGCCCGACGATCTCCCAGCCGAACATGGTTGGGACGACGACGAATGACAGCGCGGCCGCCGGTAGCGTCGGTGAATACGTTGAAAGCGTCATAGTTTCCGGTTCCAAAGTAGCCCTCACTACTGGAACAGCCAAGACCGTTACAAGCATTACCCTCACAGCGGGAGATTGGGATGTTGATATTTTTGGTTACATCCTCCCCGCTGCAACGACGACGACGACGGTTGCTCTAGTTTCTCTTTCCGGCACGACAAACACGCTGGATCTGACGCCCGGCAGATTCAGTTCGCTTGTCACATCGTCAACCACGTTTACTTCTGGAAACGAAATAGGACTTCCGCTCCCCCGATACCGCTTGAGTTTGGCTGGGACGACGACGGTGTATTTCGTTGCATCGTCCACTTTCGCCACAAGCACTAGCGCGGCTTACGGCATCATTCGCGCAAGGCGAATTCGCTGATTGGAGATGCGCTGGTCGTGTGTGCATAACGTCAAGGCTGCATTAATGGCACGAATGTAAGGAACTCAGAGAATGTCACAAACTCCCGCATATTCGCGCGCGTTCAGCTTCACCAACTTCCAAGCCACCATCCGACGCTGCCGCCGCCGGGGATCGGCAATTGATGGCGGCAATCGATGATCGTCACGAAGTATGGCCGGTCAGTACGTTGGCCCGAACGACATGCTCAGCCACTACCTCGTGCCGGGTTACACCCCAAAGCAGGACTGGCAGAACGCCGTTCGGCAGGCCCCCTAGGCCGCCTGCTTGGACCGATGCAAAATGCGGCGCCCAAGCCACCGGAGCCCACATACGGCTTCTGAGTGCCCCAACCTGCCGGGGCCCTCTTCAGCGCGTCCAAGACCACGGATTACCCACCGGCTAAATTGCCGATTTTCGGTTTTTCGGGGCCGATCGGACTTCGAACGCAGGCGGCCTCGGGTTAAATTGGCCAAGTGAAGAAGATACACGTCCGGGATATCAAGCACCTAAACGGCCGTGGTGACGGCTGCGACGGCGCTACGACGATTTGTCGACCCAAACTGCCGTGTATCTCGTCAAACATACCGAAGAGATTTAGTCCGATTTGACCAAGCCATCCGAGTGAAAGCACAGGATCAGGCGGACCGCCGAGACCCTCCCCGTGGCGGAAGCATTTCGGCCGAGGTGGCCAGCGCGTCGTGTGGAGCAAGACAGTTATCTGCGCCAACGCCCGTCCATGGCATCTCCGACTTTGCCCTCTGGCAGCTCTGCAGAAGGCTGGGGTCCCATCGCCAACAAGGCACTCAACCCAAGGATCCAAAGAGCGGCGGCGAAGGCTGCCTTTGCACGGATGCATGTGCCGGCCCGCTGAGACCCGCAAGGGCAGTCCTGCTCATCCCATGGTTGGACTCGACCCACAGTCTGCAACGTGGTTGCATATGACGCTCGATAAACCTTTTTGGGGGGATGGGAATGAAACAGCTCATTTTGGCTGCCGCACTGGCGCTGGCCACAACCGCCGCACAAGCGCAGTATCTCAGCGGCACCGGTTCAAATCCGAGTACGCATACCTCGTCGGGATATACCCGCAGCACCGGTACTTACGTGGCGCCGTACGTCGCGACCAATCCGAATGGCACGCAACGCGACAACTTCGGCACCAGCGGCAACTATAATCCGTCCACCGGTCAGACCGGTCACCGGACCCCGCGCTATTGATTGCAACCATTGGAGACGTTCGATGAAGTGTCGCCGGTTGCGACAACGAAGTCGGACGTCTTTCTTGATAAAGGCGAAAGGTGATGGCCAAGTCGCGCCCAATATTTACAGTCCTATTGCTGCTTACGCTCTCCCTGTTTTCGCGCGTTGTCCACTCCGCCGAAGTCAAAGTCGGTGTGGGGAAATCTGGACAAGCAACGATCTGGATCACTGGGGAGATTGTACCTGGTGACGCTGACAAATTTTCGCAGTCAGTTCGTCAAGCCAATGATTCCGGGAAATTTGTCGCCAACGTTAGACTGGATTCTCCCGGCGGCAATTTGCTCGAGGGGGTAAAGATCGCTGACGCCATAAGGTTCGGCAAAACATCCACCAACGTGGGCAAGACGGCGGTCTGCGCCTCGGCTTGCTTTCTGATGTTCGCCGCCGGTTCAACCAAGAACGCCGGCTATGGCGCTCAGGTCGGCGTCCACGGTGCGTCAGGAGAAAATGGAGAGGAAACGGCGGCATCAGGCGCTGCGACGGTCTCTATGGCCAAAATCGCCAAAGAGTTGGGCGTGCCATCCGCAATCATCGGCCGCATGGTCGTTACGTCTCCACAAGACATGGTTTGGCTAAGCCCGCAGGAGCTTCAGTCGATGGGCGTCACCATGATGGGCCGTCCCTCTCAAGTCTCTCCGCCAGTCGCCAGTCTGCAACAAACCCCGCCGAACTCGCCTTTATCGGTATCACCCTCAGGAGCGGGGCTCTCCGCTGCAAGATCAACGCCCAGTGCCAGTCCTACTTGGGGAGAAATCGTCAACAGGGCAATGGAAAAATCAGCAAGTCAGAATAACGGGAAGCCGCTTTTTAGCCGCTCCTGCCAGCCCGAACTGAAGGTGTGTAACATCGGTCTGAGCTACTTGGATAATCAGGGCAAAGTCGCGTTTCTGAAAACAGTCGAGGACATGAACGGCAAGGTCATTGCACGTGAGGCATGCACTTTGAACGATTTTCAGGACGTCCGAACTTGCGTCAACTGGGATGACGGCACTTCGCATCGTGACATGAAGGACAGCAAGGGAGTTTGGTCGAAGGTGGCAGATGAATAGCTTCCTGCAGAACTCGTCCCTTATCTAGGCCGACCGCCACTCGATAGACCTTGATCCTGGCCTCGAGACGTGCGTCGGATAACGCAGCTGCGCGCCCCCTCCAAGCCCGGCTATGGCCGGTTCGGTCGCCGCAGGCCCCACCCGAGAAGGCTTGGCCGTCTCATTGGCGCGGTCAGCACCGCTTAGGCCTGAGTCGTTTGCGTGGCCGTGGACGGCCGCCCGGGTAGCGCGCTCCGGAAGGCGTGCCGCCTTCACCAGCCGCCTTAAGCAACCAATGCAACCGCCGTTTAGGGGACGAAGAGGCCTTGCTCCTGACGCCCTCCCCACGCCGAGCTCAAGTAGGCGCGAGAAATCAAGGCGCCGCCGCGACCATAGCGGCGGAGAACGGCGCGACCCCGCACCAGCTGATGGCGATCTTGGCTGGAAGACTTTGGCCCAGGCCGAGCTGTACACGGAGAAAGCCCGCCGGCAGCTGTTGGCCGGCGGCGGGATGGGGCTGATCAGTGTGGGCGGAAGTGGCCGCTGACTCGCGTAGCTAATTGTTGCGGCGCTTGAAGAACCCACGTTTTTGCTCTTGAGGCATCAGCAGCTTCTCCAGCTCGTCACCGTGCTGCAACCAAATATCGACATAAACATCTGGCAACTGCACAAAGTGCGCGATCTCAGCGATAGATCTCTTCTCCTCGGCGGCTCTGAATTTATGACGAGCCTTCCGCGGAATCAGGATCGCCAATGCGCGAAATGCCCCCAAATGGTCATTCAGGGCCGGCAAAAACGGCGCGCCCTTTAGCTCATTGAGGATCATCGCCGGAATGAGCCTTTTCACACCCTCCTCGGTGCTGACGAGCTCGGCTCCGCCGTCGAAAACATGCATCGCCTCTTTGCAGATAACGAGCCGCTTCCAGTCATCCGGAAGATCTTCGCCATACAAAATCTGAGTGATGATGTCGTAATCGCCGCTGTACATCCCACCCCGGGGCATTCCGATGCGGCGAAAGGCCCCACGGAACGCCTTCTTCTTGCGCCCGACAGGATGGAGCCGAATGTCTTTGTGGTCCGTGTTCGCGCGAATCCAATCGAGCACCTCGTTCACGGGAACGGGGAGGTCATCAGTGTGCGCAAACGCACTCACGAGGGCTACGTATGTCATAGCCCCCGTCTACAACTATTTGGTGTTTCGAATAAAGAGGTATCAAGCCCCAGCGAGGAACTTATCTACCCCAATCCTGGTAAGGTTCTCAGGGAAGTGCTCAGCCGGTGCCGACTGGCCGGACTCAACTTGGACAAAAGCTGAATGTGCTTCCTCGCAGAATTCCTCAACAGTAACCTGCTGTTCCCCGGGGAAGAATTTAAGGTCTACAAGCCTTTGACCTTCCTTAGGAAACAGGAACGATATCAAACGATCCATTTCCTTCATGACACATTCCTCGCTGCCACCACGGCAGTTACCTGTTTGTACGCCGCAGGGCGTGAACAGTTCGTTACGGACTTATTAAGTTTTAGACACCTCATGTCAAGAAAGTTCTTGACACTCTGGCGAAATCGCCCTTAGCACGATTCGTCCCGAATCCCCACTAAATTCAACTTTACCGGGCATCGAGTCAAATCTTTGACCGCCTCTTCGGACGTCTTTCGGGTCAATTGGTTACTTTGTTGCCAAAGCGCAACAGGCACTTGTGCACAACTCCTATGACGATCACTGCGAAGATGACGAACGAAACGACGTCTTGTTCCAGGTGGGTCACAAGTCTTGAATTGCCATGGAACTACGTAGCAACGGGATGTGGCTCCCTTCGCCTAAAGCCTTGAGCTTGCCTGAAGCTTGGCTCCGCTAGGAAGCCGCACCTGCAGCTGATGTCGATCCAAACGGCCCCGACAGGCTCTCAAGCCCCCCCCCCTCTATCGCCGCGATATCCCGCTCGACCTGGGTGATCGATGACCGGCAGTCGTAGCCCGCCCTCGCCTTAGTCTAAGGCCAGGCGCCGGCCGCGCATCCTTAGGTCCTCGAGGGATTGGTGTTCCTTAGCGGGTGTAGCCCTCAACAATCAATTCCACCGGCACTCGACATGACGCTGCCCCACCATACGAGTTCGAACTTGCAATAGGCTTAGCCTACGGCGGGCGGCCCGCTGGGGGGAAGTACCCAAACGCTAGCGGGGACGGCCGGCCTAGCAAACCGGCTCGATCGCGCACGAGCTTTCCCATCGCGGCAATCAGATACCGCCTTCGACCTTTAGACGATAGCAGTGGACCAGCTGCGCGCACACTTGCCTTGCTCTCCCGCCCTAGTTGCGCTTGGATTGGCGCCGGGTCTGGGGAGTTTTTATTATGCGCATTTTAGTCCTGGCGGCGGCCTGCGCCGCGCTGACCGGCTGCATGACGGCCGGCGAAACGGTGTCGTTCAAAGCCTCCAGCCCACAGCAACAGGCTCTCATGCGGGACGGGCAGCCTGCCCTCGTCTCTCGGCAAAAGAGCTCCCTGGTCCTAGTTCGGCCAGCCTCCCGACAGCTCCAGGCGAACGGCCGGCCTGTATTCGTGGTGGGCATCAATAACCTGAGCCGTCAGCCCGTCGAGTTTAGAGTCGGACAGGTCGAAGCGATCCAGCACGCCGCGGGATCCGACTTCGAAATGAAGATCGTCACCTACGAGATGCTGGTACAAGAGGAAAAGAACCGGCAGGTGGCCGCCGCGCTTCTGACAGGCGTTGCCGCGGGCGCCAACGCATACAGCGCCTCTAGGGCTGGTTATGGCAGCTACACAACGCCTAGCGGCCGGACAGGCACCTTCTACAGCCCAACGGCAGCGGCAATCGCGCAAGGCAACGCTGCCGCTCAAAACGATGCAATGATCGCCAGCACGGTCGAGGCGGGCCAACGCAACATGGCCGTGCTCGAGCAAGCAGTGATCAAGGACAACACGCTCCTGCCCGGGGAGTGGTACGGCGGACAATTGCATGTCGCTCCCCCTACTGATCAGGGCGGAGCTCAGAAGAGCTACACGATCATCATCACTGTCGGTTCAGATCGCCATGTCATTGACGTGGCTCAAGGTCCGGCGGGTGCCTAGATGCGTTGCTCGCTGCTTGTAGCTTTCTTTTTTCTCAGCAGCACGAACGGCGTTCATGCCGCTTGTTATGCTCCCACGGCCCCGTATTGCGCGGCACGTTATAGCGCGTTCGACGATCAAGATGAGTTCGATCGGTGCCGCCGTGAAATGACGAACTATCAGATTGAAGCACAAGAGTTCCTCGCTTGCATCCGACGTGAGACCGAGGAGCTAAAGCGCAAGTCCGACGGTGTCATTGACGAGTACAACAATGCGGTCGAGGGCTTCAATCGGAGGGCACGAGGATGAGATCCGCTCCAGTACTGCTGGCGATCGCGACCTACGTCCTAGCAGCATCGGCCATGAGCGCCGAGACCGTGGACGTAAAATATCGCGGGCCAGTTGATCTAAAGTCGTTCGATTGTCAAAGCATCTCGCGAAGCAGCTTTATCAACCGCGTTTGTTATGACCCTCGGAACCAGTATTTGGTCATCCAGCTAAAAGACACATACTACCATTATTGCGAGCTGCCGAAGGTTACCCTCGATGCGTTGATGTCCGCCTCGTCGATGGGACGGTACTTCAACGCCAATATAAAGGGCTCGGGAAAAGATGGCCCCTACGATTGTCGTACGCACAAAGTGCCGTCTTACTGACGGACGGATACCTTTTAGCCAATTGGTGTAGTTACGGCGAGCTACAACCGCGCTATGTGTAGTTGGCGGAGATTCGGCGGGCAATTTGCGTGGCGGGGCAAGCACTAAATACGGTCAGACTGTTCGTGCTGTTGCTGAGCACAGGAGTCACCGCGGAAGCACAGGTTCCGAACCAGATCATTCGAGATATGATCGGGACGCTGCAAACTTTGCAGCGGAATAACGGGCCTATGGGGCCCGCCCTGCCCGGCGCGCCCATCCCGCAACCCAACATCTCCACGTCCAAACCGACCATTAGCTGCACAAACGTGCGGTCGCCGTTAGGAATCTTGCTTTGCAGTGATGGTAACGCAGCCAAAGCTGACTGGGACGTCAACGCTGCAACATGGGCTTATTCTGGTACGCTGAACGGCGCGGAACTTAGCACTTTCCAACAAAATCAAACTGATTGGGTCCAATCCGTAAGCAGGACCTGTAAACTCGATACTTCCCTCAACCAAGACCAGCGCCGTTGCGTACTCGAATCGTATCGAACTCGGACGAAGGAACTCCTAGGAAAGCTTCGCGGTGATGCGCTCGAGGAGGCTAAACAAGCGCCTAATGAACGCGCCACTCTACAAGCTCACCTCTTCGCATTAGGCCTTCTCCGCGACCAGCCAGATGGCGAATTTGGTCCGAATACAAGAATTGCGATTAAGGCGTTTCAGGATTCCAGACGCGCTCCCAGCACTGGTTTCCTGACCAAAGAGGATCGGGACGCGCTTCAGGGTACCCAGCAACCAAGCCGACCGCCACAGACGTCAGGTCCCTTTCCTCCCGACCGATTCACTCCTCAGATCACCGAGCGACCACCTTCGCAAGAGAACGGGCCCCGGTTTCCTGAGCAAGTCACAAGTGAAGCTGAGGTGTCGCTGAAACGACGTGACACGGAGGGCTCCGCCACCAAGATCGTGGAGGTTACGGGGCTCGGAGAGTCACCTGAAGCAGCGCGCAAAGACGCCTCGCGTTTGGCTGTTCAACAGGTGGCCGGCGTCTACATCGATAATCGGCGCCGCGTTGAAACCAAGATGTCGGCCGATCAAGTCTCGACCATCGTAGAAGAAAAGCTTCTGTCGTACACCAATGCCTACGTATCGAAATTCGAGCCGGTGTCCCAGGAGTGCACCAATGGAAACTGCAAAGTTGTCGCACGGATTACGGTGAACGTCGCCCCGCTGGTCCAGACACTGCGCGCAAGCGCGGTGCCTACGGTCGAGTTCGACAGCAACTCTGCCGAAGCAGCGGCGACTACATTGGGTGCCGAGCGGGCGGCAGCGTTTGAAACCTACAAGGACCTGATTGCCCGAATAGACACTTTGGTAACGATCGGCGTTGGAAAGGCGGAGGTTAATGCGAATCTGCCGTCGGCATCTGACTCCGTTTGGCTAACCGTGCCGATCACATTCTTTGCCAGCGGCGCCGCGAACAAGGAATGGACTGAGAAAATCAAGCTAATCGCGGACAAGCGCGAACAGGTCTCGTTAGAGGTGACCAAAATACCTAGCGAGCCTCGCTGTAGCCTGCAGACAATTTCGCCGGCGTCGCTACCGTTCAGAAAAGATTCGAACGCGGCCTTATCAATACCGGCCGTCTGCTTCGTCACAGGTGTGAAGAGATCGAGCCCCGAGGATTTCGCCGGCCCTGGTCGCGCCTATCAGCCACGTTCGGGCCGTTACGGAACTTTCGCTTCGGCTGAGTGCTTCGGACGCACGTTTGTTCGAGAAGAAGGGGCAGCCGTTAGCCTGGGCAAGCGCGCCTCAAACATCCTTCTGGTAGTCGAGTTTGCCGACGCCGACGGGAAGGTGATCCACACGGTTAACAGCGAGATGGGAAATTTTCCGGAGCTTCCAATCTGGGAGTCGATCCATCGCCCCCAAGACCGTCAGACAAGTTCGCTGGACTATTGCGCATCGGGCAGCAACGACGCGGGCTTGTTCTACCGAGCAACGCGCAATGCCGGAGGTGACACAATCATCTTCCCTCCTGAAGGCAGCCGGATGAATGCTTTGCTGAACGTCAAGATTTCCAATGACAAAGTCGGACAAATCGCCCGCATCCGGGCATCCCTCAAGAAGCCTTAAACAGAGTTCGGAGATAAGAAGATGACGCGATCGCATGTGAGGTACGTTGCAGCGGTAGCCCTCGCAGTCCTTTGCGGACCGACCGTAGCTGCGGCGGGTTCTGTAGACGAAAAGGGCGACGGGAGCACCGTTTGGCAGGCCGGCGTTGATGGCGTCGAGGTCGAATGGAATGGCGATAACTCCGTTAAACGGATCTCATCGCGGTTTAGCACGCCAGTCGAATTCGGAGACAGGAGAGGAATTTCGAAGGCGCAAATCATCGCGGAGGAAAAGGCCAAGGCAGCCATCGTGCGATTCCTTGAGCAATCGGTGTCTTCGACCCGTGTCACGGCTGAAATGCAAAATGACCTGAATCACGCGACTCAAGAGCGGAAAACCGGTGAAAAGGCGACCGCTCAGAAGGTTGATCAGCGCGTCATGATGGAATCGCTTACTGAAGTCACGACCTCCTTCGCGTCTGGCAAACTTCGTGGCGTAATCGTTCTCGAGAAGGGGTACGATGACAAAGCGGATGAGGCCTGGGTCGTAGTTGGCATCAGCGACAAAACGATAAAGGCCGCTAGTGGCGTGAAGGCGATGACCGATGAACGAAAGCCGGTTAGGACCGATGGGCCCGACGGTCTGGGTAAACAGCCGAGCGAGGTAAGGCGTTCAAACCAAAAGGATTGGTGATCGATTTAGCTTGTCAAAGTCTGCAGCGACGACGATTCGAAGTCGACGTGGTCGCTGCCGCGACCCCGCGAAACTGTAGGGCTGAGCTTACAGTGGCTGTGGGGTCGTCCCGCGCTTCGCCCCGTCCCGCGGCACCGCCACTCGGGCAGAACCCGGACACTAGTGCTTCGCTGCCGTCGCAATTGGCTGCGCCGTCGGCCTGAACCGCTCGGATGTTGACCGTCGCCGGATCACCGTTGTCTCCCTTTTCGCCTTTGACCCGGCGGCCCTTGAGGCCCCTGCGCGCCGGCGGGACCTTGCGGCCCTGGATCTCCTTTAGGCCTGGGTCTCTCCCACACGCTGCGAGTGCGAATGGCTGCTTGGAACAATGGCCTTCCACCATGATTGCCGGTCCATGAGGTGGCTCGTTGGCATCGTGGCGGCGTTCCTGATCTGCCTCTTCATCTATGCCGGGTCAGCCTTCGTTTCGGTCTTGGGCCTGGTTTCGGCCGTGCGAAGCGGAGATGCCGCTGAGATAATGGCCCGTACAAATTTGCCGCGCATCCGGCATTCGATCGTCGACCAGGTTGTGTCCGCATACCTCGATCGCATTGGCCAAAAGCGGCCGGTGCGGCCATTCGAACGGATGGCAATCAACGCATTCGGTGCGACAATTGCCGACGACCTCGCGGTCAAGCTCATGACATCGGAAAACTTATCCGTCCTTTTGAGCAGCGGCACCGTTCGCAACGCAGCAGAAAACATCACGTTTGGGACGATGTCGTCGCTGGCCGGGCTCGACGCGTCGAACATCTTTGTTCTCGCGGGACGGATGACGCCAGTGAAGCCGGTCGAGTTTGCGGTAAAGCTCGGAGAAAATCAGGACGCCGGGAGCGTTAGCCTGCATTATGAAGGGGCGACCTGGAAGCTATCCGGCATCACGTTGCCGCCAAAGGTCTTGTCCAGCATAGTGGACCGGCTACCGACGCGCTGAACCCACCACGTTCAGAGAAGAAGCGAGGTTCGCGCTCTACTCAACGCCACGTCCGACAACCAGCCATTGCTGGTGTGCGGGGAATGCCTTGATGCCGGAGACGAGTTCGTCTCCTGGCAGATGAAACTCTCGTCTCGGGCTTTCGAGCTTAAGCCAAGTAGTCCTCCGGCGGCGCCTTCCTTCAGCCCAGCACGATAGTTTCAACTCTCAGGCAGGGCACGCACCTGTAGGCATAGGCGGCGGGCAGGTTTGCAATTGCTGGCAGGGACGCGAGAAACTCCATTGGACGCTGACATCTGTTGCAGATGAGGGTTGGTGCCTTGTCCGTGCCACCGCCTTGCGCCATTGCTGGTCCGCCAAAAGGTGAGAACGGTAATTCCAATGGCCGGCGTTTACACCTCCGGACGACTACCGGTCGGCTGTATCGAAAATAGGCCCCACCAGCGTGAGCCGCTATTGCTCCTGAACCGAGACTCAGTTCTGGTTTCGATCATTGCGGCCAAATTGCTTGCGGGAGGCGATCGTGAATGGCGAAGCCGGATGCACCGTTTGTAGCCAAGCTCGACTCCTCAAAGCTGTTTTCCCCGTAACCGAAGGCTACGAACTGAAGCGTTATGAATGCGCCAGCTGCCGCAGCGATCTGTGGCTAGTTACGAGAGTGTCCCGATCACCAGCGCCTAAGCAGCAAAGCGGAAGATTCCGCCGAGGTACGCGGCCTAAGACCATCGAAGCGGCCTTGAAGGGCGCCTCTCGTGCCGCAAGTAATCCAAAGCCGAAAGCCCCGCCAGCGTGAACCTCGGCGCTCTTCTTGCCTGGGGTGAAGGCCTTCTGCCGTCCGTGAACAGATCATATGTGGTCAGAGCTGAATCCGCCGCCATCGCAACTTTGCACGAAGCCGTTTCCCCGCCCCGACGAAATCTCGCTGAAACAGAGGGGGTCGAAGGTACCGGCATCGAACACGGGGGATGCCACATGCTAGTCCTGATGAACCTGATCTGGCGGCGCCTCGCCTACACGATGCTGGCCGGTATGCGGTCCAAGCTGGTCCGCCAATGACGAGAAGGGCCGCCGCGTAAGATGGAGAGCATCCGTCAGGACTGTCCACCAGCGCTGCTCCGGAGCCGGCGCCCTCCCTTTGGGCGCCGCGACTTCAACCGCGGGCGGGCCTCCGTACGAAAGAGGCTTCCGTTAGACTGCCAGCGTCGAAGCCGCGACATTCCGCGGCGATGCCACCCTCTTCCGGGGGGCACATTTCAGAGTGTGACTCATCTTCGGTCAGGCTTGCCGAAAAGCGGCCCCAGGACAGGGCGGACCTGAGGCCGAAGATTACCTTCCCTATTTGCCTCAGGCTCTTACGCGAAACGACACCCGAGGGCATGTTCCAACCGTCGGCGCCCTAGACCGTTCCACCAAATTGGAACAGGCCCGCCAGCGGGGCGGCCTTGCTAGTCTCTTCAAAAGTGTTCTCACGAATCCCAGGTCAATTTCTTTGGGACCACCAGCCGCTCTAGTTGTGAGATGAAGTGCGGGCAAAACCTGGTCACGCTCGCCTACGAATGCAAATCTTCGAGCAGCGCGTATTAAACGATAGAACCCGCGGGGCGGCTTCTCCGCCTCACCCGCCGCGCATTTGCCGCGCTGCCGGTTGCGCTTCTTGTGCAACCGGCTTTTCCACACCCACGACAAGCAGTAGCTCGCGCGGGTCTGGAGCTACTAGGAATCGATAATTTGCGATGTACTTACGATGCCGCTTTGCTGGCGGCATGCGCACTCGCCGATACACGAAATGGTCCGGCCACTATCCGCCCCGCAGCCCTGCGGAATGGCTGGCCGACGGCCATGTGACCTGCAACATCCAATGCCTGAACGGCCGTTGCGATCGCAGGGTCGACGTGCGGCTCGACACACTCCCGCGAGATCAGCCGTGGTCGCGCGTCGGCTTGCGCCTGGTCTGCTCGGCATGCGGCGCCGCAGGATCTGTGCATATCGTCCCGAACTGGCATGACAGCCGCGGGCAAGTCAGGCCAAGCAGGGACGCGAGGTTTTGATTCCAGCGATGAAGCACGTCACCGAACGCCCTTTTGCAAATCCACAAGCCGCAGCCCGCAAGCTGATCGAACTCGCCGCCAGCATACAGCCGGTTCAGGACGGCCGTATCCACATTGAGAAGATCAACTACCCCTTCCTCTACACGCTCAAGGCAAACGGCGCAGAGTTCGGCGCGGGGATCAGGTGCGCTGTCGAGAAGGGCTGGCTTGAGCTGCATGAGAGCGGCACCTACGTACGGCTGCTGACAGCTGTAGGAACCTAGCACCACTGCCCGGCTTGCTGACTTGCTGGCTCACCTCTCCGAGTTGGCGGAGCGGCCCAGTAGGCGGCCTTACTCGGCGGGGCTTTCTTGGGAACATAAAGCTGCGTCCAGAGTCTGCCCACGTAGTGGCGAGACGTTCCTATGACATCAAGACAAGATTCCGTCCGATGTCCCAAGTGCGACCGACCTACACGGGTTATAGAGCGCATTTGGAGCTCACAGCCACCCGGCTTCCTTCGGATCTTCGAGTGCGAATGCGGCGAGCTAGTCTGGGAAGAACAGCCACATGAGGACGTGGAGGCAGGGTCTTGAACCCGCCCTACGCGCGCCGCTGGCCGGTAGATGAAGATTACCTTTGGCGAGATAACCAGCCAGCGCGACACGAACAGGCCGCGCGGTTTTCCACCTCCTGCGCATCCCCCGTTCACTAACCTCGGTTAATCGATTTCAGAATTTGGGGGGGTAACCTACTTAAATGGCGCCCAGCTTAGGCGGCTGCATGCTCGCTACATGTCTGATTCAGATTCTGCGCGCATCGAGCGAGTCTTCTATGAATCTCGGGCTATTCGCGAGCAGCGGCGTGCATTGTGCGAGGAAAGCGAACGGGCAATTCTCGCACTAAGACGCTCGATCTTTGAGAGTGCTTCCGTTCGCGCAGAGATCAGGGCTCAGCGAGAGAACCGGAAGGAATAAGGGGCCTGACGCCTTAGTTCATCCCGTGGCGGGATATGGGCCATCATTGCGCGCCGGTCGGCCTGGTACTCTTGCGCCATCCAGCCGGGGCTTGTTCGGCGTCAACGATCTGCTGCGCTTGCCGCGCTAGCTTCAGATAGTTCTCCGCGACCTTCCGGAGCGAGTCTCTGGTCTGTTGATACTCGCAGTTATCAGCCTTGGTGCGAAACTCTTGCGCACGCATAAGCCAGTACTTCGGGGAGTGCATTCGCTCCGCACCCATGGCCAATCCCTCAATTGGACCGTCGCAAAGACCAACAGAGGTTAAAACTACCGGGTTCCGGATGTCAGGTAAAAATAGCACACAGGCAGCCGGAAAAATGCCGATTCTGCTCCGATCGGCGGTCGCGAGCTAAACACCCACTCCGGCCCGCTGGCCAAAAAGCGACCCCAGGACGGGGTGGACCTGAGGTCGAGGATTACCTTCCCTATTCGCCCTCGGGCTTTACGCGAAACGACGCCGAGGGCCGTGTTCCAACGGTTCGCGGGTGAGACGGTTCCTGTTCTGGAACGAGCGAGCCTGCTGGAGCTCCGAAATTGGTTGGCGCTGCAGCGAGGAACGAACGCGCAGACGGAAGTCTTGCTGGCTCACCCGACCGGGAGCCGGCGGAGCGGCCCCGGCCACCCTCAAAAGCCACCCTGAAGCGGGCCGTGTCTCCTTCGACGGAGGAGCGTCGTCAAGCTCCCGGATATGCTTCGCCGGGGCATCCGGAAAGTCTTCGCGAGCTGCCAACAGTGCGCAAGCTTCCGCTGAACTGCCAAGATGTCCCGCTCGCTTTCCATAGACGTAAAATCGCCTTTCGGGCCGCCACGTTTGACGGCTAAATCAAACTGGCGCCAAGGCATTCGTGCAAAAAGCCGGCCCCAGAGGATGATTCCTGAGGCCGGAAGTTCTACGCGTCGCTCCGAGATATCGCCCGGAGCTGGAGACGAATGCGCCCGCATTGCCGGTTGTTCCCGACCTTGATGGACTGCGGCACCGGCTCACTGATGCATGTTAAGCCTGCTGCCGATTGTGAGATAGATCATATTGCACGCCGGAAACGCTGCAGTACGATCACCTCACCGGGGCTGGCTACATATTTCACTTAGATCATTTTACCCGGAATTTTTGACCGCGCTGGGCCGCAGCAGTATCCCCCTGCTGCGGCCTTCGTCGTGCCGCCTGCGGCCTCTGGATAACGCCTCGGTGAATGAAACCGTTTACTGCCTTGCGCGAAGCACTCCCGAAATAGTCCGAGTCTAACCTCCGCTCATTAACGAGGGGATTTCAAAATGATCACGCTCAAAGCAATTGCGCTTGTTGTCGGTGCCGGATTTATCTTCGAAATGTATTCGGGTGAGCTTGGCGCGGACGTGGTTCTCGCGATCGTGGCTTGCCTCTCATAACGAGAAGGCCCGCAAGCGTGAACTGGCGGGCCTGATCCTAAATTTCTCATTGTCCACGGCACTTCATCGCCCACGATAGGCGTCGGCGCTGAATACCTGGGTGCTAAGCGGGAGATAATTGAAGCTTGGCGCGCCGCCGAGCCCAGTCCCTGATGGGGCTCTCAAAACGAGCAAATGAGAACTTCGCGACCGCGGCACTGAGCAGGAACGAGAAGCCGCACACGATCAGGTGCTGCCGCGGGAAGGTCTCCCCTTTGAAGAAGATCATGCAGACCAGCAGGACGAGGCAGGTGCAGTACACGTGGTACATGTACATGCCGTAGGAAATCTCTCCGAGGAAGCGGGTTAGCGTGGTCTCAATCTGGATGATCGAATTTTTGTTGAGCGAGACGTTGAGAACGATGATCGAGAAGGCGATAGCATCCCACCTAAAGTCAAAATACTGCTCTTTGCCGGACAGGATGGCGGCCGTGATCACCACGCCAACGGCGGCCGCGGCCGCGCACTGAAGCATCGGAGAGAACAGCACCCTGTTGATGGTCTCGAGCTTCAAGCTGTAGATCAAATAAGTCAGGCAGCCGATCGCAATGGTGCCGTAGAACCCTGGCGCCCAATAGTAATCGTGAGCCAGTTTTTCGCAGGGCGCGAGGTGGCACGTCACTGGAGCGGTGAAGCGAAGGATCTCCGGGGAAAACGCAACGGCGAGCAGCGTCACGATCAGAGCAGGCTTGCCGAGCCCGCGCACCATGAGCGGATACAGGAGGTAGAAGCTCTCCTCGATCGCAATGCTCCAGGTCTGTCCGATGAACAGTGGGCGATCAGCATAGCCGGGAAGGACGAGCAGGATCAGAATATAGTCCGTGAGGGTCATCGGCTGGTAGAAGCTCGCGCTTCTGACCAGCTGGTTCAGGATGAGGGCGGGGATCACGACCAGAAAGTAAATCGGCCAAATTCTCGCGATGCGCTTGACGTAGAACTGCCTGACGTCAACGGCGCCGGTCGCCTGCACCTCGCGATCGAGCAGGTAGGTGATCAGAAATCCGCTGATGCAGAAAAACATCACCACGCCGAACTTGCCGGAGATCCACAGCCATTCGGGATTGTAATAGCCCGCAAACTCATACTGAAGAGCGGTCGCGTGCTGCATGATGACGACGAACACGCTGATGGCCCGAAGGCCGTTGAGGTTTGGCAGGTAGTTCGGCAGCACCATGGGGTCCCCTGGCATTGGGGCCGACCTTAGCGAGGCGCCCCGGTCCGGTAAATCGGAGAGAGGCACGGCCCACAGCGAAGCTGCTGTTCCAGACCTGTTCACCCAGCGTGCCACGAGCGTTAAGGAATAGCATCGCCATGTAACCCGCATTTTCCGAATCGCGTCTGTGTGCTCCCTCGTCAACTAGCTTGTGCGTTGCGGATTAGAGCGCCGGAGCCTCGAACGTGAAGGCCGCAGGAACGGCTAAAGGGCTGTTCCTGCGGCCGACGCCGCGACGTTCCGCACGATCGGCACGGCAACGTAGTGCTAGCACAGTCGCCCGCCAGCGTGACCAGCGGGCGAGGAAGGCGCTGTCATCAGCCTATGGCATAACCATTGCATAGTTGAACAGGAGTGGGATTTCAGTGCCCAGTCTGAGACAAGAGTGCTGCCGGGTGGACTGGCATTTCGAGCCCGGTAGCGCTCTCCTTTACTGTTCTGGCTCGACTGCTGAAGGCCCGCCCCGGCTTTGCGGCTGGAAGCGGGCCAAAACGGGAAACCAAGCTGCGGCTCACCTTCAGCGAGACCCGGCACACGCACCGCTTGCTTGCGGGCGCAGTGGTAATCGTGATTGACGCCTCCGGTGCCGAGATCGCATGGCATAAAGCCCTCGTCCTTTAGCCGCGATCATGCCCACATGCCCGGGACGGCCCGCACCTGTCAAAAACGACAGGGGCCTGGGAAGCGGATCACCGGGCGCCCTCCTCACAGCACCCGCCGCGTGTCCTCGTTGACCCGCAGCAACAACGCTCGACGCCTCCTGCTAGACAGCGTGGTAACACTCCCCGAACCTTGTCCCGCTGGGCAGTTGGCTGGCACCGACCACCTACCAGAGCCGATTCAATTCGTTTTGAACACAACGCCGATGCGAGTATCACTAGACCAAACGAGACGACAATCTCTGATGATGCGGTCTCTTTCCAACATCATCTTGAATGTGGCACGCATGTGCATCTTTGTGGGCAACTCGATCCCAGCCCCGTCCTCCGAGATGTTGAACACGCGGCAGCGTTGGCTGCCGCCATCTCCAAAAATGTAGGCGACCAAGTCGACCTCCGAACGATCGATCTTCCGGCGATCCGACATGATTATCCTTGCGTTGACGCGGCTGTCTCGGGTCCTTCATTGGCCGAAGCTATTTCAAGCAGTCTAAACTGCCTCGCGATCCGTGTTGCCAAGCCCGACCGCTCTTTGGCTAGCTCTCTCTCATAGTCGGATACGTCGTGTCCGTCTCGCTTAAGGACCTCGATCAGGATAGTTTGGCTCTGAACATAGGTCACGTTGTCAGCGATCTCTCGCGTCAAAACAGCCAGCTCGTCATCATTATCTGATGTCACGGCGATCTCCTTGGTCGGACTGATCACGCGCAGAAAGGCGCGATTTTGCACACCCAATACTTACAGATCGTTACGCGGGCACCCCGGACCGCCCTACAGGCGCGTGGCCAGTTCGGTCCTGGCCGAGCAAGCTGGGTGCAAGCGCAACCTCGCGACGTTCACGCTCCAAATCTGGAACTCATCATTTACCAGCATACTATACGATGGTGGTCCGCAGCGCTTTTGCTCGCGAGAAATCAATGTCCAACGATCGACAAGAGATCCGCCCGTGGTCGCATGAAGAAGAAGCGCAACTACTTGCGCTACTCGATGAGGGCATGACTGCAACCGAGCTTGGCGAGCGCTTGGGTCGCAGTCGCCAGGCCGTCTACGGTCGGTTACAACGTTTCCGCAAGCAGCGAGGCCGAGTAAGCCGAACCAGCAGGCGCGCCTTCGCGCAATGGATCGGTTAAGTGCGCTGCTTGCGAACTGCGCATTATGTTGTTAGACCGCGCCCTCAACATTGAAGGAGCGCCGCTTGCCTAAGAAGAAACAAGTAGTTCGTCGCGAGTGGACCACGTCCGACGTCAAGGATCTAAAAGCGCACTCAAAGGCACGAACGCCTGTCGTGAAAATAGCCAAGATGACCAAGCGAACCGAGGGCTCGCTACGTCAGAAGGCGCTGTACTTGGGAATTGGTCTGGGCCATCAGCGGTGATTGAAAGCTCGCTGGCTCACACAGAACCGACCTGCCGAATTTCGATACTGGTTTGACATCAATCTGACACGCTCGGGTGCAGACTATTCGTCTTGCGATGCGCCGCTGAATCTCGCGGCCTCGTGCTAGAGGTTGAGGGCTCGCTACCGCCAGCCCCGGCGGGCCCTCCCTCAGTCAGCAAGACTGACGTTTAAGTTTCCCATAGGGGTGACATCGACGACATTGCGCTCCCGCACTGTCGCTCTAGGCTTGTCCTGCCGGGGCTGGAATCAATATTTCACGTCTTCATTTTACCCGGCTGGCCGCAGTGGTTCGCCGCTGCAGCCTTTTCGTGTGGCGCCTATCTTAACGGCGCGTTTGGAGGGCTCACCCGACGCGCAGATTTTCCGCCGAGTCTTTTCCGCGATTGTTCACGACGTCAAAACTGACTTTGGCTCCCTCATTGAGGCTGCTTAAGCCGGCTTTCTCAACCGCCGAAATATGGACGAAGACGTCCTTGCCGCCGTTGTCAGGTTGAATGAACCCGTAACCCTTCGTCGGATTAAACCACTTCACTGTCCCCATAGCCACGTAACGTCTCCCTTTCCAAAAACTAAAACCAATACTGGAACTCAGACAAAAGCAAGGCTGGTGCTAGCGGCTTGGAGGCCACGGGCTCCACAATCGCTGCTCGCGGTCACAGCCGACGAGGATTGGCCCGGCTTTCGTCAATGGCGTTCTCGGAGTGATCAACACACCGCTACTCGGTGTCATTGAGCAACGAATACCGTCACTTTTTATCGGCCGGAAGTCCTTATCTCGCTGAGGACCAAATTCGGTTCGCTCGATTAGCCGCGGGCGGTGCTCGGCGACTTCGGGTGACCCCGTGAAGTGATTAGAGTTCGAGGCTCGGATGATTTTGGATCTTCTTGTCGTCGCGCTTGCCGTATTCGCCATCTCGTCGTTAGTCGCAAACCATGTTGTTGGGCGACGAGACGTTCTGTGGCGGATGCGAAAGAACAATCGAGAGGGTCGTCTTCATTCAGCGTCTCTCATGAATAGGCGCCGCTCCCCAATTTCCTTCAGAAGCCGCGCCCGCAATTCGAGCGCGACGTCGGCCGAGTCAACGTCGCAGCCGATCAACGACCTTGGCTCGCGATCCAGCGGAGATGCGCGGAACTTTGATCGCCCGAGAGCGGCGGCCATTGCGATCCGATCCCTCAACTCGTATGGGTCGTGAGGGCGTGCAACATTTCGATGCCTTGTGGGACACGGCAACTGCCTCGGGCGTGACCTACGCAGACGAAGCCGCTTCACGGCGCCACGCCGGTAAGAAACGACGCGCGCAGGATCGAACGGCGCTGAGTTTTGCACGTCACCTCGGGATCAGCATCCCTACATATCAATACGGTCCCACTCAAAGATAGGGCCCGCGTCGACAAAGACGTTGCGATCAGTTCAGAAACTTCACAGCGAGACGGCGCTCATCACGCCATACAACTGAGCAATCAATACTCAAGCCAGCACTTGGAACGCGCAGCCCAAATGCAGCGGGCACGATAGGCGCGCTATCGATTTGGACAATCGCAGAGGTATCCGTGAGGTGCCGGACCTTGCATCGAACAGGACTGCCGTCGACCAATATCTGCGCAGCATAGACGTTACGTCGCCGCTCCTTCGCCACGTCTCGCAGTCTCCCCCGCTCTAGCGCGCCAGAGATATTGATCGGCGATTCCAGTCTCAAATGAGGCTGGACCATGGTTTCATTGCTAGGCTACGCGTCTTTTCTCCATCGCAGCCAGAGCCTCAAGACCAGGTCCCGCGCTGCCAGCGCGATCTCGCTCTCGCCTAAGGCCAACAACTCTGTACCCTCGGATCGAAGGCCTGATTGGCGATCCATTTGCTCGAGAGCCCAAGGCCCACGGCGAGTTCAGTTCTTATGGCGCTGGCGTCACGAGCGATCTCCATCTGCTTCGAAACTTCGAGGCGCCTGTTCTGCAAGCAGGTCTCGCTTCGCTATTTTTTCGGCGCGGAGCCGTCCTTTAGGGAAGCATTGTAGTCGGCCTGCGAACTGTTGATGTTTGATTGATCGTTGGGTGTACTGCTTCCGGTTGTCGTTCCTGCCGTGCTGGTTGTCTCCCCCGGCGCATGAGAGGCCGCGCCAGGCTTGTCCTGATTGGCGACATAGCCAGATTCACCGGAGTTGCGGGTCTTAATGCCTTTGTCGGCTTCAGTTTGCACGTTTTGGTCCACACCGGCCTGAGACGTCGCGCCCGTTTGCTGCGCGGCAGCGGGTATCGAAATGAGTGGCAACGCGGCAACAAATGCCAAGGAAAGCTTTCGCATGGCTGTTCTCCATCTAAACCCTGCCGCTGCATCAACGCGCGCATCTCCGAACATTTCCGCGAAACTGCTGAGAACTTGTGACTGGAAGCTTGACACGTTTCAAACAGGGGACGACATGTCGCTTTAGCGTGCGGTACTCTTGGGCGATGTAACCGCCCTCAGTTTTTCGCCGTGTCCCCGTGGGGACTCCGGGTAGCCAGACAGAAGGTTCGCCCTTTCGGCTGACGCCAGCGCACTCCCGGTCTACCCTGATAACCAGACGTATTCGGTTTCGCCGCCACTTTGTGAAGGCCAGAAGCCCACATACCGAACAGCTCCCCTCATCACCGAATCCCTTGGCACTAAATCCGTAGACTGTCCGACCGAGCCAGGAGGGGAGATTTGGCGATACAGCGGCCAAATCGCCGGCTGACGACGATCCTCGCGGCCGATGCAATCGGCTACAGTCGGCTAGTGGGAGCTGACGAAGAAGGCACGCTCGGGCGCCTCCGGGCCGTCCGCAAGAACCTGATCGATCCTGTGATCGCAACTCATCGCGGGCGCATAGCCCACCGGATCCGCCGCTTTGGAAGCTGGAATCTTCACTCAGATGCAGATCGTGCCGAACGCCACGGTATTCGCCGCCCGCACGCATGATCAAGGTGACCGATGCGCGACGGATCGCGCCTAACAAGTGGGGCATTCGACTGAGGAGCGCTCATGGGACGACCTATGACCAAGTTTGCCGTTGAATTGACCACCGCATTGGCGACGTTCTCGTTATCGCTCGCTTCACAGGATGTGAATCGTGGGCCGATCAAGCGGCTCGTCAATGACGGCGCTTCTTCACGCCTGTGTCTTCGATGATCTGGCTGGTATCCGGCTCTTCGATTCCCGCGTCTATGTCCGGCGACCTGTTGCAGGTGCACGGATCACCGGCACCAACTGGCAGCCGAGCTCTGCACTCCATGCCCGGTCCGGGTGGTTCTCGCAGACGAAGCCGATGCCGAAGCAGATGGGGCAGTTGGGATTGGTCATGGCATGAAAAAGCGCGCGGGCCTTGCACCAAAGATCGCAAGCATACCGCGCGCCTCGGTTACGCCGCCAATTCTTTGCGAACCGCGGCGGCCGAATTGCCTACCTTGTCGACGGCCTTCTGCAAGCTCCGTGGTCCAATACTTGACCCCGAAGTCTTCGTGCATGTTGATCTTGCTACGGTCGCGCTGGTCCCGTTTGGTGAGATTGTCGCTCATGTTCCTCCTCCATCGCCTGGACAAGCCGCTCGTCGTCGAGAACGGCCAGCAGGTCATTGATTGTATTCTGGCAGTCCCGCGGGCCGGGCTCGACATACCGAGCCAGGATGGCCTGGGCTTCTTTTACCGCTCGGGTTACGCGATCCGGCATGCCGGTACTCCACTCACTGGCAAGGAAAACGCCCATAAGAAGGCTGTGTTCCCAAAAGGAAGGCCCCCGGGAGGGCGGAGGCCAAGTCGGTCTGGGGAGGTTGCATATGCTCGGAAAACTTAACCTGCCGCGCCCCGTTCCTACAGTTTCGCATGAGGAGGCGCCTCCGCGCTGATCGCTTAATCTGCGTTATAGGTGCGCATGAGCAGGAGCACTGCGCTTGTCCTGCCCTTGGCGAGCGATGACATAGAGCGCCGTCCTGCTTTAGTCGTTCGCGTTCAAAGCGATCGCATCTTCAGCGTTTACGCGGACGTATCACTCGCCCGCATGCAGAGGCGTCGAATGCATATGAGCTATTTTTTGGATAACCCTTTGAACGAACTGGCCCGCAGCAGGCCTTCAGAGGTGATGTCCCGGTATTCGATGTCGGCGTAGAACTTTGGCTCGACCCAAGTGGCCTTCGGTTTCCTGACCGGCTTGGTGAGCTTTTGCCTCGGGCTGACGACCGTATCGAGCGCCTTGCGGATCTCCGCCGACTTCGTCCGGCTCCAGCCCGTGCCGACCTTCCCCATGTACCGCAGCTCTTTCCCTTCCTGCTTGCCGAGGTAGAGCGCGGCGACGCCGGATGGGTCCTTGACGAAACCAACGACAGGGAATTTTTCGCGCTGCACCGTCTTGATCTTCTGCCAGGCCTCAACCCGGTCCGACCGGTAAGGGGCATCAACCCGCTTGGAGACGATGCCCTCATAGTTCAGCTTGCTCGCCGCCTCGAATAACGCCTGCCCGTCACCCTCATGATGCTCGCTGTAGAAAATGGGAGCTTCCAGCCCGTTCTCATCTATCAGCTGCTTCAGCAACTCCTTGCGGGCAAGCTGAGCCATTCTGCGAAGGTCCTTGCCGTCCAACCATAGAAGATCGAACGCGAAGTAAACCAGCCGGTCCTGGTCGCCCCTGCCGAGGTCCGCCTGAAGTTCTGAGAAGTTCGTTCGCCCCTGATAGATTACAACCACCTCCCCGTCGACGATGGCTTGCCCTTCGATGTCGAAGACGCCGGCAATGGCCGAGAACCTGTTGACCCAGTTGTGCCCGTTACGGGTGAAGGCCTTCTGGTCGTCGCCGTCGATGTGAAGCTGGATGCGGTAGCCGTCGTATTTGACCTCGTGGATCCACTGAGCCCCCGAAGGCGCTTTCATCTTCAGGGTCGCAAGCTGGGGGCTGATAAAGCCCGGCATGGATGCTTGCGGGTTCTTGGCCGGTGCCCGGGTACGCTTTGCCACTAACGCAACTCACAAAAGGCCGCCGCCGGTGTTGGGGACCGACGGCGGGGCAGTCTACCTTCTTAGTCACAAGTCTCTTAACTTCGACGCCGGCAGCGTGTTCCGCGGAGGGCGATACAACCGCTCCCGCGCTGTCAGGTTGTGTTTTTGAGAACGGTAGCCGAACAGGAAGCGAACGCGGTGTGATAATTCGTTCTCAGTAACACGCGCGCTGCGGCGCGCGCCGCCGGCCGGAGATCAGTACCAGGGCAGGTCGGCTTGGCGGCCTTGCGCCGATGATTGGCTGCGGAGATGATGCGGAATGTCAAAGGCCATGGAGTTGATTGTCGCAGGTTATGTGAGGGGCAAGGATCGACGCGCTCTCTCAGAATTGCTCGCGCATCGGCGCAAGATGCTGGGCGAGCTGCAGGCCGTCTCGGGTATCGACCCGGCGAACTCGATTCAAGCCGTTCAGGACGAAGTGGCCATCATCGAAGCCGGTCTGGAAGAGCTTAAGCCGCCACCTGGCTCATTGCCCGAGAACGAGTGGAGCTAGGCGGTCCGCCCCGGATACACGAGTCCTAGAATTCGTTGCGGAACCCCGGTCCGAACAGAGTGCTCACGTTGTTGCCTCGCAGGTCAGCCCAGTCGCCCTGCCCTTCGAGGCCGAACGCCCAACTCCCAGTATGCCAGCGATCGCTAACCTGACCACCAGCGCACCGCCGTTTGCATCGTGCAAACCCTCGGGCCCCAGGAGGAAGCGGCGCAACCGAATCCCAGCTGTTACGGCTTGAGCCCCAACCACCGCTGGCGCCGATGTAGAAGCCGCTAGTCGTACACGGTAGCAACCGCAGGCGCCGGAGCCTTGGTGTAAGGACGCGCGGCAAGCTCCCGCGTTTGCGTGCGTCGACAGCTGTAAGGGCAGCGCTTCAGAGGCGTTAAACGAAACGCCCAATGGCATTGCGGGTAACCGCTGCCGACGGTCATCTGCGGGCTTCGGCATGAGCTTTATTCATCGGACAGCCGCCTTCTGAGTAAGGGTCCTGGATCGATGCTTAAAACTTATCTTACAAGACTACTGTTTAGTAACTTGGCCCGTAAATCTTGCAGCAATCTAAGGGTGCGACATTCGCCGAATTGCGATGAGGCGAAAAATGCTCCCAAAGATGAATTTCGTTGACCCTGCATTGCCCAAGGATATTGCACTTCGCCTGGTGGCGATGCTCTACACCGCTCCGGCTGCCACTGCCGCTTACGTCTTCGGCTTGGTGGTGATGACCTGTGTGATTTTCCTGCGCACTGGCGACGACTTGATGACCGCTTATGCCGTTACCAGCATTCTGCTAGTTTCGTTCCGGGTGGGCTTCGTGAAACGATACCGCTCAGCGCCCTCTTACCTGCCGATCATGCTAGGACTTGGCTTGGTGTTCTCGGGAGTCTTGGCATCTCTGGTCGTGCGAGCATTCGACGTTGGTGACCAAGTAGTGATCGCGCTCGTTTGTCTGGCCGCCGCCGGATACCTGTCGGGCGTGACCATCAGAGCCGCCGCAGTTCCAGCACTCGCCATTCCACACGCTTCGACGCTGTTCGCACCTTTAATCGTGGTCGCCGTACGGTCTGCCGAATACTGGCCCGTAGCAATCCTGCTGACGTGCTACTGGATAGGCACTGTCCATCTGATAAGCACAATGCATCGCCGCATACGTTCTCAGCTGCTGGCGGAGCATCTCATGGCTCAAGCTGCGTCTACTGACGCGCTGACGGGTTTTGCCAATCGCGCTGCATTCGACGCAACGCTGAATAACCGGTTGGAAACCCGATCTGCCATAGTCGCAATGATCGATCTCGACCGATTTAAGCCAGTTAACGACACGTACGGTCATGACGCCGGGGATGAACTGTTAAAATCCGTCGCAGCTCGAATCGGTGCCGCGCTCGATAGTAGCCACTTCGCGGCTAGGCTTGGGGGCGACGAATTCGCTGTGCTGTTCGATGCAAAGGCGACAATTGCCGAAGCAACGCTCGCTGCAGAAGGTATCGTACGTGCGCTCGAATTACCCTTCAGCATAGATGCGCATACCATCAGCATAGGGGCTAGTATCGGACTGGCCACGGCACTCGACGGCGATGATGCTCGTACAATTAAGCGGCGCGCGGACGACCGGCTCTACAGTGTTAAACGCAACGGTCGGGGTCACGTCTTGTCGGACGCGGCGGCTGCCTCAGCCGCAGCCTAGAATCCCCCTTGGCTCTAGACTGCATATTGGCCCCGTCAGCCATCCACGACGACGTCGCAGAATATTCAACGAGAGTTTGAATGAGCCCGATTGTCGATGTGACTACCGTCCGCCCGGCGAAAGTGGCGCTGGTTATCGGGGCGCTCGTGTTTCTTGGCGGCGCAACGCCGGAGCCCGATCCCGTCGCGAGCCACATTAGAGGCATGGCAGCTTTCTGTAGGCAAGTTAAAGGAACTCCCTCGGCGGGCCCGGTTGTCGAGCGTGGCCAGCTCGACGGCGGCCCTGAATTCTGGGCGTTGGATGAGGCAACCTTCCAATGCAAGGGAGCGGAAAGTCTCTATTCCGGTTCTGGCGGCTCACAGATCGTTATCTACGCTGCACCGCCCGGCAACCCCCCGAGCAAAGTCTTTGAGAGCGGTGCGTTTGGCATGGCAATGGAAGGCCTAGGAGATCGATCCAAGTTGTGGCTGACAGTTGGGGGTAAGCTATGCGGTCAGTCTGGTGATCCACCTCATGCAGAACTGCTCAGTTGCCGGCGGCCGCTCAGATGGGATCCTATCTCAGAAACGCTGAACTTTGCCCCGTTGTCCGAGGCGCACTTCCCAAACAAAGAATCAGCGTACGAGAAGGTAACGTACGATTCCGGCTCGGAACTGGATTCTTCGCAATCGTATATCTTCAAACATTATTGGCGAGATCAAACCAGCCGCATCGACTGGAGCGCGCCTGTCGCTCGGCGCGGGCAAATCTACAACGGAGCGCTCGTGTCGGCCGACGGCCGAAACCTGTTGATCACGATGATGCAATCGAGCTCGTGCGATCCGCTGTGCCCAATTCGCGTATACACGGCGAGCCATTACAGGCTGATGGACATCATGGCATGCGGAAAACGCGACCAGCACAACGTCTCCGCCGACCATCGCACCTTTTTCGCCTGCGGTGAGAGCTTTCCGATCCCACAGGTGAGTGAGCACGCCGCGCTTATGGAAAACGCGCCCCCTGGGAGCAACCGTGAAGCCTACGCAGCAGCTGTGGTCGATGAGAGATCGCGTAGCGCGAGCCGTCCTAAGCCAGACCGGGTCGATTCTGCCATTCACAACAATTCGCAGGTGCTCATCAGCGAGTGGAAGAATGGCACGACCGAGATCACGTACGATGTACCTCGTCCTGGCCTGCCGGTTGCGAGAGGCACTCTTTTGTTTAAAGGCCGGAAAGAAGGAAGCCGCTATTCGGGGACGGCTTTCACGTTCAAGTCGGGATGCGCGCCCGCTGAGTTTCCAGTGTCAGGGTCCGAAGATCGGAAGAGAGAAAGTATAGTCCTAACCGGTTTCCCGCCGAGTCGTATAAGCGGATCTTGCGACGTTGCGACACTCCCGTCTGGAGGGCGGCCTTCCAACCTCGTGTTCGATACAAAGTTCTACGGTGACGAGTAGTCAAGCACGAGGTCGCCGGGACGAGGCCCGCCAGGGTGCCTTATCAGCTGTTCTCGAACAGCGCACGAGAGGATGTGATGAAGGAAAAAGCCCAAGGGATGTCGCCACAGCGCGGGCTGGCGTGGAATTTTCTTTGAATCTTTTCCGCGGTGACGCGTCTTGCAGTTGAAGCGCCCGTAAGCTTCATCCCCACCAGAAAAGCCCCGCTTCCCCCGGCGGAGTTTCGGCTTTGGCGCTGCCGGACGCGCCACCGCAGAGGGGCATCGAATCCTAGGCAGCACGCGGCTTTTTCCGGGGCGCGCTCACCGTTCTCTTTAAGTGCCAGTCCCGATGTTCAACACACCAACGACCCCTCCGAGTGCAACCGCAAGAACCACGCGCTGAGCGTCTAGCTAATGCATGTCGGCTTTACCGTGCTCGCAACCGTTCTCCATCCACACTGGCAGGCGCGCTCGCGAATTGCTTGTTCGAGATTCGTGTTTGCCGGCTGGAAATGTTGTTTAACGGTCTACCGGGAGCCGGATGGCGCTTTCAATCCTGTCGATCTCATTGCCGTCGATGAAGGCCGCGAGCCTTATCGCGAGGGACACTACTTCCGACCGGTTCGCCGTCGGCGCAAAGTTTCCCCCGGGTTTCCCGGAAGCGAACCAAACTCTTGGCCCAGTCAGACTAAGCCCTTGAATTTATTGGTCGGAGCGAGAGGATTTGAACCTCCGACCCCTAGTCTCCCAGACTAGTGCGCTAACCGGGCTGCGCCACGCTCCGAACGTCGTTCCATTAGCTAGGATCGCCGGTTTGCGCAAGGCGAGGTCACACCATTTTGGATTCTGGTGCCTCTGCCGAAAGGCACCGGAACTGCCCCAAAGCCGAGGAGATCCGGCGTCAGGCGTCCTTGAGCGCCTGATCCAGCATTTCGCGGCAGGCGATGAGCTCGGCGAGCACCCGTCCGAGGCGCTCCCGGTCGATGGCGCTGGGGCCGGCGGGCGCGGCGGGGGTACCGCCCTTGCGGAAGGTGGTGAGGATTTCCTCGTCATCGGTCTCGGAGAAGCGGAAGTCGATGCCCTCCTCCTCCTCGCCCTGATAGTCGTCATCGTCGCTGTCGCGGGCGCCGCGGACGCCGGTCTCCTCCTCAGGCTCCATCAGGCTGGCGCCGACGGCGTCCTCGATGGCGCCGAACGAGACCGCCGCCGCGCCGTCGGCGAGGCCCTGCACCGATTTGACGCCGTGCTCTTTCAGGATCCGCTGCACGCCGCGGATGGTGTAGCCCTCCCCGTAGAGCAGACGGCGGATGCCCTTGAGCAGGTCGACGTCGTCGGGGCGGTAATAGCGGCGGCCGCCGCTGCGCTTCATCGGCTTGATCTGAGAGAAACGCGTCTCCCAGAACCGCAGCACGTGCTGCGGAATGTCGAGTTCCTGCGCTACTTCGCTGATGGTTCGGAACGCATCCGGCGCCTTGTCCAAATGCCAAATCCTTATCCGGAGGGCGGATTACGCCTCGGGTTGCGCCTTGCTGGCGTCGCCATTGGTGCGGTGCTGGGCGTTGATCCGCTGCTTCAGGATCGCCGACGGCTTGAACACCATGACCCGGCGCGGCGAGATCGGCACCTCGGTGCCGGTCTTCGGGTTGCGACCGATGCGCTGACCCTTCTTGCGGACCATGAAGGAGCCGAACGAGGACAGCTTCACCGTCTCGCCTTTCTCAAGGCAATCGGTGATCTCCTTCAGCACGAGTTCCACGAAGGCGGACGATTCCGTGCGCGACAGCCCCACCTTCTGGTAGACGGCTTCGCACAGATCGACACGCGTTACGGTTTTACTTTGATCGGTCATCGCCCTGCCCCACATCACGGCGAACAATTGTTGTCTGAAATTATGAGCTTACGATACGGCGGTCAACAGCGCTCATCAATGCAGGCGCATCGATAATCCGCTCTGATTCGGGCAAAATTTTATCGACTGTGGCTTACCAGCGCACCAGCGCGGAGCCCCAGGTGAAGCCGCCGCCCATGGCTTCCAGCAGAACCAGGTCGCCGCGCTTGATGCGGCCGTCCTTGCGCGCCACCGACAGCGCCAGCGGAATCGAGGCCGCCGAGGTGTTGCCGTGAAGGTCCACCGTCAGCACCACCTTCTCCGGCGCGATGTGGAGCTTGTGCGCGGACGCGTCGATGATTCGCTTGTTGGCCTGGTGCGGCACGAACCAGTCGATGCTGTCGGCATTGAGCCCGGTCGCCTTGAAGGCATCGACGATCACGTCGGTGATCATGCCGACCGCGTGCTTGAAGACCTCGCGGCCCTCCATGCGCAGATGGCCGACGGTCTGGGTCGAGGACGGGCCGCCGTCGACGAACAGCTTGGCCTTGTGGCGGCCGTCGGAGCGCAGATGCGTGGTCACGATGCCGCGGTCGGTGGCGGCATTGCCCGGCTGCTCCTGCGCCTCCAGCACCACCGCGCCGGCGCCGTCGCCGAACAGCACGCAGGTGCCGCGGTCGCTCCAGTCGAGGATGCGCGAGAAGGTTTCCGCGCCGATGACCAGCGCGCGCTTGAAGGCGCCCGTGCGCAGGAAATTGTCGGCGGTGGCAAGCCCAAACACGAAGCCCGAGCACACCGCCTGAAGGTCGAAGGCCGCGCCATGGTTGATGCCAAGGCCGTGCTGCACGGCGACCGCGCTCGCGGGGAAGGTGTTGTCAGGCGTCGAGGTCGCGAGCACGATCAGGTCGATCGACTGCGCATCCACGCCGGCATCGGCGAGCGCGGCCTGCGCCGCCTTGAGCGCTAAGTGCGAGGTGAACTCGCCCTCGGCCGCGATATGCCGCTCGCGAATGCCGGTGCGTTGCACGATCCACTCGTCGGACGTGTCAATGCGCGCCGCCAATTGGGCGTTGGTCACCACCTGCTCCGGCAAATAAGAGCCGCAGCCCAGCACGACCGAACGAATCTGAGTCACGAAACAGCCTCCTGCGCGGCCTGCACGGAATTGAGTGCACCACCTTCGCGGTTGAGCATCTGATTGATCTTGTTGAGGAGATCGAATTTGACCATCTCATAGCCAACATCAATCGCATAGGCAAAGCCTTCGGCAGCGATTCCGCCATGGCTCTTGACCACGATTCCGTTCAACCCCAGCAACACGCCGCCGTTGGATTTGTTCGGATCCATCTTGTTCCGCAGGGCCTGGAAGGCGTTGCGCGCAAAGAGATAGCCGAGCTTTGACAGCCAGCCCCGTTTCATCTCGTCCCGGAGCAATTCCGCCATCTGCCGCGCGGTTCCCTCCGCGGCCTTCAGAGCGATGTTGCCGCTGTAGCCTTCGGTGACGATGACGTCCGCCACTCCCTTGCCGATGCCGTCGCCCTCGACGAAGCCGAGATAGTCGAGCTCGGGCAGGTTCCTGGCGCGCAGGATTTCGCCGGCCTCGCGAATCTCCTCGTGCCCCTTGATCTCTTCGACCCCGATATTGAGCAGGCCGACCGTGGGACGCTTCTTGTTGAACAACACGCTGGCCATCGCTGCGCCCATGATGGCGAGCGACACCAGATGGTGGGTATCGCCGCCGATGCTGGCGCCGAGGTCGAGGACCACGGAATCGCCGCGCCTGGTCGGCCACATGCCGGCGATGGCCGGACGGTCGACGCCCGGCAGCGTGCGCAGGTGGAAGCGCGACATCGCCATCAGCGCGCCGGTATTCCCGGCCGAGACCGCGACATCCGCCTCGCCCTTTTTCACCGCATCGATGGCAAGCCACATGGAGGAGGTCCTGCGGCCGCGCCGCAGCGCCTGGCTCGGCTTTTCCTCCCCGCTGACCGCGACATCGGTATGGATGATCTTCGACGCCGCCTTCAGCGCGGGGTGGCGGTCGAGCTCGGGCTCGATCTTGGCGCGGTCCCCGATCAGCAGGAATTCGATCTCGCGATGCCTGGCAAGCGAGATGGCGGCGCCTGGAATGACCACGGCGGCGCCGGCGTCGCCCCCCATGGCGTCAAGCGCGATGCGAACCTTGCTTGGCATAAAAGTCCTGGAAACCTGGTCTGGTGCGGTCTTGAACGAGCGGGGCCGCAAATGGGTTCGCCACGAACATGGCGGTCGGTCAAGCGCCACGCCGCACCCGGACCGGGGCGCGACAATAGCGTTTTGTTATCCCGAAACAACCTCTTGCCCCCAGCCTTTTGCATTCGGGACGATCCGGCCGCAGACGGCCGAATTCACAAGAAACACATCAAAATCAAACAGATAATTCGACCTTTCAAACCACGATCGCAAACACCTCGCGCCCCGCAGCAAAGCGGTCCTCTGGGAAAGACGGGACCTATTGGTCTTTCTTCTTGTCCTGGAGCGCCTTCAGCACCGCAAAGGGATGGTCCTCCGGATCGGGGGCGGTGACCTCGGGCTCAAACACCACCCCCGGCTTCCGCGGATAGGGATCGACCGCCAGGAACAGGGCGTCGGTGGCGAGCCGGCCGAGGTCGATGATGCCATTGACGATCGCCTCCGGGGGGTCGGCGACCTGCTCCTGATCCTCGTGCCCCTCCTCCATCAGGTCGGCCAGGCGGCGGACCTCGGCCTCGGGGGCGAATATCAGGTCCACGGCCTCATCGATCTCGCTCTCCATCGGGTCAAGCGTGACCACGCAGGTCTGGCCGATCCGGGCGCGGACGTGCCCCGTGACCTGGATCCGGTTGCCGCTTTTCGGCACGACATCGAAATCAGCCTGGACCGAGACAACCTCGCGCAAGCCTGCCGTCTCAGCCATGGCCTGCCGCTCGGCGGCCGAGGCCTCGAGCTTGCGATGCAGGCCGGTGTCCGGGATCTGTGCAACGATGACAGGCACCTGCCAGGGATCGGGCCCGGATGCGGTAATCGGTCGGCTCATGGCGTGACATCCTCAGGGAACGCTGGGGGAAACTTAAAGGACGCGGCCAACAATGCGGCCTCGCCGGTCCGGCCGAGCTCGGCCTCGGCAGCCCTGGCATAGCCCGCGAGCCGCTGCGCCTGGTTCATGCCGGCCCCATTCAAGATATTCTTACAGATCGCCGATGCCAGCACCTCGCCGCCGCTTTCCATGGCCTGATCGTAGGCTTGGACCCGGCCGTAAAACGCCTCGCCGAAAGCCCGCATCCGCTTCGGCACGGTCTGGTCGCCGATCCCCATCTCGCGCAGATTGTCGTCCATGTCCTCGCAAAAGCGGTCGAACAGCGCCTGCGACAGCTCGGTGGCGCCTTGTCCGGTGGCGCCCTGGACCGTGCGCAGGCGGCGCAGCAGCAGCCAGAGGTGCAGCAGCAACAGATCGAAACGCCCGTTAACGGTATCGGGCACGCCCAAGTCGCGGTAAAATATGGGTTCTCGCGCCTGCGTCACGATCATGCCATAGATGGCTTCAATGGTGCCCGGCGAGGCTAGGCGGGGTTTCCTGAAGTGATTGAACGGCCAAAGCATTGTGGTTTCCGCAAGCGGGCGCGCGCGTGTTGCATTCAGAGCCTCCGCCCGGTACTTCAGCGCCTCGCGCGACGCAAGGGGACGGAATCAGTTCCGCTATGACGATAACGAACCAGACCAGCCTGCGTGCAGACAAGCGGCGCGGCCTTCATGCACGTTGGCGCGGCTTGCGCCTGTTCGCGGCCGCGGCCCTGGTTGGCGCTGCGCTTGCGGGCTGCACCGGCGAGCAGTTCCAGAAGGGTTACATCCTGCCGCCCGGCGCGCTGGAGCAGATCCCGATCGGCGCGAGCCAGGACCAGGTGCTGATCGTGATGGGCACCCCCTCCACCGTCGCAACCCTGGACGGCGAGGTGTTCTATTACATTTCGCAGCGCTCCGAGCGCATGGTCGCCTTCATGAATCAGAAGGTGGTCGATCAGCGCGTCATCGCGGTCTATTTCGACAAGAACCGGCGCGTGCGCCGACTTGCGAATTACGGCCTGCAGGACGGCAAGATCTTCGACTTCATCAGCCGCACCACGGCGACGTCGGGCCAGGAGATGAGCTACCTCACGCCTATCTTCAAGCTGCTCAGCTTTAACTGAGCCTTCAGCCTGCGGCTTCGTGCGGCTTGCCGTTGCGCGTCCTGTTCCATACGCTCCCTGCAAAACAAGATGCAGGGAGTGGATTCGTGCCCAAACAATTGCTGTCCCGCCGTCGCGTGCTCACCGGTGCTGCCGCTATCTCGGCCGCAGCGATCCTGCCGCGATCGAGCCTTGCGGACTGGAAGCCCACCGAAAACGTCCGCCTCGTCGTGCCGGCTGCCGCCGGCGGCTCGACCGACGTGATGGGTCGGCTCCTGGCCGCGCATCTGCAGACCGCCTGGGGCCAATCGGCCGTGGTGGAAAACCGCTCCGGCGGCGGCGGCACGATCGGCACGGCCGAGGTGGTCCGCGCCAAGCCTGACGGTCACACCATCCTGATCGGCAATCCCGGCCCGAACGCGATCGCCTACAGCATCTTCAAGAACCTCACTTACAAGCCGGACCAGCTCCAGCCGGTCTCCAACATGATCCGGATCCCGAACATCGTCTCGGCGCATCCCAAGACCGGCATCAAGTCGATCGCCGAGTTGGTCGCCTATCTCAAGGCCAATCCGGACAAGCTCAGCTACGCCTCCTCCGGCGTCGGCCAGAGCCCTCACCTCACCGGCGCCTGGTTCCTGCAGCTCACCGGCCTGAAGATGACGCATATCCCGTTCCGCGGCGCCGGTCCCGCGCTGCAGGCGGCGCTCGCCGGCGACATCCAGATCCTGTTCGACAACCTCTATCCGAGCCTGCCGCAGGTGCAGAACGGCACCCTGACCGGCCTCTGCGTCACCACGACCGAGCGCAGCGACCTTGCGCCGAACCTGCCGACCATGCGCGAGAGCGCGCCGGAGCTTGCGGCTTTCGACGTCTCGTCGTGGTTCTCGGTGTTCCTGCCGAAGGGTGTGCAGCCCGCCGTTGTCGAAGCGCTCAACCTCCAAGTGAAGGCGATGCTCGAGCGCGACGACATCAAGAAGAACATCGTGGCCATGGGCGCCCGCGCCGACTACGGCACGCCCGACCAGTTTGCCGCCTTCGTGGACGCCGAGACGAAGAAGTTCGCCGGCATCATCCAGAAGGAAGGGCTGCAGATGGACGTGCAATGACGGGGGCGGTCTGCGGCGCCGGGGCTTTGATCCAGTTGAAAACGAGGAGCACCGCCGCCGCCAGCGCAACCGCCAGGAGGGTGCGCGGCTGAAGCGAGCCTGATCTCCTGGCTCCGCTTTGCGCTTTGCCGCAGCTTGGACAGAGGGTCGTGCCCATCGGCATATCGCTACCGCACTGATTGCACCTGGTCATCTCGAACTTCATGGTGCCCAACTTCTCCAGAAGAATCGCCGCGCCCGGCTGGCAGCCGACAAAAAACCCGCGGCTTGCACCGCGGGTTTGTCGCAGGAACGCTGCCTCTGGTTCAGTGCGCGAGCACCGCGAGCAGCAGCAGCGCCACGATGTTCGTGATCTTGATCATCGGGTTCACCGCCGGGCCGGCCGTGTCCTTGTAGGGATCGCCGACGGTATCGCCGGTCACGGCCGCCTTGTGGGCGTCACTGCCCTTGCCGCCGAAATGACCGTCCTCGATGTACTTCTTGGCGTTGTCCCAGGCGCCGCCGCCCGAGGTCATGGAGATCGCGACGAACAGGCCTGTCACGATCACGCCGAGCAGCATCGCGCCTACGGCCGAGAACGCCGCCGACTTGCCGGCCGGCCCGCCCCCCGCGATCGCGTAGATCACGAAGTAGACGAAGATCGGTGACAGCACCGGAAGCAGCGAGGGGATGATCATTTCCTTGATCGCCGCTTTGGTCAAAAGGTCGACCGCCTTGCCGTAATCCGGCTTGTCGGTGCCTTGCATGATGCCCGGCTTCTCGCGGAATTGGCGCCGGACCTCCTCGACGATCGCGCTCGCAGCGCGGCCCACGGCGGTCATGCCCATCGCGCCGAACAGATACGGCAACAGACCGCCGAACAACAGGCCCACCACGACGTAGGGGTTGTTGAGCGAGAAGTCCGGTTTGACGCCGGCGAAGTAGGCGTGGTGCGCGGAGTCCGCAATGAAGAACTTCAGATCCTCGTTGTAGGCCGCGAACAGCACCAGGGCGCCGAGACCGGCGGAGCCGATCGCGTAGCCCTTGGTCACCGCCTTGGTGGTGTTGCCGACCGCATCGAGCGCGTCGGTCGACTTGCGAACCTCCTTCGGCAGGCCCGCCATCTCGGCAATGCCGCCGGCGTTGTCGGTCACCGGGCCGAACGCGTCGAGCGCGACGACCATGCCGGCGAGCGCAAGCATCGTGGCGGTCGCGATCGCGATGCCGAACAGGCCGGCGAGGCTGTAGGTGACCAGGATACCGGCGATGATGACGAGCGCGGGCAGCGCGGTCGATTCCATCGAGACGGCGAGGCCCTGGATCACGTTGGTGCCGTGGCCGGTCACGGAGGCCTGGGCGATCGACTTCACCGGACGATAGTCGGTGCCGGTGTAGTATTCGGTGATCCAGATGATCAGCGCGGTGACGGCGAGGCCGACCACGCCGCACTCGAACAGCGCCATGCCGGTGTAATCGACGCCGGCGAGCTTGCCGAAGCCGATCAGGTAATAGATCACGCCGGCAATGCCGACCAGCGACAGGACGCCGGTTGCGATCAGTCCCTTGTAAAGCGCGCCCATGATCGACTGGCTCGGCCCGAGCTTCACGAAGAAGGTGCCGATAATCGAGGTGATGATGCAGATGCCGCCGATGGCGAGCGGCAACGTCATCATGTCGGCGAGGATCGGCGTCTTGGCGAAGAAGATCGCCGCCAGGACCATGGTGGCGACCGCGGTCACCGCATAGGTTTCGAACAGGTCGGCGGCCATGCCGGCGCAGTCGCCGACATTGTCGCCGACGTTGTCGGCGATGGTGGCCGGGTTGCGCGGGTCATCCTCGGGGATGCCGGCCTCGACCTTGCCGACGAGGTCGCCGCCGACGTCCGCACCCTTGGTGAAGATGCCGCCGCCGAGACGGGCGAAGATCGAGATCAGCGAGGCGCCGAAGCCGAGCGCCACCATGGCGTCGATGACGACGCGGCTGTCAGGCGCAAGCTTCAGCGAATGGACCAGGAAGCCGAAATAGAGGGTCACGCCGAGCAGCGCGAGACCCGCCACCAGCATGCCGGTGATGGCGCCCGCCTTGAAGGCAAGCTCAAGACCACCCGCGAGCGACGTCGTCGCCGCTTGGGCGGTGCGCACATTGGCGCGGACCGAGACGTTCATGCCGATGAAACCGGCCGCCCCCGACAGGATTGCACCGATGGCAAAACCGATCGCGACATAGAGCCCCAGGAAATAGGCAAGCAGCACGAAGATGACGATGCCGACCATCCCGATCGTGGTGTACTGACGCCGCAGGTAGGCCTGTGCGCCTTCGCGCACCGCTGCCGCGATTTCCTGCATGCGCGGAGACCCCGCATCCGCACTCAAAACCGAAGACGTCGCCCAGATCGCGTAGACGACGGAAAGCACTCCGCAGAGCACAATCAACCATAATGCTGTCATGTGATTTTTTGCCTCAGATCCTTGATGAACGTACCCCCGGCGCCTTTTGTTTTTCCGTCGTGCGGTGCGGCGCCTTGATTTGAAAAAGGCCGCCCCTTGCCCGAAGGCGCGGCCCTAGTCGGTCACAACCTTGCCAAAATCAAATTGAGGGTGCAACGCCAGATGAGGCCGAAAAGGCCGATCTCGGCAGGTATTTGGGCTGGTCTTAGGAGTCCCGACGCCGGTTTGGAGCAATTCCTAGAAGTGGCTGTAGGAGAGCCGCTTCAAGACCAGCTCCTGGCCCTGCCCGTCCAGGAAGCGCGGCCGCTCATGGCCCGCGACGATCGTGCCGATGGCCGTGACGGCAAGGCCTGCCGCCCGCCCCAAGGCAATCAGTGCGTCGCCTTGTGCCGGCGGGACGGTGCACAGCACCTCGTAATCGTCACCCCCGGCCAGCAGCGTCTCAACGGAAACGACCTTGGCCGCGATCAGGCCGGCGGCGGCAGCCGAGAGCGGCACGCTGGTCACGTCGATCGTGGCCGAGACGCCTGACGCCGCACAGAGCTTGGTCAGGTCTCCGGCAAGCCCGTCGGAGACATCCATCGCAGCCGTTGCATGGTCACGCACGCCGTGCGCGAGAGCATTGCGCGGCTGCGGCACGCGATAGCGCGAGATCAGCGTCTCGCGCGCGTGCGGATCGGAGGCCAGCGCATTCGCCACCGCGCCGCCCTTGAGCACATCGAGGCCAAGCGCGGCGTCGCCGATCGTCCCAGTCACCAGGATACGGTCGCCCGGTTTGGCGCCGGTGCGGCCGACCATCCGGCCCTGCGGCACGCGGCCAAAGGCGGTGATCGAGATCATCTGCGGCCCCGGCGTCGACACCGTATCGCCACCGAGCAGTGGACAGGCGAAGGTTTTCGCATCCTCGCCGAGCGCGTCCGTGAACGGCCTGAGCCAGGCGTCCTCCCTGCTGCGCAGCGCCAGTGTCAGCACGAAGCCGGCCGGCACGGCGCCCTTGGCAGCGAGATCGGACAGGTTCACCCGCAGCGCCTTGCGCGCGATGGTATCGGGCGGATCGCTGGCAAGATAATGCACACCCTCCACCACCGCGTCGGTGGTGACGACGATGTCGCTGCCGAGCGCCTGCAGGATGGCGGCATCGTCCACCAATCCCAACGCACCGGGATCAGTCGCCAGCGGCTTGAAATAGCGCGCAATGAGGGAGTCTTCGGCGGAGGGATCGTGTGGGTTTGCCATCAGCGTCAGCCACACACTTCGCTGTCATCGCCCGGCTTGACCGGGCGATCCAGTACGCCGAGCCGCCACTGTTCAGGCACGACCGCCGCGGCGTACTGGATCACCCGCCTTCGCGGGTGATGACAGCAGAATATGGGGCAGCCACATCGCATCAATTCACCGCCCTCGCGCCGCCTACCCCCGCCCGAACTCGTCACCGCGAAACTGGCGGCCGATCTGGTCGAGCACCGCGTTGACCATGCCGGTCTCCTCGCGGTCGACGAAGGCATTGGCGACGTCGACATATTCGGAGACGACGACGCGGCCCGGCACGTCCTTGCGGTGTTCCAATTCATAGGCCCCTGCCCGCAGCACCGCGCGCAGGATCGCTTCGATGCGCTTCAATGGCCAGCCCTTCGACAGCGCCTCGTCGATCAGCGGATCGAGCTTCTTCTGGTCGCGCACGACGCCGGAGACGACGTCGCGGAAGAACGCCGCTTCCGCCGGGAGATATGTGTCGCCCTCGACCTCGTTGCCGAGCCAGTGGCTCTCGAACTCCGCAAAAATGTCGTTGATGCCGGCACCGCCGATATCCATCTGATACAGCGCCTGCACGGCTGCGAGCCGCGCCGCACCGCGCCGGTTCGCCTTCTTCTCTGTGCCGGCGGGCGGCTTCTTGTTGTTATCGGCCATGATCAAGCCCGCGCCAGCCGGCGCTTTATGCGCAGCATCGCAATCGCGGCCCGCGCGGCATCGCCGCCCTTGTTCAACTCGCTGGCACGCGCCCGCGCCCAGGCCTGCGCCTCGGTGTTGACGGTGAGGATGCCGTTGCCGAGCGGCAGCTTGCGCGTCACTGCGAGGTCCATCAGCGCGCGGGAAGATTCCTGCGAGACGATCTCGAAATGGATGGTGTCGCCACGGATCACGCAACCGAGCGCGATCGCAGCGTCGTAGGGCTTGCCATTGGCGGCCGCGGCATCAATCGCGATGGCGATCGCCGCGGGAATCTCCAGCGCGCCGGGAACCGTGATGACGTCGTAGGTCAGACCGGCCGCCTTCAGCTCGGCCACCGCGCCTTCGAGCATCGCGTCCTGGAGATCGTCATAGAACCGTGCCTCGACAATCAGCGCGCGCGCGCCGGAAATGTCGGTCTGGTCCTTCAGGGGTGCGCGCCGCGCGTCTGCCATCGTCAAATCCGTTCCACAGGGGTTGGCGCTATGTAGTCGCCACCAGCGGGTAAGCCAAGTTGAAAGACGCCGTCACTTCATTTCCGTCAGCCGCGCCGCGTAGCGGGCCATCAGATCGACCTCGATATTGACCTCATCTCCGGCCTTCCAGCCGCCGATCGTCGTGACCGTCAGGGTGTGCGGGATGATCAGCACCGAAAAGGTCACGTCCTTCACCGTATTAACCGTCAGCGAGACGCCGTCGAGCGTGATCGAGCCCTTGGTCGCGATGAACCGCGCCAGCTCCCGCGTCGTGGAGAGCTCGAACCGCGCCATCTCGGGCAGGTCCTCGCGGCTGACGAGGGTCGCGATGCCATCGGCATGGCCAGCGACGATATGCCCGCCAAGCTCGTCGCCGATCTTGAGCGCTCGCTCGATATTGAGCCTGGTGCCGGCCCTCCAGTGCTTTGCGGTCGTCAGCGCCAACGTCTCGGCCGCGGCATCGACGTCGAACCAGGTCCTTTGAGCAGAGTCTTTGCCGCCTTCGACGCCGGAAGCAACCACCGTCAGGCAGACGCCGTTGCAGGCGATCGAGGCGCCGTCGGCAATGGTGGTCTGGTCGTAGCGGCAGGCGATGCGCAGCCGGTGCAGCTGGCCCTGCGCCGTCGGCGTGAAGCCGACGATCTCGCCGATATCGGTGACAATGCCGGTGAACATTACGCGCGCTCGTAGATGGTGAGAGTATCCTTGTCGAAGGTCTCGCTAGCATGAACCTTGTAGGCCTGCGACTGCGTGATTTTCGACAGCGGCAATGCGGCGAGCGCATCCACCCCGTCGGCGCCCACAGCCTCCGCGCCGCGGAACAGCCATATCTCGTCAACGAGGTCGGCGGCGATAAAGGACGCCGCGACGCGGCTGCCGCCCTCGACCATCAGCCGCGTGATGCCCTTGCCCGCCAATGCATGCAGCACCGCCGCAAGATCGAGTCCCAAGGCGTTGCCGGGCGGCACGCGGATCACCTGCGCGCCGGCAGCACCGAGCCGCGTGGCGGCTGCGGCCTCCGCGAGTTCGGAACCCACCACCCACAGCGGAATCTCGCGCGCGGAGCCCACGAGCTTGCTTGCGCCGGGAATGCGCAGGCTCTGATCGAGCACCACGCGCACCGGTGAGCGCGCCGCCATGCCCGGCAGGCGGCAGTCGAGCTGCGGATCGTCCGCCAGCACCGTGCCGATGCCGACCAGGATGGCGTCGCTTTGCGCGCGCAGGAGATGCACCCGGTTGCGCGCCGCCTCGCCGGTGATCGCGACCGGCTTGCCCCCGGCCGCGCCGATCTTGCCGTCGGGCGAGACCGCGAGCTTCAGGATCACATGCGGGCGCTGATCCCTGATGCGACGGAAATGTCCGGCATGATCGAAGGCGGCTTCGCGCGCGCACAGACCCACGTCCACCGTGATGCCGGCGGCGCGCAGGCGCGCATGACCCTGACCGGCGACTTCCGGGTTGGGATCCTCGATCGCGGCCACCACACGCTTGATGCCGGCGGCAATCACGGCGTCGGCGCACGGTGGCGATTTGCCGAAATGCGAGCACGGCTCCAGCGTGACGTAGAGCGTGGCGCCGCGCGCGGACTCGCCTGCGCGCCGCAGCGCTTCAGGCTCGCCATGCGGTCGTCCGCCTGGCTGGGTCCAGCCGCGGCCGACGATCACGCCGTCCTTGACGATGACGGCACCGACGGCGGGATTGGGCCAGGTACGTCCCTGCCCGCGCCTGCCGAGCGCCAGCGCAAGCTCCATGAAGCGCCGGTCGGCATCCCTGGACTCGCGCGCCTTCTGCGCGAATTGATCCTCCAGGATGCGGAAGATCATTTGCGGATCGCGGCGAGCCGCGCTTCCTCCTCACCGGAGAGCTCACCAAGCACGTCGGCGAAATCCTTGGCCTCGCGGAAATTGCGGTAGACCGAGGCGAAGCGGACATAGGCGACGTCGTCGAGCGTGCGCAGATGCTCCATCACGGTCTCGCCGATCACTTCGGAGGAGATTTCAGCCTCGCCCCCGGTCTCGAGCTCGCGCACGATGGTGGAGACCATCTTCTCCACCCTTTCAGGCTCGACCTGCCGCTTGCGCAAGCTGATCGACACCGAGCGCATCAGCTTGTCGCGGTCGAACGGCACGCGGCGGCCGTTGCGCTTGATCACCGTGAGCTCGCGCAGCTGCACGCGCTCGAAGGTGGTGAAGCGGAAATTGCAGGCGACGCACACGCGCCGCCTGCGGATCACGGAAGAGTCTTCGGTCGGACGCGAGTCCTTCACCTGCGTATCGAGACTGTTGCAGTTCGGGCAGCGCATCCGTTGACCTTGACCGGTTGTCTTGGACCTTACTGATAGATCGGGAAACGGTCGGTGAGCGCCTTGACCCGTTCCTTGATCGCGGCTTCCACCAGCGGCGCCTTGCCGTCGGAGGATTGCGCGATCGCGTTGAGGACTTCGGCGATCATGCCGGCGACCTGCTGGAATTCAGCGACGCCGAAGCCGCGGGTGGTTGCCGCAGGCGTGCCCAACCGAATACCGGAGGTGACAAACGGCGACTCGGGGTCGAACGGAATGCCGTTCTTGTTGCAGGTGATGGCAGCGCGAACCAGCGCCTTCTCCGAGGCGTTGCCCTTCAGGCCCTTCGGCCTGAGGTCAACCAGCATCAGATGGTTATCGGTGCCGCCGGAGACAATGTCGAAGCCGTGGCTCTTCATCGCCTCGGCCAGTGCCTTGGCGTTCTCGACAACGTTCTTGGCATAGACCTTGAAGTCCGGCCGCAGCGCCTCGGCAAAAGCCACTGCCTTCGCCGCGATCACGTGCATCAAAGGTCCGCCCTGCAGGCCCGGGAAGATCGCCGAGTTGAATTTCTTGGTCAGCGCCTCGTCATTCCACAGCATCAGGCCGCCGCGCGGACCGCGCAGCGATTTGTGCGTCGTGGTGGTGGTGATGTGGGCATAGGGCACCGGCGAGGCATGCACGCCGCCGGCGACGAGACCGGCGAAGTGCGCCATGTCGACCAGGAGATACGCGCCGACGCTGTCCGCGATCTCGCGGAAGCGCTTGAAGTCCCAGGCGCGCGAATAAGCGGAGCCGCCGGCCACGATCAGCTTCGGCTTGACCTCCTCGGCCTGCTTGGCGACCGCGTCCATGTCGATGATCTGGTCCTCGCGGCGCACGGTGTAGTGCGCGGCCTTGAACCACTTGCCGCTCATGTTGACGGGGGAGCCGTGGGTGAGATGGCCGCCGGCCGCGAGATCGAGGCCCATGAAGGTGTCGCCGGGCTGAAGCAGCGCCAGAAACACCGCCTGGTTCATCTGGCTGCCGGAGTTCGGCTGCACGTTGGCGAAGTTGGCGCCGAACAGCTTCTTGGCACGATCGATCGCGAGGTTCTCGGCGACGTCGACCCACTCACAACCGCCGTAGTAGCGCGCGCCCGGATAGCCTTCCGCATATTTGTTGGTCATCACCGAACCCTGCGCTTCCAGCACGGCACGGCTGACGATGTTCTCGGAGGCGATCAGCTCGACCTCATGACGCTGGCGGCCGAGCTCGCCCTTGATGGCGGCTGCGATTTCCGGGTCAGCCTGCTCGAGCGAGGCGGTGAAAAACGAATCGGGCGCGGAGGCGGTTTTGGCGAAGGTCATCTTGCGAATATCTCCACCGCCGCAGCCTTTTGGCGGGCTACGGGCGGGTCTGGTGTGGCGATCGGAAGCGGCGTGCGCGATCTACCACATCGCCCGCAACAGGCCAAGTAGTTGCGGGTCGGACCTGAGATTTATGCAAGATATGGTGGGATTGGAGGATTTGGACGACGGGGCGGTATCCGGTCGTCCATGTCCTGAAAGGCCCGCTTTGGGCTCGAAAGGCCGTGTGGATGCGAGCGGCCAGCCTCTACAGCCCGGTATACCCCGCCTTCACGGGATCCACGCTGCCGTCGAGCTGCCGCAGATAGGTGAGGCCGCAAACCGTCAACCTGTGGGTGTCTTTCTCGCCGGCTTCCATCAACGTATTGAGGTAGTTAGTCACCTTTTCCCGCGCCTCCGCGCTCGCCGCCGACGTGCGGTTGGCGAGCAAATCGTAGGTATGCATGATCCGGTCGATGGCAGCTTCCATGGCACCCTCTGGTTCTTGCCGCGTTTGGGAGTTGAGATCAGGCAACCGCTTTGGCCTCGGACTGCGCCTCGAACCTGACGATGGCCTTGTTTGCCAACCTGATCTTGTTGAATTCGCCGTGCTGGAGCAGCTTGATGACGATCTCAAGCAGGCTTTCGTCGGTGACGAGGGTGTCGCGGATCGCGCCGGAGCGGCGAAGATAGTTCGCGGCGATGGCATAGGCCTCGCTCACGAGTTCCACGTTCATCACCCCCACGCCACGCTCGACCAGCATCGTCCGCCCTCCGATCGAAGGGGATAAGCACCGAACCGGGAACTCGTTCCCTCCGGTTGGGGATTTTTTTCGCAACCGCGAAATGGAAGAAACGCACCGGTCCGGACACAGCCGGGCCGGCGCGCTTGGGGAAGTGAGGCACGTTCGGGAGGCTTGCCGGTCTTGTTGCGGGCCGGCTTGGCCTTGTCCCGTCAAAAAGAACTCAGAGACGATACAGGATCTGGTCGGTCCAGAACCGCTCGAGGCGGTGCAGCGACTTGTTGAGGGTCGAGAACTCCTCGCCCGAGATGCCACCGACCTGCTCGACCGTCTTGACGTGCTTCTGGTAGAGCGAGTCGACGATGCGGCGGACTTCCTGGCCCTGCGGCGTCAGGCGGATGCGCACCGAGCGGCGATCGACGCGCGAGCGCTGATGGTCGAGGAAGCCGAGCTCGACGAGCTTCTTCAGATTGTAGGAGACGTTGGAGCCGAGGTAATAACCGCGCGTGCGCAGTTCGCCCGCGGTCAGCTCCTTGTCGCCGATGTTGTAGAGCAGCAGCGCCTGCACCGAGTTGATGTCCGCACGGCCGCGGCGATCGAACTCGTCCTTGATCACGTCGAGCAGCCGGCGATGCAGCCGCTCCACCAGAGTCAAGGCTTCCAGATAGAGCGTCTGCACCGAACCCTGCTGGCCGGAGACGCGTTCCGCGGTATCTGCCGCAGTTGCGACGGCTTTCATCATGACACTTCCCCTGTTGTCGTTTTTATCGACACTCATTCGACGAAACTTGTGTCCCGTCTGATAGGTGCAACTTAAGGGGCGCCGTTTGAAGATCGGCTTAAATAAGAGAATAAAGAGATCATGAATTTAAGACAGTGAATTGCGGATTAAGCCTGTGCCACAAGCACTTTTCGCAACTCTCTGTTGACTCTCGCAAGGTCCTGTTCACCCTCCGTCCGCCGCGATTGTCGCATTCCAGAACAGCCCCGCCCCGTTTCGAAACGGCCGCGTAACAGCTGTGGCGGAACACGCTGGTTAGCGAAAACTTACGTCGAATTTTACGCAACCAACCGTCAACCAAGCGCGACAATCTGGTGTCCCGGACCAGCACAGCGAAGCCGGGTGCAGAGCCGGGGCACGAGAGTTTGCTATGGCGGCCGTTCGCGTGCGGCCATCCAGGCGAGCGCGAGATAGGCCGCCAGCATGAAGGCTTCGACACCGACCACGACCAGGCTGCCGCCGTAGATGCCCGGGAACATCAGCTCGATCACCGCCATCGACACCACGGTCGTCAGCCACACCACGGCGCCCCAAGGCGTTGCCAGCCACAGCCCGACCGCGGCAACGAGTTCGATCACGGCGAAGTAGATGGTCGAGGCCTGCCAGGCCATCGACTGGTTCTCGAAAGCCTCGTCCTCGCCGCCGACGAAGCCCGTCACCTGCGCCCAATGATAGAGACCCTTGAGGATCGAGAGCAGCGCCATCACCCGCAGGAACAGCACGAGCCGGCGCGTCCAGACATTGTCGTCGGATTCAGCCCGCTCCGACGAGATCGCCGCCACCGACATTGCGCTGTCTCTGGCATTGTCTCGGACGGCGTCCCTGGTGCTGTCGCGGGCCGCATCGCGGGTGGAGATCTCGGACATGCCCCCTTCTGGCTGCTTTGCCCCGCAAAATCAATCGGCTGCCATCTTTTGCGGCAGGTCAACCCGCGGTGACGGGAACCATGCGAGCTGGTATAAGAATAATTCCAGCCGGAGGAAGAGTGATGGCGATCAAATACGGACGTCCGATCGAATTGCGCGAGGTCTCGCGCCGGGACGGCACCGGGGCCTCCCCTGCCCTCGATCTGACCGTCCGCCCGCGCCGCAACCGCAAGGCCGAATGGGCCCGGCGTATGGTGCGCGAGAACGTGCTCACCACCGACGATCTGATCTGGCCGCTGTTTCTGATCGACGGCAACAACAAGCGCGAGCAGATTGCCTCAATGCCGGGCGTCGAGCGCCTCAGCGTCGACCAGGCCGTGCGCGACGCCGAGCGCGCGATGAAGCTCACCATCCCCTGCCTCGCGCTGTTTCCCTACACCGACCCGTCCCTGCGCGACGAGGAGGGCTCGGAAGCCACCAACCCGAACAATCTGGTCTGCCAGGCGGTGCGCGCGATCAAGAAGGAGTTTCCGGAGATCGGCATTCTCTGTGACGTCGCGCTCGATCCCTTCACCAGCCACGGCCATGACGGCTTGATCTCCGACGGCAAGATCCTGAACGACGAGACGGTCGCCGTGCTGGTGCGTCAGGCCCTGGTGCAGGCCGAAGCCGGCTGCGACATCATCGCGCCCTCCGACATGATGGACGGCCGCGTCGCTGCGATCCGCGAGGGCTTGGATCGCACCGGGCTTCTTGACGTGCAGATCATGGCCTATGCCGCAAAATACGCCTCCGCCTTCTACGGTCCGTTCCGCGACGCCATCGGCTCGGCCAAGACGCTCACCGGCGACAAGCGCACCTACCAGATGGATAGCGCCAACACCGACGAGGCGCTGCGCGAGGTCGAGCTCGACATCGCCGAGGGCGCCGACATGGTGATGGTCAAGCCCGGCATGCCCTATCTCGACGTCGTCCGCCGCGTGAAGGACACGTTCGCCATGCCGACCTTCGCCTACCAGGTCTCCGGCGAATACGCGATGATCGCGGCCGCTGCCAACAACGGCTGGCTCGACGGCGAGCGCGCCATGATGGAGAGCCTGCTCGCTTTCAAGCGCGCCGGCGCCGACGGTGTGCTGAGCTATTTCGCACCGAAGGTGGCGGAGAAGCTGCGCGCGCAGGGGTAAGCCCCAACGTCGTCCCGGCGAAGGCCGGCCGCGGAGAAGCTCCGCGCGCAGGGGTAAGCCCCAATGTCGTCCCGGCGCAGGCCGGGACCCATACCGCGTGATCTATCGGGCGCGCGGGGTATTGGTACCGGGGAAGCGATCAACCCCTGAGCCTTCGCCAAACTGCTTTGCGTGGTTATGGGTGCCGGCCTTCGCCGGGACGACACTATTCGTGTGGCGGCGCGCCCTTTTCCTCCCACCTCCGCCGCCCCCGAATCGCCGGAATATTTCGGCTTGTTAATCCCGGCGCCCTTGGCACGCGGACGGCCTGTTCCCATGTCTTTCCACGGGAGTCCTGCCACGGGAGTTTCCCTCGGGAGAACGGTCATGTCGTATTCGGACTCGGGCAATGCCTGGCGCAATGACGGTGGGGCGCAGCCGCATGCCTACGATCCCTATCTGCATCCGGAACTGTTCCGCGGCGTTGCGACGCGGCGGGTGTTCGCCTTCCTGATCGACATGGTCGTGATCTCGGTGCCGGTGATCCTCGGCTACCTCTTCATCGCGGTGTTCGGCGTGGTCACGCTCGGCATCGGCTGGGCGCTGTTCTGGCTGGCCTGGCCGGCCTCCGTGATCTGGGCCATCGTCTATTACGGCGCCTGCATCGGCGGTCCGTCGTCCGCGACCATCGGCATGCGCGTGATGGATCTTGAGTTGCGCACCTGGTACGGCGCTCCCGGCTATTTCGTGCTGGGCGCCACCCACGCCGTGTTGTTCTGGGTGACCGTCTCGTTCCTGTCGCCCTTCGTGGTGCTGGTCGGGCTGTTCAACGGCCGCCGGCGCTTGCTGCAGGATTTCGTGCTGGGAACGGTCGTGATCAACAATTCCGTTCGTGCGCCGGTGCCTCAGGGCGCCAGGACCTTTTGAATAGGTACCTATTGATCAACGACCTGCTGATCAACGACCCCGGATCAAGAACCTATCAACCTGGACCCGCTATGCTGTCCGACCTGACCTGCCGAGTAGACCGATTGACCGGGGGCTTTCGTAGCGCGATGCTGACGCACATTTTGGAGGCCCACGACGTCCCTTGACCCAGCACTCGCGCGACACCCCACAATTTTACCTCACGGCGCCCTCCCCCTGCCCCTATCTGCCGGGCCGGCACGAGCGCAAGGTGTTTACGCACCTCGTAGGTGAGCGCGCCGGTGACCTCAACGACCTCCTGACCCATGGCGGCTTCCGTCGCAGCCAGTCGATCGCCTATCGTCCCGCCTGCGACCAGTGTCGCGCCTGCGTCTCGGTCCGGGTGATCGCCAACGAGTTCCGCCCCTCCCGCAACTTCCGCAAGGTGATCGCGCGCAACGCCGACATCATCGGCGAGCAGCGCAGCGCGGTGCCGACCTCCGAGCAATATTCGGTGTTCCGCGCCTATCTCGATTCCCGTCACCGCCATGGCGGAATGGCCGACATGACCGTGCTCGACTACGCCATGATGGTCGAGGACAGCCATGTCGAAACCCGCATTATCGAATACCGCAAGCGCGGTCCCGACAGCGGCATCACCGGCCGGGGCGAGGAGCTGATCGCGGTCGCGCTGACCGACGTGCTCAGCGACGGCCTGTCGATGGTCTATTCGTTCTTCGAGCCCGGCGAAGTCAGCCGCTCGATGGGCACCTTCATGATCCTCGACCACATCGCCCGCGCTCGCCGGCAGGGATTGCCTTACGTCTATCTCGGCTACTGGATCGAGGGCTCCAAGAAGATGGACTACAAGGCCCGCTTCCTGCCGCAGCAGCGCCTCGCGCCCTCAGGCTGGCTGCGCATCGACGCACAGGGCGATGCGGCCTCCGAGCCGCAGGATTGATCGGCATAGCCGTTCGCCCGCGGGCGACCAATATGCAAGGGCCGTAAGCAGGAGTGACTACGGAGGTATCCTTGTCGCAGACTTACGATCTGATCGCCCGGGCCATTATCGAACGACTTCAGGTGCACTGCTCGTATCAGGGTCACCCGCGCGCCATTTGTCCCGCGTTGCTGGGCCATACGAACGGCGAGGAGTACACACTTGCCTTCCAATTCTCTGGCGGCTCCAGCAAAGGACTTCCTCGCGCAGGCGACTGGAAGTGCCTAAAGATCGCCGAGATGAGGAAGGTCGAGCTTCGTTCAGGCAAGTGGCACGCCGGCTCAAGTCATCGCGAAAGTCAGCAATGCGTGAAAGAGGTCGACCTCGACGTCAATCCGCTCAGCCCATACAAGCCGAAACGCCGCCACGGCCCTGATTGATCACCCGAACAGCGTATCCGCGAGCAGCTTCAGGTTCAAAACCACGATGATGCCGGCAACGATCCAAGCGATCGCCGCCACCCACGCCGGGATTACGAACTTGCCCATCTTGCGGCGGTCGGAGACGAAGCGGACCAGCGGGATGACGGCGAAGGGCAATTGCATCGACAACACGACCTGGCTGAATACTAGCAGATCAGCCGTGCCGCGCTCGCCGTAGATCGCGGTGACGACGATCACGGGAACGATCGCGATGCCGCGCGTCAGCAACCGGCGCGCCCAGCTCGGCAGGCGCAAATCGAGAAAGCCTTCCATCACGATCTGGCCGGCAAGCGTCGCCGTCACCGTTGAATTCAGACCGGAGGCGAGCAGTGCCACCGCAAACAGCGTCGAAGCGATGCCGAGGCCGAGCAGCGGAGACAGCAGCTCGAACGCCTGGCCGATCTCGGCGACGTCGGAATGGCCGCTCTTGTGGAAGGTCGCGGCCGCCACGACGAGGATCGCGGCATTGATGAACAGCGCCAGCATCAGGGCGACGGTCGAATCCGTCGTCGCCCATTTGATCGCCTCGCGGCGGCCCTCGTCGTTGCGCTCATAGGCGCGCGTCTGCACGATCGAGGAGTGCAGATAGAGATTATGCGGCATCACGGTGGCGCCGATGATGCCGATCGCGATGTAGAGCATCTCGGGATTGGTGAAGATCTCGGTCTTCGGCACAAATCCCCTCAGCATCTCGGCAACCGGCGGTGCGGCCGCGGCAAGCTGGACGGTGAAGCAGACTGCGATCACGACGAGCAGCGCGATGACGAAGGCTTCGAGGAAACGGAAGCCGCGATTCATCAGGATGAGCAGCAAAAAGGCATCCAGCGCGGCGATCAGCGCGCCGCCGATCAGGGGAATGCCGAACAGCAGTTTTAGGGCGATCGCCGTGCCGATGACCTCGGCGAGATCGCAGGCGATGATCGCCGCCTCGCAGGCGAGCCACAGCATGAAGTTCACGGCCGGCGAATAGGTCGCGCGGCAGGCCTGCGCGAGGTCGCGATCGGTGACGATACCGAGCCGTGCCGCCAGCGATTGCAGCAGGATCGCCATCAAATTCGAGAGCAGAATGACCGAGAGCAGCGTGTAACCGAACTTGGACCCACCGGCGAGGTCGGTCGCCCAATTGCCGGGGTCCATGTAGCCGACCGAGACCAGATAGCCCGGGCCGACAAAGGCGAGCAGGCGCCGCCACCACACCCCCGCGATGGGGAGGGCGACCGAGGCATTCACCTCGGCCAGGCTCTTGGTCGCAGGCGCGTCGTTGCGCCAGCCGGCGGCGTCTCGGGTCAGATCGGGAGAGCGAGCATCCATGGGGCGAGAATACCGAAGTCGAGCCTTATTGCAACTCATTTGCAACTGCATCTAGCCGGGTGCGTTCCGGTGGCGGTCGCTATGTGCCGCCCCTGTCGGGAAGCGGGTGGGTTTGGCCGTGGTCGGAGGGGATAGTGGCGCCAACCCGACTTTGCAGGAAATGAGCCATGTCAATTCCCCCGCGCCTCCCCGAGACATTCAACCGCCTCGCCTGGTCCAATTTGGCGGCACAGTCGGCCGAACAGATCGCGCTGGCCGCGGCCCCCATCGTCGCGGTGCTGACGCTCGGCGTCGCCGAAGGCCAGACCGGCCTGCTCCAGACCGCGCTGACCCTGCCCTTCGTCCTCTTCGCCATCCCGGCCGGTTTGCTGGCCGACCGCATCTCCCGCCGTTCGCTGATGGCGGGCGCCGAGGCGCTGCGGGCCGCGGCCCTTGCAGCGATCGTGCTGCTGCTCGCGCTCGGCTCGCTCAATCTGCCGCTGCTGGCGCTGCTCGGCTTTGCCGCCGTATGTGGCACCGTCGTCTACAGCGTGGCCGCGCCTGCATTGGTGCCCTCGCTGGTGAGTTCGGACCTGTTACCGGCGGCCAATGCGCGGATCGAGCTCGCACGCACCATCGCCTTCGCCAGCGGCCCTGCGCTCGGCGGCGTGCTGGTCGGGTGGTGGGGCGCGAGCCCGGCCTTCGGCTTTGCGGCCGCGCTATCGGCGATCGCCGTCGTGCTGCTCTCGGGCATCTACGAGCCCGCCCGCACGCCGGCCGCACGGCGGCATCCGTTTCAGGACATCCGCGAGGGCGCGGCCTTCGTGTTTCACCATCCGCTGCTGCGGCCGGTCTTCATCACCCAGTTCATCTTCAACACCGGATGGTTTCTGCAGATCGCGGTGTTCGTGCCCTACGCCGTACGTCACCTCGGCCTGACGGCTGCCGGTGTTGGCGCCGTGCTGACCATGTACGGCGTCGGCATGGTGATCGGCGCGCTGTTCGCCACGCGTGTGATGAAGCGCATCGCGTTCGGCACGGTCGTCGGCCTCGGCCCCGTCACCGGCTTCGTCGCGGCGGTGGTGATGGCGCTGACGGTGCTGATCCCCTCGCCCTGGCTTGCGGCCTTGAGCTTCTTCCTGCTCGGCGTCGGGCCGATCCTGTGGGTGATCTCGACCACGACGTTGCGCCAATCAGTGACCCCGCCTCGCCTGCTCGGCCGCGTCTCCGCCATCAACATCATGAGCTACGGCGCCCGCCCGGTCGGCTCGGCGCTGGGTGCGATCGTCGGCGGCCTCTGGAGCGCGGAAGCCTGCCTCTATCTCGCCGCCGCCGTGTTCGGCGTGCAGGCGCTGGTGATCTGGCTCTCGCCCGCGGTGGCGCTGGACCGGCAGCCGGACATGGTGGGCGACGAGGTGGCGGCGCGGTGTTAGCCGCACCGTCATTGCGAGCGCAGCGAAGCAATCCAGAATCCGTCCGCGGAGACAGTCTGGATTGCTTCCTCGCAAGAGCTCCTCGCAATGACGGAGTATGTTGAAGCAGCTAGCCTAGCCCGCCAGATACCGCTCGTAGCTGCCCGTCACCGGCTCGCTCGCGTCCACCTCCGGATCGAGCGTGTAGAGATCCTGTGCGCGGCCGATGCCACGCAACGCATAGCGGCCGGTGGAGACAAGGTAGCGGCGGCCGGCGGCGTCGAGGCCCTTGTAGAACTCCGCCGAGGCCAGCAGCTCGCGATCGACCGAACGGCTCATCGAGGCGATGCGACTGACCTCGTTCACGGTCGGACCGACCACGGTGAAATCAAGCCGGTCCTCGCTGCCGATATTGCCGTAGAAGACCTCGCCGACATGCAGGCCGATATAGGCGGACGTGGTGGGACGGCCCTCGGCCCCCCGCCGCAGGTTCAGCGCCGCGACGTTCTTGCGGAACAAATGCTCGGCGCGCAGCGCCGCGCGCCGGGCATGCGCCATGTCCTCGCCGGTGAACATCGCGAGCACGCCGTCGCCGATCAGCTTCAGCACGTCGCCGCCGGCGTCGTGGATCGCATCGATCACGGCCTGCGCATAGTCGTTGAGGAACGGGATGATCTCGTCGGGGCCGATGCTCTCGCTGATTCCGGTCGAGCCGCGCAGATCCGAATACCACAGCACGGCGTTGATGCGCTCGGTGACGCCGCGCGAGATACGTCCGCTCAAGACCTGCTCTGACGCATCGCGTCCGAGATAGACGCGGCCGAGCGTGCGCGCGATGTCGACCTGCTGCGCCGACTTGATCGCGAGCCCCAGCACCGGCACGAGATCGCGCAGCGCCGTGAGCTCGGCGTCGGTAAAGCCAACCTCGCGCCGCGTTGTCCAGGAGGAGTAGAGGCAGTCCATCTGCCCGAGCGCGCCGGTCTCACCGAAGCGGTGCACAAAGGCCAGGAAATGGCGGTGCCCCGTTTCGGCGAGCTCGCCGATCTGCGAAAAATCGAGCGAGGGCGCGTCGGCGAGGTCGATCACCATCTTGTCGTGACCATGCTCGAGCAAATGATAGAACACCGACCGGCGCCAATTGTTGGCCGCGTCGCCCTCGGCCGTCGAGCCGTATTCGACCACGTCGCTCTCGTTGGTCGGCGTATCGCTCCAGCGGAAGGCGCGTCCCTCGTAGATCGGGTGCAGCGTATCGATCACGACAAGCCCACGCGAGAGTTCCAGCCCCTCGGCGCGGCAGCGCTCGCAGAAGCCGCGCAGCAGTTCGGGTTCGGGCAGGCCGGTGAGCCCCTGGCCGGCCAACCAGTTCATCAGCGCAAGTCGCGAGGTCAATTGCATGCGCCATTATGCCGTGCATTCGTGACGAGCGAAAGGCGGCGCGCGGACCTTGCGTCAAGGCTCCCACCCGCGGCAGGTCGCATATGTCGCGGACGCTGTTGACGCGCTCCCGCCTCGGGCGGCAAATGCGAACGATGACACCGCCGATCAGAAATACGGGGATATGAGCCAGCGCCAGCTTCCGATCATCCTGGCGCTCGGTACCACGCAGACCCTGGCCTGGGCCTCCAGCTACTATCTGCCGGCGCTGCTCGCCGATCCCATGGCGCGCGATCTCGGCATCTCCTCCAACTGGGTGTTTGGCGCGTTCTCGGCCTCGCTGGTGATCTCGGCGCTGCTCGGCCCGCGCATCGGGCGACAGATCGATCTGGTCGGCGGCCGGCAGGTCCTCTCGGTGTCGAACCTGACCATCGCCGCCGGCCTCATTCTGCTTGGCCTCTCGCAATCCGTGGCGGTGATGGCGATGGCCTGGCTGGTGCTCGGCATCGGCATGGCGATGGGGCTCTACGACGCCGCCTTCGCCGCGCTCGGCCGCATCTACGGCACCGAGGCGCGCAGGCCCATCACCGGCATCACGCTGATGGCGGGCTTTGCATCGACCGTCGGCTGGCCGCTCACCGCCTGGGGCCTCGCCCATATCGGCTGGCGCGACACCTGCTTCGCCTGGGCCGCCGCCAATATCCTGATCGGCCTGCCACTCAACTTCTTCCTGCTGCCGACGATCAAGGGCGCAAGGCAGGCCGCGGCGACAGCGGTGAAGCCACATCTGCCGCTCGACCGCACCATGATCCTGCTCGCGTTCGTCTTCGCAGCGGTCTGGACCGTCACCGGCGCTATGGCCGCGCATTTTCCGCGCATCCTGGAGACCACCGGCGCTACGCCGGTCGAGGCGATCGCGGCCGGCGCGCTGATCGGCCCCGCGCAAGTCGCCGCGCGGGTTCTGGAAGCGGGCTTCCTCAGCCGCTTTCATCCGCTGTGGTCGACGCGGCTCGCCTGCCTCACCCACCCGATCGGTGCGGTGGTCGTGGCGATCTTCGGCGGCGCCGCGGCCAGTGCGTTTGCGCTGTTCCACGGCTCCGGCAACGGCATCCTGACCATCGCGCGCGGCACGCTGCCGCTGTCGATCTTCGGCCCCAAGGATTTCGGCTATCGCCTCGGCATCATCGGCGCGCCGGCACGGATGGCGCAGGCCGTGGCGCCGCTGGCCTTTGGCCTGCTCATCGACGTCATGGGCGCCAAGGTGCTGATCGTCTCGTCCGCACTCAGCCTCTCGGCCCTGGCCGCGCTGTTCATGATCCGCGCGCAACCGCGGCCGGATTGACCGGGCGGGAGCTTTCGCGCACAAGCGCAGCATGACCGAAGACACGCGCCCGCCCCGCACATTCAAAGGCCTCCTGCGCTGGGCGACCACGCCGCCGCAGGCCTGGGGTGTCTATCTCCTCGCCATCATCCTGGTCTGGCTGATCTCCTTCTACGCCGGTTCGCTGAAGCCGAAGAAGGCGCCGGACGCGAGTCCGCCCGCCGTGACCGCACCGCGCAGCTAAACCGTCAACGTTTCGCCGGTCGCGATCCAGATGCCGGCGAACACGGCGACCAGCCCGATCAGCAGATTTGGCGTGATCGGCTCGCCGATCAGCAGCGCGGCAAGCAAGGTGGCAGCGATCGGATTGACCGTCATCGTATTGGCGACGCGCGTCGGCGTCGCGCGCGCGAGTGCCATGACCCAGAGAATGAAGGCGAGCGCGCCGCCCCCGATGCCAAGATAAATGCCGGCAATCCACTGCCCCATCGTGAAGTGTCCGAGCGCTGCGAAACTCCCTTTCACCAGACCCGCCAGCACCAGCACGGCGGCGCCCGCACCCATGCCGACCGTGAGAAAACCGAGCGGGCTGGAGCGCTGCATCAGCGGCCGCGACAGCACGTTGTAGAACGCCATGCAGAACACGGCACCGGTCATGATCAGCTCGCCGCGCCAAGCCCCGGGCGGGCTTTGCGCCAGGCCCGCGGCCAGCGCCGCCGCCACGCCGAGCACGGCGATGCCGACACCAATGATCTTGCGCGCCGTCAGCCGCTCGACGCCGAGGATGGCGCCAACCACCATGGTGTGGAGCGGCAGCGTCGCCAGCGCGAGACTGGCGCGCGCGGCCGTCGTGTAGGAGACTGCGATGTTGTAGAGGATGAAGAACAGGCCGAAAAAACAGATGCCGAGCAGCGCCACGGCCGGCCAGTCGGACCGCCGCGGCCAGCGCACGCCGAGCAGAACCGCGCACGGCAGCAGGCAGAGAAAGCCGATCCCCCAGCGCAGGATCGCGAGCAGGATCGGATCGGCGCCGCCGACCAGATAGCGGGTGATCGCCGCGGCAGTGCCGCCAAGGCTGCTCGACGCCAGCGCGATCGCAACCCCGGCCCACTCACCCACAATCGTCTCCCGTTGCGGAGCCTGCTGAGGGCGCTAGCACGTTCCTGCTGCCACCGTAGTGGCAACAGGGGCGTCGCGGGAAGTTAGTCGTAAAACTCCGGCGACATCTTCTGGCTGTCGCGCTGGACCTTGTCGTGGTTGATCCAGAGCTGCGCCTTCTCCTTCCCGAGCGTGTCGGCGATCTTCTGCATCGAGGCCGCACTCTGGTCCTTGTTGGCGTTCATGCTGGGCACACGGCGGTTGTCCCAGTTGTCTTTGAAGTGCACCGCATCGCCCGACAGCACGACGGCGCCGGTCTTCGGCAGCTTCACCAGCAGCGATTGGTGTCCCGGTGTATGGCCGGGCGTCGACAGGATGGTCACGCTGCCGTCGCCGAACACGTCCTTGTCGCCCGCAAGCAGCTCGACCGGATGCGACGGCTTGAATCGCGGCTCGTTGTTGGCGCCGGGCCAGTCATACTCGGCCTTCTGCACGTAGAGCGTGGCTTGCGGGAACAGCTCGACATTGCCGGTGTGGTCGGGATGGGTGTGCGAGACGGCCATCATCTTGACGTCATCCGGCTTGAGGCCCAGCTGTTCGAGCTGGGCGGCAAGCGTCTTCGGCCGCCGCCAGGTCACCGCCTTGGGATCGGCGGGCGTAAGTCCATTGGGCATCGCGGCGACTGCGTCGGTGATGCCGGTGTCCCACAGGAACCAGCCCTTGGCGTGCTTGACGAGATAGCAGCTGTCGACGAAGTCCATCGTCTTGCCCTCGTTGAGGCCGGGCGTCCAGCGCGAGATGTCGCCGGCGGTGCCCTCCCCGCAATTGAGCACGTAGAGCTTTTCGACACCGGTCTTTTCCGATTGCGCCAGCGCCGCATGGCCGGACAGAGCAAGCGCGGCGACGGTGAGAGCGAGCGTGATCCTTGACGTCATTCGTTCCTCCCTTGCAGCCATTGTCGGCTGTGACCGAGGGTCAACCCCGGCCAGTTCGCAGAATTCCCGCCTCAATGTGGGCAAGTCTCGACCTCGACCGTGACGTGGCTCAGCCCCTTCAGCCCGGCGAGCCGCTTCTTATAGACCGCCGGCTGCTTCGGCTTGTCCGAGACCACCGACACCAGCACGGCGCAATGGCCGGGGCCGACCTGCCACAGATGCAGATCGGTGACGCGGTCGTCGCCGATCTCCATACGCGCCCGGATCACACGCTCGAGCTTCTCGTCGGCGCGCACGTCGAGCAGCACCGCGCCTGATGTCTTGATCAGGCCGAACGCCCAGCTTGCGATCACGGCACTGCCGATCAGGCCGACCGCCGGATCGGCCCAGGCCCGTCCCGAATACATGGCGACCACGAGCGCGGCGATCGCCAGCACCGAGGTCGCCGCATCCGCCATGACGTGGACATAGGCCGCGCGGAGATTGTTGTCGTGATGATGGTGGTGGTGATCATGGTCATGATCATCGTGATCATCATGCGCATGGCCGTGATGGTGATGACCATGGTTATCGCGGAGCAGCCAGGCACTGGCGAGATTGACGCACAGGCCGAGGGCAGCGACCACGATCGCCTCGCCATAGACGATCGGCACCGGATTGATCAGCCGCAGCACGCTCTCATAGGCGATCTCGACCGCGATCAGGCCGAGGATGATCGCGCTGGCGAAGGCGGCGAGATCGCCGAATTTGCCGGTGCCGAAGCTGAAATGCGAGCTCCCCAGGTGCCGCCGCGCAAAGCGATACGCGAACGCGGCAATCCCCAGCGCCGCCGCATGCGTGCCCATGTGCCAGCCGTCGGCGAGCAGCGCCATCGAGCCGAACAGCGAGCCGGCGACGATCTCGCCGACCATCATGACCAGCGTCAGCACGACCACGAGCCAGGTGCGCCGCTCGTTCTCGTCGTGCTTGTCGCCCAGGAAGGCGTGGTCATGAGTCCATTGTTCGATGGAATGGGAATGCATCGCAAAGTCTCCGAAAGGCCCGGGCCGTTGACCCCTAATATAGACCTGCGAGTCTTCTGGGCAAAATCGCCGGAATGAGCCGATTGACAGGTCGGTGCCGTTTCGGTGTAATGAAGGCCATGGGGATTTGAGCGATCTCCCCACGAGGCGACATGCCCAAGTATCGCGTCCCGTTGTTTTCACGAGGGCGCATCATGTCTTCCTACACGACGATATCATCTGACAAACTGGCACGGTTGATCGGCACGGCGAACGCCCCTGCCCTGATCGACGTGCGCACCGACGAGGATTTTGCCGCCGACCGGCGGTTGATCCCGGGTTCGATCAAGCTCAGCCACGACAATGTTCCGGAATGGGGTGCCGAATTCGCGGGCCGCACCGCCATCGTCTCCTGCCTGCGCGGCGCAAAGCTCGCGCAGGGCACGGCGGCCTGGCTCAGGCAGCTTGGGGTCCAGGCCGAGACGTTGGAAGGCGGCTTCGAGGGCTGGAAGGACGCAAAGCTGCCGCTGCTCGACACCCGCAAGCTGCCGCCGCGCGACGCCAAGGGACGCACCGTCTGGGTGACGCGGGCGCGGCCCAAGGTCGACCGCATCGCCTGCCCCTGGCTGATCCGCCGCTTCGTCGATCCCAATGCGGTGTTCTTGTTCGTAGCTCCGTCCGAAGTGGTCGCCGTCGGCGAACGCTTCAAGGCGGCCCCGTTCGACATCGAGAACGTGTTCTGGAGCCACCGTGGCGAGCTCTGCACCTTCGACGTGATGATCGAGGAGTTCGGGATTGCCGCGCCGGCGCTGCTCCGGCTCGCAACGCTGGTGCGCGGCGCCGACACCGGGCGGCCCGACCTTGCGCCGGAGGCCCCCGGCCTGCTCGCAGCTTCGCTCGGGCTGTCGCGGATGTATGATGACGACCTCGAACAGCTCGAGGCCGGCATGCTGCTCTACGACGCCTTCTATCGCTGGTGCCGTGACGCCACGTCCGAGACCCACAACTGGCCGACCAACAAGGCGAAGGCTTGATGGATACCCGTACGATCGAAGCAGGAGCTGATGCCGGTCACGGCGTCAGCTTCAGTGAGGCCTTTCGCGTCTGGCTCCGTGTCGCCTGCCTGAGTTTTGGCGGGCCCGCGGGCCAGATCGCGGTCATGCATCGGATCCTGGTCGAGGAGAAGAACTGGATCTCGGAAGCCCGTTTCCTCCACGCGCTCAATTACTGCATGCTGCTGCCGGGCCCGGAGGCACAACAGCTTGCGACCTATATCGGCTGGCTGATGCACCGCACCGCCGGTGGCCTGATGGCTGGCGGGCTGTTCATTCTACCCGGCATCATCGCCATCATGGGCCTCAGCTATGTCTACGCCGCCTTCGGCAATGTCAGCTTCGTCGAGGCGCTGTTCTTCGGCTTGAAAGCCGCCGTGCTCGCTATCGTCGTCGAGGCCGTGGTGCGCGTCGGCAAGCGAGCATTGAAGAACCGCATCATGATCGCGCTCGCCGTGATCGCCTTCGTCGCGATTTTCTTCTTCGCGATCCCCTTCCCGGTCATCATCATCGCCGCCGGCATCATCGGATATATCGGCGCCAAACAGGGCCGTCCGGAATTCGCGCCGGCCGGTCACGGCCCTGCCGGCAGCAGCGCCGTGATCGACAGCATGCTCGGCGACGCTGTGCCCGAGCATGTCCGCCCCAACACCGTCCGCACGATTCGCGTCGGCGCGTTGTGGCTGGCGCTCTGGCTGGTGCCGGTGATCGCGCTGTTGCTCGCTGTTGGACAGGACAACGTCTTCAGTCACATCGCGCTGTTCTTCTCGAAAATGGCGCTGGTCACCTTCGGTGGCGCCTACGCGGTGCTGGCCTATGTCGCCCAGCAGGCGGTCGAGCACTATCACTGGCTCAAGCCGCACGAGATGCTCGATGGCCTCGGCATGGCCGAGACCACGCCGGGCCCGCTGATCATGGTGCTTCAGTTCGTGGGCTTCATGGCCGCCTACCGCGACGCCAGCGGCCTGTCGCCGATGCTCGCGGCTACCTTGGGCGGATTGCTCGCGACCTGGGTCACCTTCACGCCTTGCTTCCTCTGGATTTTCGTAGGCGCCCCCTACGTCGAACGGCTGCGCGGCAACAAGGGCCTCGGCGGTGCGCTCAGTGCGATTACGGCTGCCGTCGTCGGCGTGATCCTGAACCTCTCGATCTGGTTCGCGCTGCACACCCTGTTCCGCGAGACCGTGCCGGTGCACAGCTTCCCGTTTGCCTTCGACATGCCGGTGCTGACGAGCGTCGATCTCCCCGCGCTCGTGCTGTCGATCGCAGCCGCAACCGCGATCTTTCGGTTCAAGCTGGGGATGTTGACGGTGCTCGCCGGCAGCTGCGCTGCGGGTGTGGCGCTGCGGCTGGCGGGGCTGATTTAGCCTCCAAGCATCGGCTTAAAGGCTGCCTCCATGAGGTCGCAAAATGGGCCAAACCGAGTTCGGCTGCGTCAACCGGAACGTGAGCTAGGACCGGCACTGAATTTGAAAACGGCTTTCTTGCCTCCGGGAGAAGGAATCCCAAAAAGCACGAAATATCCAGCCGGAACGAAGAACAGGGTCAGGAGCGAGGCGACAGCAAGCCCGGACATCATGAGCACCGCCATGGGTTGCCACAACGCGCCGCCGGAGATGGCCATGGGTGCGAGCCCAAGGACCGTAGTGGCCGACGTCAGGAGGATCGGACGAAGACGCTTTCCCGACGCAGCTACGATGGCTTCCCGCAGCGGAAGCGTCTCTCGCTCGATATCGATCTGATCGATCAGAACGATGGCGTTGTTGATGATGATGCCCGACAGGCTGATGATGCCGAGGGTGCCGAAGAACGAGAGCGGTTGTCCGGCCGCCAGCAGGCCGAACGGAATCCCAATCAGGATGAGCGGTATGCTCATGAACGTCAGAAACGTGCGCCGGAAGGAGTTGAACTGCAGGATGATCGCCAGCACCATCACTGCAAGTGCGATCGGAAAGCCCGCAGCGAGCTTCTGGTTCGTCTCCGCGCTTTTCTGGATCTCGCCGCCGACGGTCACGTGATATCCCCCAGTAATGTCCATCTCGTTGAGCCTGGGCTGAATCGTTTCCAAAAGCTGCCCGGCCGTCAGGGAGGTGCTGCGGGCGGTCACCGTGATCGTTCGTTCCTGGTTCTTGCGGCGGATCCGCGCGAAATCGAACCCCGGCTTCAGCCTCGCGACCTGCGCCAGCGAGATGAGGCCGCCGCTCTTTGCGAAGGTGGCGTTGGTGAGGCCTTCCAGGCTCTGCGACGTGTGCGCGCCGGCGCGCAGCACGATTGGGATCGAGTTGTCGCCTTCCCGGTAGATGGACACCGCGGTGCCGGTGAAATACGTGTTCAGGAGCCGAGTGACTTCCTCAGAAGTGACTCCAAGCTGGCGCGCACGGTCCTGGTCGATCTCGACGACCACCTTGACGATCTTGTTGCCCCAGTCGTCATCGTTCTCACGGACGTTCGGCGCCGCCTGCAACAGGGATCGAACCCGTTCGCTGAAAGCGAGCAGCCGGTCACCGTCCGGGCCCGATATCTCCAGCTCCACGACGCCCGATTCGACGGCTCCCATCGCCAGCCGCTTGATCTTGAAGCTTGCTTCCGGGTGATTGGCATAAAGGTATTTCCAGGCACGATCGGCCGCACGCACCGCAGCCTGGTAGTCCGTCGTGTTGACAAGGAAGAACGCGGACGCCGGATCCGGCGGGACTGGGGTCAGAGTGAGATAGAATCTCGGCCCGCCGTCACCCACGTACAGGATTTCGCTGGAGATCTCCGGATTGGCCGTTCTGTCCCCGAGCCACCGTTCGATCTCGCGCGCGCGATCTTCCGTTTGCGAGATGTCGGTCCCGTCAGGCATATTCATGTAGATCAGGAATTGGCTACGTTCGCTGAGCGGAAACATCTCCTTCGGGATGCGCGGGAATTGAGTAAGCGCAATTACGACGAGCGCAATGCAACCGGCCAGGACGATAGGAGAGAAGCGCAAGGCCGAGCCGAGCGCGGAGGCATAGAGCCGCTGCAGGCGAGGCGGCGCCGCATCCTCCTCAGCAGATCCGGCCCGCCGGCCGATCAGCCACACGGTCAGGGCGGGAAGAATGTACATCGCCGTGATCCAGGAGCCGCCGAGCGTGAGCGCCACCACGGCCGCCAGCGAAAACGCATACTCGCCAGACGCGCCCGATAGCAGCATGAGCGGCAGGAACGCAGCGGTGGTGGTGATCGAGGAGATCAGGAGCGGCAGCGCGTACTGCTCTCCGGAGGCGAGCCCGGCCTCTTCGGGAGGCACTCCGCGGCCGATCCGGCTGACGATGTCCTCCACGATCACGACGCCGTTGTCGACCAGCAGACCGAGCGCGATGATGATCGCCGCGATCGAGACCTGCTCCAGCGCGATCCCCAGCGCCCGCATGCCGATCAACGAAAACATCACGGCGAAGGGAACGATCATCGCCGCGATAGTGCCCGCCCGCAGGCCCAGAAAAACGATCACCAGCACTGCCACGACGACGAAGGTCTGGGCCACACTCGAGAGGGCGGAATTGACGGAGGCGCTGACCTGATCGGCCTGGTACGTCGCGAAGAAGACGGCGTAGCCGATCGGAAGCCGCTCCTCATAATCGCCTGCGGCCGCGCGGAGCTTGACTCCAAGCTGCGTGACGTCCTGGTCCGGCTGCATAATGACGCTGAGGACCACGGCGGGACGACCATTGAAATAGATCGGCTTGACCTTCGGGGAGACGTAGTCTCGGCGGACCGTGACGATATCGGCAAGCCGAACCAGGCTGTCGGTGGTCCCGACCCGCGTGAGCATGGTCTCGATCGCCCGCACGTTTGGAAAATCGCCGGAGGTCTCGAGCAGAAGGCGCGTGCCGTCGGCGTTGATGTTGCCGGACGGCAGCACGACATTCTGTCCCTGAAGATCCTTGATCAACGCGTTAACCTGAACGCCGATGGCGGCCATCTTCCGGGTATCGAGCTCGAGCCATACCCGCTCGTCCTGCACGCCGTGAAGCTCCACTTTTGAGATGCCACCGATCTGATAGAGCTTCTTCCGAAAGTCCTCGGCCGCGTCCTTCAGTTCGCGGGGGGAAAAGCCTTCCCCTGTGATGGCGATGGTCGCGATCGCGACATCGCCGAAGTCGCTGTTGACGAACGGTCCGACCACCCCATCGGGCAGCTCGATCTTGGCGTCGGCCATCTTGTCGCGCAGTCGCTGCCAGGTGGCGTTGACGTTCGCGATTTCGTCCTTCAGGTCGACATAGATGGTCAGGGATCCTTCGCCGGCAAGCGTTCGGATGTCCTTGACCTCAGCGAGCTCGCGTACTTTTCGCTCGACGGGAACGGCGACCAGATTCTCCATTCGCTCGGGCGCCATGCCCGGAAAAAGGGCCGACACAACCGCCGTCCGGATGACGATGACCGGGTCTTCGCGTTTAGGGAAGTTCGGATAGAGCCCGATGCCGGCAATCAGCAGACCGATCATGGCCATGATCGTGAATCGGGACCGCGCCAGCCCGAACCGGGTGAGAAGATTCACGGTCCCGCCTCCTCGAACGGAAGCAGCTTCACCTTTTGTCCGTCCGAGAGGTAGGACACCCCTGCCGAGGCGAGGACGTCCCCAGCCTTGACGCCCTCCACCACGACGAGACGATTGTCCCGGATCCCGCCAACGGTGACGGTGCTCTTCTTCACCGTCGAACTTGCCTCGTCGTAGCGAAACACCGTACCGGTGTTCTGCAGGACCTTTCCGCCTTCGGGCACCAGCACGGTGAGCGGAACGAGAAACCCGCTGCGGCCCACGACCAACGGTTCTTCGATCGCGACCTCGACCGACATACCGGCGTTCAGACCAGGGGCATTGTTGTCCAGCCTGACCACAACCGGGAACGCCGATACCTGCTCGGCTTTGGACCCGAGCTCCCTGATCTCGCCCTTGAGCGGAAGATCGGGCTTATCGGCGACCTTGATGGCCACCTTCTGCCCGACCTTCAGGCTCTGGAAGGTCGCGGCCGGCACCAGAAAGGACATTTCGAAGCTGTCGTCGCTGTAGAGGGTAGCGACCGGCTGCCCCGCAGCGACCTGCGCGAAGGATTTGACCTCCACGCGAGCGATGGTCCCGGCGAAGGGAGCCAGCAGCTTGCTGCGATCAAGGTTTTGATCGGCCAATTCGAGCTGGCGGCGCGCCTGGTCGAGCTGGGCTCTCGAGCTGAGCAAGGTGGCGTTAGACTGCTCGAAAGCCGCCTGGGTCGCGACGCCGCGCTTGAGGAGTTCTTCCTTGCGCTGGAAATCGGACTGGGCGTTGTCGAGCTGCGCCTGCGCCTGCTGCACGCCCGCGCTGGCCTGGTCCACCTGGCTCTGCAGCGATCTCGGATCGATTTCGGCAAGAACGTCGCCGAGTTGCACCTTCTGGCCGACGGTGAGGCCGACGGCCTTCAGCTGGCCCCCGATCTCGAAGGAGAGGCTGCTGACGTCGGCCGGCTGCAGAACGCTCGGGAAGCGCCGAACGCGGCTTTCCGCCGTCGCGGCCACCTTGTAGGCGCGCAGACCGCGGACCGGCTGTTCGCTCGCCTCCTTCTTCTTTTCCCCGCAGCCCTGCAAGCCGACGACAAGGAGCGTCAAGATGCCAAATCGCGTAAGATGTCGGATCATCGAGCGCTCCTCGAATCCTATCGAATTTGATCCTTCGGCCTGGCGGCGTCGTTCCGCGAGCTCACGGCACTACCGCGAAAAACAGAAACGCGGCGAAGATGACCAGATGCACGACGCCCTGCAGCACCGTGGTCCGCCCGGTGCCGAGTGTGATGACACTCAACAGCAGCGTGAGCATGAGCAGCCCCAAATCCTTTATGTCCAACCCGAGTTCGAGCCGATATCCCATGACGATCGAGACAGCCGCGACGGCGGGAATGGTCAGGCCGATGGTCGCGAGCGCCGAGCCGAGGGCGAGGTTGAGACTGGTCTGAAGCCGGTCGCTTTGCGCCGCCTTGATGGCCGCCACTGCCTCCGGAAGAAGAACGAGTGCGGCGATGATCGTGCCGACGACTGCCTTAGGGACCTGGAGATAATCGATAGCGCGCTCCACGCTGGGGGTAAGGACTTTCGCAAGCCCCACGACGGCCACAAGGGAGACGACGAGGAGAGCGGCACTCAGGCTGGTCGTTCCCTTGTCCGGAGGAGGCGAATGCTCGTCGGCCGCGGCACCTTTCGCGGCTAGGAAATAGTCACGGTGTCTGACCGTCTGAACGAAGACGAACGCGAGGTACAGAATCAAGGACGCAAGCGCGGCAAAGATGAGCTGCGAGGTGTTGTACAGCGGACCGAGCTCTTGGGCTGCAAGGTTCGGAAGCACCATCGTGAGGCTGGTGAGAGCCACCAGCACGGCGAGAGCGGCACTGGCGCCTTGCGCCTGGAAGCCCTGTTCATGGTGGCGCACGCCGCCCCACAGCAGACAAGCACCTACGATGCCGTTACAGACGATCATGACTGCCGCGAAAACCGTGTCGCGGGCCAGCCCGGCCTTCTCGGCAGGCGCGCCGATCATCACCGAGACGATGAGCGCCGTCTCGATCACCGTCACGGCCAACGCCAGGATCAGCGTGCCGAACGGCTCGCCGACGCGGTGAGCGACCACCTCGGCGTGATACACGGCGGCGAAGACCGTGCCGAACAGAGCCGCTCCGGCGGCGGCGTCGATGACCCCGCCTTTGCCGAGAACGAAACTGATCAACAGGACGCCCCACGCCAGCCCTGGCCAAATCCACGTCCACCGAGCTGTCCCTGCTACAGCCATGGCGACTCTCCCTGAACGTGTCCCCGCTAGGTGTGAGACTCTTCAGTTGCATCATACTCAGGAAATGGCATGGCCAAAAGACATCGCATCACAATTTCGGAACAATGTTGCTTCTGGCGGATAGCTCCAGACGCCTCCCTGGAGCGCGGTGCGCCAAAGGGCGAAACACTGCGAAAGTGTGCCGCCTTGGCCAGTCAAGTGCACCTGGCAAAAATATTCCACTTTACCGAAATTCGGATTTGACGTACAAGCGATACACCCTGGCCCGAGACAAGGGGCGGATCGCGATCGTCACGAACCGCGGGCTGGGCAGCGATGGACGCGACGGCGTCGGGCATAACAGGCATTGCAGGGCGGCTTCGGCTGCGAGCAATGGCTTTCGTGCCTACGACACGATGCCGAAAGCGTCTTCGCATGGCTTCGGGTGTGAGCACACGCCAGCACTCGAAGCGACATGCGAGGACGTGCGCGGACGAACAAGTCGTGTGGTCCTGACGCCCGGGGT